>DASTQX010000585.1:0-6753 GCA_035761505.1 Pyrinomonadaceae bacterium
CGCGCCCGCGACCGAGATTCGCGGCGGCGCTATAGGGTTAATCAAGGAGTACAACCCGAAGCCGGAGGACACCAATTACGTCTTCCTCAACTTCGTCATTCACTACCTGCCCGCCGGGGTCGTCGGGTTGGTCTTCGCGGCGGTCTTCTTCGCTTCGATGTCTTCGACGGCCTCGGCCCTGAACGCGCTCTCTTCGACGACCTTCGTGGACGTGTACCGCCGCCTCTTCCGGCGCGAGGCGGGCGAGCGCCATTACCTCGTCTTCTCGAAACTGGCGACCGTCTTCTGGGGGCTCTTCGCCGTCTCGTTCGCGCAGTACGCGGGCCAGCTCGGCTCGCTCGTCGAGGCCGTCAACCGTCTGGGCTCGCTCTTCTACGGCACGATTCTCGGCATCTTCCTGCTCGCCTTTTATTTCAAGCGCGTCGGCGGAACTGCCGCCTTCGTCGGCGCGGCGGTCGGCGAAGCGGTCGTCGTCGCCTGCTTCTTCTTCACCAAAATCGCCTTCCTCTGGTACAACGTCGTCGGCGCGCTCGTCGTCATCGTCGTCGCGCTCGCCGTCAATCCGGTGTTTGGGAAGAGGGATAAGGGGTAAAGGGTAAAAGGGGAAGAGGGTCAAAGGGACGAGGGGACGGCTCCCCTAAATCCCTTTGACCCTCTTCCCCTTTGTCCCTTTGTCTCTTTGAACGCTTGCGTCTTACTTCTTCGTCTTCCACTCGTTGAGGGTCTTCTCGAAGTTGGCGAGGGCTTGCGGGTTGGCGTTGGCGGCCTTGCCGACTTGGAGCGCCTTCTCGCCGGCGGCGACGGCCTCGGCGGTCTTGCCCTCGGCGGCGAGGATGCGGGCCTTGAGGTTGAGGTTGTTGAAGTTCTCCTGCGCCTTGATGGATTGCTCAGTCCAGCGCATCGCCTCGGCGAGGTCGAGCTTGTTCTGAAGCAGGTAGTTCGCGGCCTGAAGCGGCATCTGCCAGTTGTCGGGCTTGGCCGAGGCGAGCGAGGCGCGGGCCTTCTCGACGGCGAGCGCCTTCACGTCCTTGACCTCGACGGTGAAGGGCACGGTCAGCTTCTCCCAGCGGATGTTGACGCGCGCGGCGTTCTCGCCTTCGGGGTCAATGCTGAAGGCGAGCCACTCCTGATTGCTGGCCGACGCCTCCGGCTTCGCCTTGACGCGGAGCGCGTCCTTCTTCTCGTCGTAAGTAAAACTGCCCCACTGGCCGTCGTCCTTGTTGAAGATGATCGTCCACTCGTCGCGGCCCGGAATGGTGTGCAGGCTGTAGCGCCCGGCGGCGAGCGGCTGGCCGTTGACGAGCACGGCGTCGGTCACTTCAAAGAGCGTCGCCTCGTTCGCGCCCGTGCGCCAGACGTGGCCGTAGGGGACGACGACGGCATCGGCGGGGCGGGCTCGACCGTCGTCGAGCGTGGCCGTCCCGGCGGGCGCTCCGGCGGGCGGGTCGCCCCAGATTTTGCGCCCCTTCACGCCGGGGCGGCTGTAGGTAATCGTCAGGTCGGTGACGCCGATGGTCTGCATGACGCTCGACTTCTGGCTCGGTCGCGGCAGGCGCAAGGGGCTCTGCGCGCTCGCGGACGCGGCGGCGAAGGCCAAGAGCAGCGCGGCGGCGGCGGCGAAGGCGAAGGGGTGCTTTTTCAAATTCATCTTGAGTTCTCCTCGATGGCGACGGGTGTGATTCGTGATTGACGGAAAAGTTCGGGAATCCGAATGCCCCAGATGGTAGCAGAAAATCGCGCCCGAAGTTCTCACGCATTTGTAAAAAACCGCGCCCGCGCTTCCCACGAGAGCGTTGATGAAGAAGTTGCTGACCGGATTTTAAATCCGGGGTTTCAAATTTGAGATTTGAAAACTCGAATCTCGAACTCTGAAATTCAAACAGCAGTTCCTTCATCACTCATCCTTCATCACTTCGCTCTCCTCGACGTTGGACGCGCGGGCGGGCGGGCGAATATGATTGACGCCGCCGAGAATGTAGATGGAAAGAAGCGACTCCTTTATGACCGACCTCCCGGCGCAAGGCGCGGACGCCGCCGAGCGCGAGCAGAGCCCTTTGCGCGACGCGCGCCTCTCCTTCGTCGGCTGCGGCGTGATGGCCGAGGCGATGGTCGCCGGGCTCCTGCGCCGCTCGCTCGTGAGCCCCGCGCAAGTCGCCGCCAGCCACCCGCGCGCCGCGCGCCGCGAAGAGTTGCGGGAGCGATACGGTATTCAGGTCTTCGAGAGCAACCGCGAGGCGGCGACGGCGCGCGGCGAAGGCGAAGAGGGCGAGAGCCCTTCGGTCGTCGTCCTCGCCGTCAAGCCGCAGCGTTTGGGGCGCGTGCTCGAAGAGTTGAAGGGCTCGCTCGCGGAAGGACAGCTCGTGCTCTCGATTGTCGCGGGCGCGCGGATGGACACAATCGCGGGCGGGCTGCTCCACTCTTCGGTCGTGCGCGCGATGCTCGGCGCTCTGGGCCGGGAGATTTACGTCGAGAACGAGCACATGATTGACATGGCGACGGCGCTCTCGGCGACGGGGCCGACCTACATCTTCATGATGATGGAGGCGCTCGTGGACGCCGGAGTCCACATGGGCTTCTCGCGCCACGTCTCGCAGGAGTTGGTGACGCAGACCTTACTCGGCTCCGTCCTCTTCGCGCGCGAGTCGCACAAGCACCCGGCGGAACTGCGCAACATGGTCACCTCGCCCGGCGGCACTTCCGCCGAGGCCATCTACCAGATGGAGAAGGGTTCTCTGCGGACAGTGCTCTCGAAGGCCGTTTACGCCGCCTACAAACGCGCCGTCGCGCTCGGCCAGAAGAAGTAGAGCGGGGCGGGAGTTTTTTTATGGAACGCGCGAAGAAGAACGAGAGTTAAATCGAACGTCGGGCGGCGCGGAATTTTCGTCGGCGCAACCGCCCGCCTCCGCGCCGGAGCCTTTCGCCCTCGCGCCGCGAGCCTTGCCGACTCGTCCGCCTTCAAGTTAAGTTACCGCCTGAAATTTTTCCTCAGGAGACGAACATGAAAAGACTCATCGTCAACTCGCTCGCCGCCGCCGCCCTCGCCTTCGTCTTCACGCCGGGCCTCGCCTCCGCGCAGCAGCCCGACGCCGCCGCGAAACAGAGGGCGCGCGAGGAGGCGAACAAGGTGCGCGCGGAGGTGGACGCGGGCGCGCGCAACTACCGCGAAGGCAACTTCGAGAAGGCCGTGGAGCACTTCCGCAAGGCGCTCGAACTCGACCCGGATCACAAGACCGCGCCGCTCTTCATCGCGCGCGCGCTCCAAGATCAGTACAGGCCCGGCGACGCCTCGCCGGAGAACGTGGCGAGAGGCGAGGCGGCCATCGAAGCCTACCGCCAGTTGCTCGCCAAGAACCCGCTGCGGCAGGACGCATACAGCGCCATCGTCACCATCTACCGCCAGATGCGCAACGAGGAGAAGGTGCGCGAGACCGTCTTGGAGCGCGCGGGCAACGCCGCGCTCCCCGTCCCAGAGCGCGCGCGGCTCTACACGAGTCTCGTCTCCGAAGACTGGCAGTGCGCCAACAAAATCACCGAGCATCAGGACAACAAGGAGACCGCGCCGCAGGGCGAGAAGCCGAACGAGAAAGCGGCTGTCACTTACAAGATGCCCGCCGACTCGAACGAGTTCTACAGGGCGCGGCAGTGCGTCCAGCGCGGGCTCGAAGTCGTCGAGCAGGCGCTCGCGCTCGCGCCGCAGAACCCGCAGGCGTGGTCGCTCAAGTCGAACCTCCTCGGCGAGTCCGCCAAGCTCGCCCAGATGGAGGGCGACGCCTCGCAGAAGGAGTCCTTCGAGAATCAGGCCAAAGAAGCCTTCGCCGAACACCAGCGCCTGACGGGCGGCAAGAATGTCGTCGCTGGCGCGCAGGGCGAGCAGAACGCCGGGCCGAACAGGCCGCCCATCGCCGGCGGCATCATCAACGGCAAGGCCGTCAGCAAGCCCGCGCCCGTCTATCCGCAGGAGGCCAGAGACGCGGGCGCGCAGGGCACGGTCACCGTGCAGGTCGTCGTGGACGAGCAGGGGGCCGTCATCTCCGCCGAGGCCATCAACGGCCCCCAGCTCCTCCGCGAAGCCGCCGTCAACGCCGCCAAGCAGGCCCGCTTCTCCCCCACACTGCTCTCCGGCCAACCCGTCAAAGTCACCGGCCTCGTCACCTACAGCTTCGTCTTGCAGTAAGCAGTAAGCGGTAAGCAGTAAGCAGTAAGCGGTAAGCAGTAAAAAGAAGAAGGCAGCCGGGTGTCTCACAACCCGGCTGCCTTTAACTTTCTTTACTGCTTACTGCTTACCGCTTACTGCTTACTGCTTACTGCTTACTGCTTACTGTCTTACTGCTCACTGCTCATTATTCGAGCGCCCCGGCGCGCTCGGCCTCGTAACCGAGTTCGAGTATCTCGCGGCGGATGGCGCGGCGCTCGTCGAGGAGTTGTTTGAAGAAGCGGCGCTCGCGGACGAAGAAGAGGACGGCGCGCGCGCCCGCGACGAAGCGGTCGAACTCCTCGCGCGTGCGCAGGGCGGCGTAGCCCGCGACGGGCGCGAACAGGAGCGCGGCGAGCGCCCACGGCCAACCCTTGAACGCATAGACGACCGCCGCGAGCGCAATCCAAGTCGCCGGGAAGAGCAGCATCGCCGCCATGATCTTGAAGGTCGAGAGCACATCCTCGTAGCTCTGCGCGAACTTCTTGGCGAGGACTCCGGCGAGCGTGTAGGCCGGGTAGTGCAGGAGCGCGCCCGCGAGCGCGAGCGGCGCGGCGAGCAGGAAGACGAGGCCGCGCGTGACGAGCGTCCACGCGCGACCGTAGCGCGAGACCGCCGAGGTCGAAAGATGTCGCGGGTCTTCGATCCCCGCCTGCCGCAACTCCTCCTCGTACTGGCGCAGCCGCTTCTCCAACTCTTCGAGCCGCCGCGCCGAGTGCTCGCGGTGGAAGGCGTAGCCCTCGACGAAACGCCGCCGCCGTCTCAGTTCACTTTCAAGGCTCCAACCCTCGCCCTCTTCGTCTTCGTCCTCGGAAGAGAAGATGCGCTCGGCGCGCGCGACCACGGCCAGAGCCTCGTGCCGGTCGGCGTTTAAGGTGAGCGCGCGCAGGCTCTCGGCCACGCGGTCGGAGAGTTCGCGCACGGCCTCGCGCGGCGGCTCGCCCCGCTCGTCGAGCCGGACGGGCTCGACCTCAATCGGCTCGCCGAAGTAGAGCAGCGCGCCGCTCCGGAAAGTAGTCTTCGCCGGGTAGTAGAGCCCCGCCGGGACGACCTTCATGCCGAGCGCCTCGCCCGCCGAGGCCGCGCCGAGCGCGATGCGCGCCGCGCCCGTCTTCAAGGGCTGCAAGGAGGGCTCGCTGTGCGACTTGCCTTCGGGGCAGATGGCGATGGTGCCGCCGCGCTTCAGAAGAGCGTGCGAGCGCTCGAACGTCTCACGGTTGCGCGAAACGTCCGCGCCGTCGTCCTCCTTTCGATAGACGGGGATGGCCTCCATCTTGCGGACGAAGAAGCCGACGACGGGCATCTCGAAGAGCGTGGATTTGGCGAGGAACGAGACGCGGCGCGGCGCGTGGCACAGCAGGAAGGCCGGGTCGACGAGCCCGTTCGGGTGGTTGAGGACGAACAGCACCGCGCCCCCGCGCGGCACGCGCTCGCGCCCCACGACCTCCACGCGGCGGAAGAAGACCCGCAGCGCGAAGCGGAGGACGGCGGTGATGGCTCTTCTCATCGAAGCTCTAAACCCTCACAAGTCGGAAGTCTCACACGGGCGCGAAGAGGCCCGGCGCAGGGCGGCTCACTTCGCTCCTGCGCCGGGCCTCATTGTACTAAAGGTGCGCCCGCGCGGGCGGCCCTTCAATGTGCCGGTTCCTGCACCGTCACATCGCCGTGCAGCGGGTCGGCGCGCGAAGGGCCGAACCAGCGACGGCTGGAATAGTCGGTCAAGGTCAGCACGAGCATGACGGCGAGCCAGAAGAACATCGCGCAGACGACCACCCAGACGAGCCGCGAGCTGTAGCGGACGTGCATGAAGAACAGCAGCACGAGCAGCGCCTTGCCGACCGCAATGGTCATCGCGATGAGGTCGTTCGCCCACCCGAAGTCCTGCGTCGCCGCCAGAACCGTCAGCGCCGTCCCCACCATCAGCGCCCCGAAAATCACGAAATAGACTTGCCTTGAGACGATGTGTTCCGACATGAACGAAACCTCTGATAGGTGATAAGTGATGAGCGATAAGTGATGAGAAAAACCCGTCCTGTCTTATCACTCATCTCTCATCACTCATCACTTCCTTTCTAGTGCCCCCCGCTGCCGTAGTGCGCGCCGAGCAGGTAGAGGAGCGGGAAGAGGAAAATCCAAACGATGTCAACGAAGTGCCAGTAGAGGCCGAAGAGTTCGACCGGCGCGTGGTATTCGGGCGAGTAGCGCCCGCGCCAAGCGGCCCACATGATCGGCAGAAGGATGCCGATGCCGATAATCATGTGGAGCGCGTGGAGGCCCGTCATCGCGAAGTAAATCCAGTAGAACATCTGGATGTTCTTGATGCTCACCTCCGGCGGGAAGTGTGCCGTCTCCGGGTTCGGGTGGAACAACCCGGCGAAGGGGATGAGCCCGTCGTTGTACTTCGTCGTGTACTCGTAAGCCTTGACGGCGAGGAAGATGCTGCCGAGGAAGAGCGTCGCGCCGAGGAAGGCGACCTGCACCTTGCGCGAGCGCCCGACCTGCGTCGCCCACACGGCGAGCGCCATCGTCAGGCTGCTCCCGATGAGCACCGCCGTGTTGAA
>DASTQX010000586.1:0-23152 GCA_035761505.1 Pyrinomonadaceae bacterium
CGTTTGTCTTGTCCGTGTTAATTTGTCTCCGATGAAACCGAGGCGCAGCTTCGCAAGCGATAACAACGCGGGCGTCCACCCGCGCGTGTTGGAGGCGCTTGTCGCGGCCAACGACGGCGGGCACGTCGTCGCTTACGGCGACGACCCCTTCACGGCGCGCGCCGAGGCCGCCTTCCGCGAGCACTTCGGCGAAGGCGCGCGGAGCTTCTTCGTCTTCGGCGGGACGGGCGCGAACGTCCTCGGCCTTCAGGCCATGACCTCGCCGCATCACGCCATCGTCTGCTCCGCCAACTCGCACATCCACGTGGACGAGTGCGGCGCGCCGGAGAAGTTCACAGGCTGCAAGCTCATCCCCTTGCAGATGCCCGGCGGCAAGCTCACGCCCGCGAGCATTGAGCCCTGCTTGCTGCGCGCGGGCGACCAGCACCACGTCCAGCCGCGCGTCGTCTCCTTCGCGCAACCGACCGAACTGGGGACGGTCTATACGCTCGAAGAGACGCGCGCCCTCTCGACCTTCGCGCACGAGCGCGGTTTGCTCGTCCACATGGACGGCGCGCGCTTAGCGAACGCGGCGGCGCACCTCAATGCTTCGCTCAGAGAGTTGACGGCGGAGGCGGGCGTGGATGTGCTCTCGTTCGGCGGCGCGAAAAACGGGATGATGTACGGCGAGGCGGTCGTCTTCTTCGACCCACGTCTGGCGCAGGACTTCAAGTTCGTCCGCAAGCAGGGCACGCACCTTCCCTCCAAGATGCGCTTCATCTCGGCGCAGTTCACGGCGCTGCTGGCCGACGGCCTCTGGCTCTCGAACGCCGCCCGCGCCAACCGCATGGCCCAACTGCTCGCCGCCGAACTCGAAGGCGTCCCGCAAGTCCGAATCACGCAGCCCGTCGAATCCAACGCCGTCTTCGCCATCATCGAGCCCCGGCACGTCGCCGCCATCCAGCAGCATTACTTCTTCTACGTCTGGGACGAACTGACCTCCGAAATCCGCCTCATGGCCTCCTTCGACACCACGGAGGAAGACGTGCGCGAACTCGTCAGAGTCATCCGAGAGGTCGTCGGCTGAAGTCTCCGCGCTTACTTCCGGGCGCGCGCGAATCATCGAAGCCCGTTCAAAAAAAGAAGGGGCGAGAACAAGTCCCGCCCCTACCAAAAATCCTTCCCCCGGAGAGTGCCTTCGCCGCTCTATCTGACGATCTCAAATTCGAGCCACTGGGCGGCGGTGCGAGAGCGTTCGGGGGCGAGGGCGTCGGTGACGACCGCCTGGAGGACGTACTCGCCGGGGCCGAGGTCTGCGCCGAGCCGGAGGCGGCCCGAAGCGACGAGGCGCTTGAGGTCTGTCTGCTGGCCGACCTCGAAGGGCTCAGGAGTTCCGGCGAAGACCTGTCTGCCGTCGCGGAAGAGGCTGACCTGCGTGGTCAGGCGCGGCTTGCCGTTCGCGGGGTCGAGTTTGGCGTTGTAGATCACGTAGCCGAAATCCATCCTCATGCCGGGACGGAAGCGGCGGACGGCGGGGCTCGCCTGTGCTTCGGTCTCGGTCTCCGCGCCCGTGGCCGCGTTCACGACGGGCGGAGCGCCGGGAGTCGAGGCGGCGGCGTTCGTCTGCGCGGCGGCGGCGACGAGGCCGGAGAGCGCGAGCACGCCTTTGCCGACATCCGGCACCTCGACGTACTGGTGGGCGGAGCCGATGCGCTCGGAGGCCGCGTCGCGGACGGCGAGGCGGAGTTGGTACGCGCCCGCGTCCTTGACCGGGACGTTGAGCGTGTGGACGAGGCCGCTGCGGAGGCTGCGCTCGAACGCTTCGGGCCGGACGCGGATGGTGTGCGTCTGGTTGACCTGCTCGGCGAACGTCCCGTCGGAGTGGAAGACGGCGGCGAGCACGTCAATGACGGCCTCGCGCCAGCCGTCGGCCCCCTCCTTGAAGGTCAGGCCGCGCGTGTCAATGTGGAGCATCGAGCGGACGAAGGAGCCGCCCGGCTCCTCGTTGCCGAAGAAGGCCGTGAGGCGCAGGGCCACGCCGCCCGAAGTGAAGGGCGAGGTGAGCGCCTTGACCAACTGCTGGTCGCGCGTCGGCGGGGCGGCGGGCCGCTCGGCGTCGGCGAAGCCGTAGAAGCCGCTCCGCGTGCGGACGGTGAGGCCCGGTCGCTTGACCTTGATGCTCAACGAGCGGTAGCGGCGGCGTCCGGTCAAGGGGTCGAAGGTCTTCTCGTCGGGCCGGTAGCCGATGAGGTAGAAGCCCTGCTGGTCTTCGATGACGCGCGCGAGCCCCTTGCCCACGTCGTTGTTGTTGAGGACGGCGAAGCCGCCCGTCTCGCGCGCGAGGACGACGAGCCCGTCCTGCCCCTCGCGGAAGCTCGCGCGCCGGTCGGCGATGCGCGGGTCGTTGCCAGTCAGGACGGGCCGCAACGTTGACGACCGGTTGTTCCCGCCGATGTAGAGCCCGTCGTCCTTCGCGTCAATGCCGAGCGTCGGCAGCCCGCGCGCGTGGACGGCGTAGAAGACGACCGAGGCGCGGCTGGCGGCGTCGGTCAGGCGGCGCAAGCCGTCCACGAGTCGCCCGCTCATGCCGCGCTCGTTGGTGCGCGTCGCCTCGGCGAGGTTATAGACGGAGAGGCCGTCGCTGAAGAGCACGACCGACTTCCGACCGGGCAGGTCGCGCAAGCCCTGCGCGATGTATTGGAGCGCGCCGAGCGTGCCGATGACGAAAGCCTCCTCGCGCAGCGCCTCGGCCTGCTCGGCCCCGCCGACGCCCGTCCCCAGCTTCCGCAACTGATCCTCACCAGCTTCTCGCCCCGTGTCGCCCGAAGTCACTCCGGGCGTGAGAGGCTCGACGCCGCCCGCACTCTGGAAGAAAGGGACGAGCCCGCGCCCGCGCGCTCGCCAGCGCAACTGGTCAATCACCGAATGGAGTATTTGCTTGTCGGCGGTGAGCTGCTGCAAGGCTCCGGCCCCCGAACTGGTGCCGACGACGGCGACGAGGTCGCCCGGCTGCATCTGCTCGTCCACGTACTGCTTGAGGGCGCGCTTGACGTAAGGGAAGCTCTCGGAAGAGAGACCGAGGTCGTCCACCGCAAGGACGATGGTGCGCCGCGTCTGTTCGGGGCGCAGCGCGCGGACGCGCGCCACGGGCGCGACGGTCGCCGTCGTCGTCGCCGCCTTCTTCGAGTCCGCCGGAGGCGTCGCAGCGAGGTTCGGCGCGGGGGCGACCGTCGCGGGCACGGTCGAGACGTAGGAGAACTCCGTGATGTCGCGGCGGCGACCGTCCTCTCGAATCTCGAAGTCCTCGGCGCGGAGGTCGGTGACGTGACGGCCCTGCTTGTCCGTCACGATGGCGTCCATCTGCACGAGGTTCGACGTGATGCGTACCACGTCGTCTTCGTCGTCGGGCACGTCCTGCGGCGCGGGCGGCTGCGCCTGCTGACCCGTGGCGCTCAGGAGCAGGCAGAGTGAGAGGGCGAAGGCGAGAGACGGTTTGAAGAACATCGGAGTTCCTTTCGTTCGGCGTCAACCGGTCGGTGCTGCGAAGTCGGCGGAGAGCCGCGCCGCGAAAGCCGGGGAGGGAAGCATTAAGTCTCGGCGCGGAGCATGTCTGTCCGAAAATCCGCCCCGGATAATACTCCGAACCAGCGCTTTATTTAAGTTGGTTTTTATCCCGGCGCTTGAATTTTATCTGCGGGCCCGCGCCGCCCGGTTTTTCGATTTTGGGATTCGGCTTTCCGAAAACGGACACCGCGCTCGCCGTCTGGCCGGATTTTCCGGCCAAAACCGCCGGAATCTCGCTCGCACGGGCTTCCCTCCGAGTGGTACGGGGCTTGTGTTAGACGGGCCGGGAAAGGAAGAGTTGTGCCCCCGACTGTGTAAGCCCCTATGGATGTCAAACGCCCCGCACGCAAGAATAAGAAGCGACTCCGGCTCGCGGCCCTCTCGGTGGTCTGCGTCCTCGTGCTCGTGCTCATCACCTACGGCCTGTCGAAGCTCGAACGCGCCGCGCCGAGCGTCGCGCGCGCCACGCTCTACACCGACACGGTCAAGCGCGGGCAGATGCTCCGGCAGGTGCGGGGCTTAGGCACGCTCGTCCCCGAAGAGATTCGGCAGGTGGCCGCGCCCGTCGAGGGCCGAGTCGAGCGCATCTACGCGCAGCCGGGCGAGCAGGTCGGCGCAGGGAGCGTGCTCGTCGAGCTGTCGAACCCGACGCTCAAACAGTCGAGCGTGGATGTCGAATATCAGATTAAGGCGGCGGAGGCCGAACTCAACAACATCCGCGCGCGCTTAGAGAGCGAGCGGATGGGGCAGCAGGCGGCCACCGCGCAGATCGAGTCCGAGTACAATCAGGCCAAGATTCAGCTCGACACCGACGAGCAGTTGGCGAAAGAAGGGCTCGTCCCCACCATCACCATCCGCATCTCGCGCGTCCGCGTGCAGCAGTTAGCCAACCGTCTTGAGATAGAGAAGAAGCGCGTCGGCAGCAGCCTCCAATCGGCGCAGGCGCAGGCCGCGACGCAGAAGGCGCGCATCGAGCAGTTGCGCGCGCAACTCCGTCTGAATCAGGAGCAGGTCGCCTCGCTCTTCGTGCGCGCGGGGACGACCGGCGTGCTGCAACAGGTGACGGTCGAAGTCGGGCAGCAGATTACGCCGGGGACGAACATCGCGCGCGTGGCCGACCCTTCGAGCCTCAAGGCCGCGCTGCAAGTCCCGGAGACGCAGGCGCGCGACGTGCAGCTTGGGCAGATAGCGGCGATTGACACGCGCGGCGGCGGCGTCATACAGGGGCGCGTCCAGCGCATTGACCCGGCGGTGCAGAACGCGACCGTAACCGTGGACGTAAGGCTCGAAGGCGGGCTCCCGGCGGGCGCGCGTCCTGACTTGAGCGTGGACGGCATGATTGAGCTTGAGCGTTTGGAGAACGTCCTCTACGTGAGCCGTCCCGCTTCGGGCGGCGCGCAATCGAGCGTCACCCTCTTCCGCATCGAGGACGGGGGCCGGACAGCCGTGCGCGTCCCCGTCAAGCTCGGTCGCAGCTCCGTCAACACCATCGAAGTTTTAGAAGGACTCCGCGAAGGCGACACCGTCATCCTCTCCGACACGCAGCAGTGGGACAAGGTTGACCGCCTGCGAATAGATTGAAAAAGCCGTCAATCGTGACTCGTCAATCGTCAATCGAAAGACCCCTGACTTACCGTTCACGATTGACGATTGACGATTCACGGCTTTTGAAGATTCACGTTTGACGAAAGGATCAAAGAGATGAGCGCATCGAGCGAGACGCTGGTTCATTTGGACGACGTTCGCAAGGTCTTCTTCACCGACGAGGTGGAGACGCACGCCCTGTCGGGCATCCACATGGAGATTCGCAAAGGGGAGTACGTCTCCATCGCCGGGCCTTCGGGCTGCGGCAAATCCACGCTCCTCTCCATCCTCGGCCTCTTGGATTCGCCGACCGACGGCGAGTATCTGCTTAACGGCACTCCGGTCGCCAACCTCTCGCTCTCGGAGCGCGCGCGCATCCGGAACAAGGAGATCGGCTTCATCTTTCAGGCGTTCAACCTCATCGGCGACCTCAACGTCTATGAGAACGTCGAGCTGCCGCTGACCTACCGCGACCTCTCCTCCGCCGAGCGCCGCCGCCGCGTCGAGGACGCGCTCCAAAAGGTCGGCATGAGCCACCGCATGAAGCACTACCCGGCGCAGCTCTCCGGCGGTCAGCAGCAGAGAGTCGCCGTCGCCCGCGCCGTCGCCGGGAACCCCTCGGTGCTGCTGGCCGACGAGCCGACGGGCAACCTCGACTCGACCAACGGCGAGGCGGTGATGAACCTCTTGCGCGAGCTGCACGCGGGCGGCGCGACCATCTGTATGGTGACGCACGACCCGCGCTATGCGCGCTACGCCGACCGCACCTTCCACCTCTTCGACGGCAAGGTGGTCGAGGAAGACCGCAACCCCCGTTCCGAGGAAGAACTCGAAGAGAGCGGCTTCAAACTTTAAAGGTGACGGCGGTCAGTTCCGGGATTTCAAATTTGAGATTCGAGATTTGAAATTCTCAAACCCGACACCCGAACCCCTTCCCTTGAGGTGCGGAGATGAGAAACATCTGGCAGGACTTTCGTTTCGCCGGTCGCGTGCTGTCGAAGAATCCGGGCTTCACGGCGGTCGCGGTGCTCACGCTCGCTCTGGGCATCGGCATCAACACGGCGATCTTCAGCGTGGTCAACGCGATCCTTCTGCGCCCGCTCTCCTACCCAGACCCCGAACAGCTCGTCCTCTTAAATCACAACTATCCGAAGATTGACCTCAAGGCTTCGGTCTCGGCCCCCGGCTACAAGCACTACCGCGAGAACGCGAAATCCTTCGAGGGCATCGCGGCGATGTCGTTTTGGAGCGCCAACCTGACGGGCGACGGCGGCGAGCCGGAGCGGCTGCAAGGCATGACGACGAGCGCCAACCTCTTCCCGTTGCTGCGAGCGGAGGCCGAGCGCGGGCGCGTCCTGCTGCCCGAAGAGGAAGAGAAGGGGAGAGACCGCGTGGCCGTCATCACCGACGGCTTGTGGCGGCGGCGCTTCGGCTCCGACCCGAACCTCGTCGGCAAGCGCGTCTCGCTCAACGGCGAGAGCTACGAGATCGTCGGCATCATGCCGCCCGACTTTCAGTTCGGGCGTGAGATCGGGCTGACCATCGAAATCTGGTCGCCGCTCACCTTCACGCCGCAGCAACTCTCGATGGACAACATCGGGCGCGAGAATCTCTTCGTGCTGACGCGCCTCAAGCCCGGCGTCTCGTTCGAGCAGGCGCAGGCAGAGATGAACGCCATCGCCGACTCGTTGCGCGCGCAACTCATGCCCGGCCTCACGGTCAATGACTGGGGCTTGAAGCTCACGGAGATGAGCGAGACGGTCGTCGGCGAAGTCAGGCCGATGCTCTGGATGCTTCTGGGCGCGGTCGGGCTCGTGCTTTTGATTGCGTGCGCCAACGTCGCCAACCTCCTGCTGGCGCGCTCGGCGGTGCGGCAGAAGGAGATCGCCATCCGCACGGCGCTCGGCGCGGGGCGCGGGCGCGTCATCCGTCAACTGCTGACGGAGAGCGTGCTGCTCGCGGTCGTCGGCGGCGCGCTGGGGCTTCTGCTGGCGACGTGGGGCGTTGACCTTCTGCTCTCCTTCAACGAGTCGAAGATTCCGCGCGCCTACGAGGTCGGCGTTGACCTCTGGGTCTTGGGCTTCACGGTCGGCGTCTCGCTCCTGACGGGCGTGCTGTTCGGACTCGCGCCCGCGTTGCAGGCGTCGAAGGTGGACTTGCACGACGCGCTCAAAGAGGGCGGCAGGTCGGGCGCGGGCGGCATGAAGAAGGGCGCGCGCAGCGCCCTCGTCGTCGCCGAGATGGCACTGGCGCTCGTGCTCCTCATCTGCGCGGGACTGTTGATTAAGAGCTTCGCGCAGTTGCAGCAGGTCAACCCCGGCTTCCGCCCCGAAGGCATCCTCTCGATGCAGTTGACGCTGCCCGAAGCGAAGTACAAAGAGCCGCCGCAACGGCAGGAGTTCTTCCGGCAGTTGATCGAGCGCGTGCGGGCTCTGCCCGGCGTCGAGGCGGCGGGCGCGACGAACGTGCTGCCCTTGAGCGGGCAGAACCAGAGCGGGAGTTTCGGCATCGAAGGCCGCCCCGTGCCGCAGGGGCAGACCTCGCCGCACGGCGACCGCTGGATGGTCACGGCTGACTACTTCAGGACGATGAGCATCCCGCTCGTGCGCGGTCGTTACTTCACCGAACAGGACGGGCCGGACGCGCCCGGCGTGGCGATTCTGGACGAGACGATGGCGCGCAAGTACTGGCCGAACGAAGACCCCGTGGGCAAGCGCATCTCGTTCGAGACGGGGCCGGACAACAACCCTCGCTGGCGCGAAGTGGTCGGCATCGTCGGCCACGTCAGGCACAAGGACTTGGAGGGCGAATCGCGCGTCCAGTATTACGTCCCGCTCGTGCAGCGACCGAACCCCGGCATCTTCCTCGCGGTCAGGACTTTGGGCGAGCCGGAGGCTTTGACGGCCTCGGTGCGCGGCGTCATCCGCGAGCTGGACAGGGACCTGCCCGTCTATAAGGTGACGACGATGGAGCAGCTCGTCTCGGACTCGATGGCGCAGCGCCGCTTCTCGATGCTCATGCTCGGCATCTTCGCGGTCGTCGCTTTGCTCCTCGCCTCGGTCGGGCTCTACGGCGTCTTGGCCTACTCGGTGACGCAGAGGACGCGCGAGATCGGCGTCCGCATGGCCTTGGGCGCGCAGACGCGCGACGTGCTCAAGATGGTCGTCGGTCAGGGGATGGTGCTCGCGCTCGCGGGCGTCGGCGTCGGGCTCGTCGGCGCGTTCGCCGTCACGCGGCTGATGTCGAGCCTGCTCTACGGCGTGACGGCGACAGACCCTTTGGTCTTCGCCGCCGTCGCCCTGCTCCTGACGGCGGTCGCCTTCCTCGCCTGCTACATCCCGGCCCGCCGCGCGACGCGCGTTGATCCGATGGTGGCACTGAGATACGAGTGATAAGTGATGAGTGATGAGTGATAAGAAAGAGCCTGCTTCCTCTTATCACTTATCGCTTCTCACTCATCACCTTCTTAGGAGGTGGTGATGGGGACTCTCTGGCAGGACTTGCGGTTTGGGGCGCGGATGCTGCGGAGGAATCCGGGGTTCACGGCGGTGGCGGTCTTGGCGCTCGCTCTGGGCATCGGCGTGAACACGATGATCTTCAGTTGCGTGAACGCGCTGCTGCTCCGCCCCTTCGACTTCCCGACGAGCGACCGGCTGGTGATGATCTGGGCGCGCAACCTCCCCGCAGGCATCATGCGCGGCTCGGTCTCGCCCGGCAACTTCCACGAGTGGCGCGAGCGGGCGGGCGTCTTCGAGGAGTTAGTCACCTACAACCCGGCGCACTTCAACCTCACCGGAGGCGACCAGCCGGAGCGCATCTCCGGCGCGCGTGTGAGCACCAACTTCTTCAAGGCGCTCGACGTGAAGCCTCTGGATGGACGCACGTTCTTAGCCGAAGAGGACGAGGAGGGCCGCAACGCCGTCATCCTCGTCAAGCAATCGCTCTGGCAGCGCCGCTTCGGCTCAGACCCCGCGTTCGTCGGCAAGACCATCAGCCTCGACGGCAAGCCGCACACGGTCGTCGGCATCATGCCGCAGGACTTCGAGTTCCCGATGAACGGGAGCGAGCTGTGGGCTCCCATCGCCTTCACCCCGAAGGAGTCGGCGAACCACTACGGCCACTACCTGCAAGTCGTCGGGCTGCTCAAGCCGGGCGCGACCGTCGAGCAGGCGCAAGGGGAGATGACCGCCATCGCCGCGCGGCAGGAGCAGGAGCACCCGGACGCGAACGCGGGCCGCACGGCGCACATCGAGACGCTGACGGACTCGCACGCGCGCGGCTCGCGCATGTATCTCGTCGTGATGATGTGGGCGGTCGGCTTCGTGCTCTTGATCGCGTGCGCCAACGTCGCCAACTTGCTTCTGGTGCGCGGCGCTTCGCGGCGGAAGGAACTCGCCATCCGGCTCGCGCTCGGCGCGGGTCGCGGACGGGTCGTGCGACAGTTGTTGACGGAGAGCTTGCTGCTCGCGCTGCTGGGCGGCGCGCTCGGAGTGCTTCTGTCGGTGTGGGGCGTCGAGTTCATCTCGAAGGGCATCCCGCCGACCTACACGCAGTACATCGCGGGCTGGCGCAAGCTCGGCCTCGACCTTGAAGTGCTCGGCTTCACCTTGCTCGCCTCGGTCGTGACGGGCGTCATCTTCGGCCTCGCGCCCGCGTGGCAGGCGACGCGGGTCAACTTCAACGAATCGCTCAAAGAGGGGACGAAGGGCACTTCGAGCGGCGCGGCGGGCGGCTTCCTGCGGAGCGCGCTCGTGGTCGTGGAGATTACGCTGAGCCTCGTTCTCCTGGCCGGGGCGGGCTTGATGGTGCGGAGCTTCGTCGAACTGTTGCGCGCCGACTTGGGCGTGCGGGCCGAAAGTGTCATGACGCTCGAAGTCTCGCCCGCGCGCGAGAAGTACGCGGAGCCGCGCCAGCGCATCGAGTTCTACGAACGACTCCTTGAGCGCGCTGCGAACCTGCCGGGCGTGACGGCGGCGGCGGCGGTCAACTACATCCCGATGGATCGGGGCGGCACGTCGAGTTCGCGCTTCCGCATCGTCGGCCAACCGGCCCCGCCGAAGGGGCGCGAGCCCTACGCCGAATACCGGATGGTCACGCCGCGCTACTTCGAGGCCGTCGGCACGCCGCTCCGCGAGGGCCGCGCCTTCAACGAAGCGGACAACGAGACTTCGACGCGCGTCGTCGTCGTCAGCGAGTCGCTCGCGCGCCGCTTCTTCCCCGGCGGGCGGGCCGTCGGCGGCCACCTCATCATCAGCGAAGAGGCCGGGCCGCTCGAAGTCGTCGGCGTCGCGGCGGACGTGAAGGACGAGGACATCGAGGAGGAGGCCGAACTCAGCCTCTATCTGCCTTACCGCCAAGACCCGTGGTGGAAGATGGGTCTGGTCGTGCGGACGGAGGGCGACCCTTCGCACCTCGCGCCGCTCCTGCGCGAAGAGGTGCGCGCGCTCGACCGCGACCTGCCCATCTACAACGTCCGCACGATGCAGACCATCATTGACGAGGCGCTCTCGCCCAAGCGGCTCGCCATGTTCATGTTCGCCCTCTTCGCCGTCTGCGCGCTGGTGCTCGCGGGCGTCGGCATCTACGCCGTGATGAGCTACGCCGTCACGCAGCGGACGCACGAGATCGGCGTCCGGCTCGCGCTCGGCGCGCAGGCGCGGGACATCCTCCGGCTGGTCGTCGGCCACGGCCTCGTGCTGACGCTCGCGGGGCTCGTGCTCGGCCTCGCCGGCTCCCTCGCGCTGACGCGCGCGATGTCCGGCATCCTCTACAACGTCTCGGCCACCGATCCGTTCACCTTCTTCGGCATCTCTCTACTGCTCGCGGGCGTCGCCCTCCTAGCCAGCTTCATCCCCGCGCGCCGCGCGACGAAGGTTGATCCGATGGTGGCTTTGAGATACGAGTGATAAGTGATGAGTGATCAGAGATAAGTGATGAGTGATCAGAGATAAGAAAGAAGTGGTGTCCTTTCTCATCACTTATCACTCATCACTTATCACTTCTTGGAGGTTGTGATGAGAAGCCTTCTGCAAGACCTACAGTACGGCGTGCGGGTGCTTTTGCGGCAGCCGGGATTCGCGCTGGTGGCGGTCGTGACGCTGGCGCTGGGCGTGGGGGCGAACACGGCGATCTTTACGGTCGTGGACGCGGCGCTGCTGCGCTCTCTGCCTTACGCGGAGCCCGAAAGGCTCGTCCACCTGTGGGAGACCAAACCGCAGCAGGACTTCGGCGAGAGGGAGGCTTCGTACCCGGATTATCTCGACTGGCGCGAGGGCGGCGGCGAGGTCTTCGAGTCGGTGGGCGGCTACACGCGAGGGAGCTTCACGCTCACGGCGGAGGGGCAAGCGCCGGAGCGCGTCGGCGGCGCGGGCGTGACGGCGAGCTTCTTCGAGGTGCTCGGCGTGAAGCCCGATTGGGGCCGCGCCTTCTCGGTCGAAGACGAGAGCCCCGCGGCGGAGCGCGCCGTGATTGTGAGCCACGGTTTGTGGCGTCGCCGCTTCGGCGCGGACGCGAGCCCGGCGGGCAGGATGGTGACGCTCAACGGCGTCAACTTCAACGTCGTCGGCGTGCTGCCCGCGTCTTTCCACTTCGCCAAAGTCGGCGAGGCCGACGTGTGGATGCTCTTGCGGCCCACGCCGACGCAGAGGGAGCGGCGGTACTTTCACTGGCTGCAAGTCGTCGCGCGGCTCAAGAAGGGGGTCGAGTTCGACGCGGCGCAGAGCCGGATGCAGGCCGTCGGCGCGCGCATCGCGGCGGACGACCCTTCGGCGCACGCGGGCACGGGCGTCCGGCTCGTGCCGTTGCAGGAGGAGTTCGTCGGCGGCCTCAAGCCGATTCTTTTGGTGCTGCTCGGCGCGGTCGGCTTCGTCCTTTTAATCGCGTGCGTGAACGTCGCCAACCTGCTGCTCGCGCGTTCGACGGCGCGCAAGAAAGAGATTGCCATCCGCGTCGCGCTCGGCGCGAGCCGGTGGCGTCTGGTGCGGCAGCTTTTGACGGAGAGCACGGTGCTCGCGCTCCTCGGCGGCGGGCTCGGACTCGTGCTCGCGCTGTGGGGCGTTGACCTCCTCGTCGCCGCCATCCCGCCCGCGCAGCTCGCCCTGATGCCTTACCTCAGGGAACTCTCTCTGAACGGCGGCGTGCTCGCCTTCACGTTCGCGCTCTCGATCTTGACGGGCGTGCTGTTCGGCCTCACGCCCGCGCTCGAAGCGACGAAGACCGACTTGCAGGAGTCTCTGAAAGAAGGCGGGAGGGCTTCGGGCACGAAAGGCGCGAAGGGCTTGCGGGGCTTCCTCGTCGTCTCGGAAGTCGCGCTCGCGCTCGTGCTTCTGGTCGGCGCGGGATTGATGGTCAAGAGCCTGCTCCGCATGCTCAGCGTTGACCCCGGCTTTCAGACGGAGAACCTTCTGACTTTGAAGCTGACGCTGCCCGCCGTGCGCTACGGCGACGACTCGAAGGCCGCCGGGTTCTACGAACAACTTCTGGGGCGCGTCGAGAATGTGCCGGGCGTGCGCGGCGCGGCGGCGGTGAGCAACCTGCCCTTGAGCGGCGACGGCGGGACGGGCACGCCGCAGGTCGTCGGTCGCCCGCAGGCCGAGTCGGACGCTTCCGGCGAGTCGTACCTGCGGACGGTGAGCGCGGGTTATTTCGACGTGATGGGCGTTCCACTTTTGAAGGGGCGCGCGCTCACGGAGCGCGACCGCGCGGGCGCGCAGCCGGTCGTCATCGTCAACCGCACTTTCGCCGAGCGCACCTTCCCCGGCGAAGACCCTTTGGGCCAGCGCATCACGTTTCGGTTCACCGCCGACCAGCCGCCCTACGAGATCGTCGGCGTCGTCGGCGACGAGAAGGTGGCGGGGCTCGACGCGCGCACGACGCCCGTCATCTACTTCCCCTATCTTCAAAGCCCCGATTCGACGATGAGCCTCGTCGTGCGGACTTCGAGCGACCCCGAAGGCATCACCTCCGCCGTGCGCGGCGAGGCGCAGGCGCTCGACAGGGAAGTGCCGCTCTACGCGGTGATGACGATGGAGCGCCTGATTGCGGACTCGGCCCCGACCTTCATGCGTCGTTACCCGGCTTATCTCGTCGGCGTCTTCGCGGGCGTGGCGCTCCTGCTCGCGGTGGTCGGGATTTACGGCGTCATCTCCTACGCGGTCGGGCAGAGGACGCGCGAGATTGCCATCCGCGTCGCGCTCGGCGCGCAACGCCGCGACGTGCTCGGCATGGTCTTGCGTCAGGGGATGCTGCTCGCGCTCGCGGGCGTCTTGGTCGGCGTCGCCGGGGCGCTCGCCTTAACGCGGCTCCTCGCGGGCCTCCTCTTCGGCGTGAGCGCCGCAGACCCTTCGATCTACGCCGCCGTCTCGGCGCTCCTCCTCCTCGTCGCCCTCGTCGCCTGCTACGTCCCCGCGCGCCGCGCGACGAAGGTTGATCCGATGGTGGCTTTGAGATACGAGTGATGAGTGATGAGTGATGAGTGATAAGAAAGAGCCTGCTTCCTCTTATCACTTATCGCTTATCACTCAACACCTTCTTAGGAGGTTTCGATGAAGACTCTCTGGCAGGACTTGCGGTACGGGTTGCGGATGCTGTGGAAGACGCCGGGGTTTACGGCGGTGGCGGTCGTGACGCTGGCTCTGGGCATCGGGGCGAACAGCGCGATGTTCAGCGCAGTGAGCGCGTTCCTGCTGCGGCCCCTGCCGGTCGAAGAGCCGGGTGCGCTCGTCCGCATCTTCGAGGGGCGCGCGCTCGGAGACATGATCGAGGACTTCTCGTATCCGGACTTCAAGGACTACCGCGAACAGTCCGGCGAGGCGTTCGAGGGGCTGCTGGCGCACCGCATCACGCAGGCGGCCTTGAGCAACAACAACCAGAACGATCTGGTATGGGGCGAGATCGTGAGCGGCAACTACTTCGACGTGCTCCGCGTCCGCCCCGAACAGGGCCGCGCCTTCCTGCCCGAAGAGGATCGCACGCCCGGCTCGCACCCGGTCGTCGTCCTCGGCCACAGCCTCTGGCGGCAGCGCTTCAACGCAGACCCTTCGGTCGTCAACAAGACCATCACGCTCAACGGCCAGCCCTTCACGGTCGTCGGCGTCGCGCCGCGCGAGTTCACGGGGACGAAGTTCGGGCTCTCGATGGACTTCTGGGTTCCTTTGATGATGCAGGAGCAGGTGACGCGCGAGGAGAACTGGCTCGACGAGCGCGGTGACCATCGTTTGAACGTCGTCGGGCGACTCAAACCGGGCGTGACGATTGAGCGCGCCGGGGCGGTCTTGACGACCATCGCGCAGCGGCTCGCCGACGCCTACCCCGCCGCGCGAGACCGGAACATGAAGGCGCGCGCCGTGTCCGAAACCGAGGGGCGTTACGACCACGCCGCCGGGACGATCAAACTCGGCGCGGGACTCGCGCTCGGCGTCGTCGGGCTCGTCCTGCTCATCGCGTGCGCGAACGTCGCCAACCTGCTGCTCGCGCGCTCGGCGGCGCGGCGTAAGGAGATCGGCATCCGTCTGGCCCTCGGCGCGAGCCGCGCGCGGGTCGTGCGGCAGTTGTTGACGGAGAGCGTGCTGCTCTCAGTCCTCGCGGGCGGGCTCGGCCTGCTCCTCGCCTTCTGGGCGGCGGACTTGATGCAGGCGATGATTCCCGTCCTGCCGTACACGGTCGTCCTCGACTTCGCGCCCGACACGCGCGCGCTCTGGTTCACGCTCGGCGTCTCGCTCGTGACGGGCGTCGTCTTCGGGCTCGCGCCCGCGCTGCAAGCCTCGAAGACAGACCTCGTGCCCGTCCTCAAGAACGAGACGGTCTCGCTCCGGCAAGGGTCGCGGCGCGTGACCTTGAAAGACCTGCTCGTCGTGACGCAGGTCGCGCTCTCGCTGGTCGTGCTGGTGTGCGGCGGCTTGCTCGTCAAGAGCTTCGTCAACGCGCAGGGCATCAGCCCCGGCTTTCAGACCGAGCGCGGGCTCTCCGTCTCGCTCAATCCGGGCCTGCTCGGTTACGACGAGGAGCGCGGCAAGGCTTTCTTCCGCCAACTCGTCGAGCGCGTCGAGGCCGTGCCCGGCGTCGAGCGCGCGAGCGTCGCGCGTTATCTTCAGCTCGGCGACAGCTCAAGCTCGACCGGCCCCGTCTATGCCGAAGGCCAACCCGCGCCCGCGCCCGGCGAGGGCTTGAGCGTCCCTTACAACGCCGTCGGCCCCGGCCACTTCGACGTGCTTCAGATTCCACTGCTTCAAGGGCGCGACTTCAACGGCTCGGACACGAAGGACGCGTCGCGCGTGTGCGTCATCAACCAGACTCTGGCCGAGCGTTTGTGGCCGGGCGAGAGCGCTCTGGGCAAGCGGCTGGTGGTCGGCGGCGGTCGCCCGCGAGAGGTCGTCGGCGTGGCGCGCAACGGTCTCTACCGGAGCCTCGGCGAGTCGCCCAAGCCCTTCCTCTATTTCCCCGTCGAGCAGGCTTACGATTCGGGCATCGTCCTTCTGGTGCGGACTTCGGGCGACCCGCTCGGCGTGACGAACGGGGTGCGCGGCGCGATTCGCTCGCTCGACCCGCTGCTGCCGATCTACGGCGTCAAGACTTTAAAGGAGCACATGACGTGGGCGCTCTGGGGGACGAGGATGGGGGCGTCGCTCTCTTTGAGCTTCGGGCTGCTCGCGCTCCTGCTCGCGGCGTCGGGGCTCTACAGCGTGATGGCCTACTCGGTCAGCCGCCGCACGCACGAGATCGGCATCCGCATGGCTCTGGGCGCGCAAGGCCGGGACGTGCTCCGGCTCGTCGCGGCGCAGGGGATGAAGCTGGCGCTGGTGGGCGTCGTCGTCGGCCTGCTCGCGGCCTTCGCCGTGACGCGGATTCTGTCGAGCATCCTCTACGGCGTCTCGGCCACCGACGCCGTGACCTTCGCCGCCATCACCGCGCTTCTCGCGGGCGTGGCGCTCCTCGCCTGCTACGTCCCGGCGCGCAGAGCGACGAAGGTTGACCCGATGATAGCCCTGAGGTACGAGTGAAGAGTGACGAGTTGAAGACAAGTTGCAGACGAGTCGGAGGCGACTCCCTGCCCGTCACTCGTCACTGCCTTTGCTTGTTCGCCGTCGCGCGTGTCACACTCTTTGACCTTGAAACCGAAATAGATGTCTTGTCTTCTAACTATGCCACGCGTTCTCATTGCAGATGACCAGCCAGCCGTGATCGAAGCCCTGCGCCTGCTCTTGAAGGGCGAGGGCTTCGAGATAAAGACGGTCGCCGCGCCGGGCGACGTGCTCGAAGCTCTGGGGCGGCAGAGCTTCGACGTGGCGCTCATTGACTTGAACTACACGCGCGACACGACTTCGGGTCAGGAGGGCTTAGACCTCCTCGCGCGCATCCGCGCCGTGGACGCCTCGCTGCCCGTCGTCGTGATGACGGCGTGGGGCAGCGTTGACCTCGCCGTCGAAGCCATTCGTCGCGGCGCGCGCGACTTCGTGCAGAAGCCGTGGGAGAACGAACGCCTCCTGACCATCCTGCGGACGCAGACCGAACTGGCCGGGGCTCTGCGCAAAGGGGAGCGGCTCGAAGCCGAGAACCAGATGCTCCGCAAGGAGAACGGGCACGACCGCCCGCTTCTCATTGCCGGGTCGAAGGCGATGCAGCCCGTCTTGGAACTCGTCGAGCACATCGGCCCCTCGGACGCCAACGTCCTCATCACGGGCGAGAACGGCACGGGCAAAGAGGTCATCGCGCGCACGCTCCACGCCTTGAGCCCGCGCGCCTCGAAGCCGCTCGTCGCCGTCAACGCCGGGGCTCTCTCCGAAGGCGTCTTCGAGAGCGAGCTGTTCGGCCACGTGCGCGGCGCGTTCACCGACGCCAAGAGCGACCGCGTGGGCCGCTTCGAGTTGGCCGACGGCGGCACGCTCTTCCTCGACGAGATTGCGAACGTCCCGCCGAACCTTCAGCCGAAGCTCCTGCGCGTCCTTGAGACGGGCGAGTTCGAGCGCGTCGGCTCTTCGCAGACGCGGCGGACGGACGTGCGCGTGCTCTCGGCCACCAACGCCGACCTCAAGGAAGAGGTCGCCGCCGGTCGCTTTCGTCAAGACCTTCTCTTCCGCCTCAACACGGTCGAGATTCGCCTGCCGCCTCTGCGCGAGCGCCGCGAAGACATCCCGGCGCTCTGCGAGCACTTCCTCTCGCTCTACGCGCACCGCTACCGCAAGCACCTGAAGGGCTTCGAGCCCGCCGCGCTCGAAGCCCTGTGCACGAACACGTGGCCGGGGAACGTGCGCGAGTTGGATCACGTCGTCCAGCGCGCCGTGCTCATGGCGCGCGGCGAGGAGGTGCGTGTGGCCGACCTCGGCTTGCAGCCCGTGCGGGCGACGGGCGGCGAGCGGCGGCTGGAAGAGATGAGCCTCGAAGAGGTCGAGCGCCTCCTCATCCAGAAGGCGCTCAAGCGCTTCGGCGGCAACGTCAGTCAGGCGGCGGAAGTCCTCGGCCTGAGCCGCAGCGCGCTCTATCGAAGGATGCAGAAATACGAACTCTGACCTCAAAGCCGCGCCTCCGAACGCTCGCCCGCGAGGCCCGGCTCGTGGCAGTATTCAAGCGGCATGATCTCAGAAGAGAAGACGAAGGGCGGGGCGGAACTTGAAAGACGCGGCGCGGCGACGCACGCGCCCCCCGCACCGCCCGCTCACGCCGGTTCGACTTCCACCCGCACGACGCCCGCGGAGACTCCGGACACGCGGGCCGTCACCCGGCCCGCGCCGAAGAGGCGCGAGCGTCTGAGCCACGAGCGCCGCGTGCTGCTGATGGCTCTGGCCGCCGCCTTGCCCGCCGTCATCGTCTCGCTCGTGCTGCTCTGGGCCGGGCCTTACACGCCGAAGACCGTCTGGACGCTCGCCGCGCTCATCATCTGCGTCTGGCTCGGCTTCTCGTTCGCGGCGCAGGGGCGCGTGATGCGTCCGTTGCAAACAGTCTCGAACCTGCTCGCCTCCCTGCGCGAAGGCGACTACTCGTTCCGCGCGCGCGGCGGTCGCGGCGACGACGCGCTCGGCGAAGTCATCCGCGAGATCAACGCCCTCGGCGAGACGCTGCGCGAGCAACGACTGGGCGCGCTCGAAGCGACGGCGCTGCTGCGCGCCGTGATGGCGGAGATTGATGTCGCCGTCTTCGCCTTCGACCCGGCGGGCCGACTCCGCCTCGTCAACCGCGCGGGCGAGCGCCTGCTCGCGCGTCACGCCGAGCGCCTGCTGAGCCGCACGGCGGAAGAACTCGGACTCTCCGACTGTCTCAAGTTCGAGGACGACGGCGCACAGCACACTTTGCAGAAGGCTTTTCCCGGCGCGGGCAACGTCTTCAAGCCGTGGGGCGTGCGCCGCAGCAGCTTCCGCGAAGGCGGCCTCCCGCATCACCTCCTTGTGCTGTCGGATTTGAGCGGCCCCTTGCGCGAAGAAGAGCGCAAGGCTTGGCAACGTCTGGTGCGCGTGCTCGGCCACGAACTAAACAATTCGCTCGCGCCCATCAAGTCCATTGCCGGGAGCCTCGCCAACCTGCTCGCGCGCACGCCGCGCCCCGACGACTGGCAAGAAGACATGGAGCGCGGCCTGACGGTCGTCTCCTCGCGCGCCGAATCTCTGAGCCGCTTCATGGAATCTTATGCGCGGCTCGCGCGCCTGCCTCCGCCGCGCCGCGCGCCCGTCTCGGTCGGCGCGCTCGTGCGCCGCGTCGCGGGACTTGAGACGCGCCTCAACGTCGAGGTCATCGGCGGCGAAGAGCTTTCCATCGAGGCCGACTCGGATCAGCTCGAACAACTTCTCATCAACCTCGTGCGCAACGCGACGGACGCGGCGCTTGTGACGGGCGGCGCGGTGCGCGTCGGCTGGCGGCTCTCCGAAGGCCACGTCGAAATCCGCGTCGAGGACGAAGGGCTCGGCATCGCCAATCCCGCGAACCTCTTCGTGCCCTTCTTCACCACCAAGCCGGGCGGCTCCGGCATCGGCCTCGTCCTCTGCCGCCAGATCGCCGAAGCGCACGGCGGCACGCTCACGCTCGAAAACCGCAAAAGCGGCGCGGGCTGCGAGGCGCGGCTCCGTCTCCCCGCGTGACGCTTGTTCACTTGTGGGACGAAGCAATCCCGCAAACGGACAGAAGCGACGAAGGCTTCCTCGCTCCGAGTCCGCGCCGCGCCCATTTCCGAGGCGAACAGTCGAGCCGCGAAGTGGCACGACGTTTCCTATTCGAAGCGAGATTGATTTCCATCCCGACGCCCGCGAGGGTTGAGCAGACGGAGCCGAACTGCCGATGATTGAACTACGCAACCTCGAAAAATTTTACGAGACGGGCGCGGGCAAGACCTTCGTCCTCCGCCGCATCAACATGGACGTGCGCGAGGGCGAGTTCGTCTCCATCATGGGGCCTTCGGGTTCCGGCAAGACGACGCTCTTGAGCGTCCTCGGCCTCCTCGACAGCGCTTGGACGGGCGAATACTTCCTGCTCGAACAGCCCGTCCACAAGCTCAACCACAAGGATCGCGCCGCGCTGCACAAGCGTCACATCGGCTTCGTCTTCCAGAGCTATCACTTGATTGACAGCCTGACCGTCAAAGAGAACATCGAAATCCCTCTGACTTACCGCGACATCAAACGCTCCGCGAGCGCGGCGCTCGTCGCCGACATCCTCGACCGCTTCCAGATCGTCGGCAAGAAAGACCTCTACCCGAACCAGCTCTCCGGCGGGCAGCAGCAACTCGTCGCCATCGCCCGCGCCGTCATCCACAGCCCACACCTCATCCTCGCCGACGAGCCGACCGGCAACCTCCACTCAAATCAGGGCCGCGAGATTATGGAACTCTTCAAGCGCCTCAACGATCAGGGCACCACCATTATTCAGGTCACACACTCCGAACAGAACGCCGCCTTCGGCCACCGTGTCGTCCAACTCGCCGACGGCTGGATGGTCAACTGATGAAGGGTTAAAGCGGGTCGCGGAGCGAGCGTCCGGGCCGTTGAAGCGTTTAAGCGCGGGCGTCCGGCACTGGCGCGAAAGCCTTCGGAGATGGATTCGAGGGGTGATTTGAAGGGGATTTCGCACCAAAAATATTGACAAGCGGCGGCGAGCCCTGCTATAAGCCGGACATCCGGTTAACCGTTTACGTGAAGACCCGTCTGGCTGGCCGGGATTTTATCTTTCCGCGCAGACTTAACATTTAGCTTTACAGGGCCGTGGCCGCGCGCCGCCGAAGATGTGGCCTCGGTCGGGCTTTAGCGTTCCGGGGCTCTCTTGCCGAGCCGCTCGACGAACTCGAAAGAGAGGCGTCGCGGCCCTGCTTCGGAGACAGTTGGAAGGGGCGGAAGTCCTCGCCGTCGGACGCCGCTTCCTTAAAACAGACACGGGAGTTAGGGAGAAGGTTATGAAATCTCAGAGGCTGACCGTCTTTGCGTTGCTGGCTCTGATGCTGGTGTGGGCCGCCGCCCCCGCCTCCGCACAGAGCGACCGCGGTTCCGTCACCGGCACGATCACAGACCCCGGCGGGGCGGTCGTCCCCAACGCCAAAGTCACTGCCACCAGTCAGGACACGGGCGAGGTGCGCGAGGTCATCAGCTCGGACGAGGGCAACTACACCCTGCCCGAACTGAAGGCCGGGCTCTACAAGCTTACGGTCGAAGCGCCGGGTTTCAAGACCGCCTCGAACGAGGGCGTCAAAGTCGCGGTGCAGGTCACGCACAGTCTCGACTTCAAGCTCGAAGTCGGCGCGGTGACCGACGTGGTGACGGTCACGGCGGACGCGGCTTCGGCGGCGATTCAGACCGACACGCCCGTCCGCCAGACCAACATCAACGAGCGGCAGGTGAGGGAACTGCCCCTTCAGGTCAGCTCCGAGACGGCGGGCCGCTCGCCTCTC
Organism: Pyrinomonadaceae bacterium; assembly: GCA_035761505.1. Lineage (GTDB taxonomy): Bacteria > Acidobacteriota > Blastocatellia > Pyrinomonadales > Pyrinomonadaceae > JAIVJM01. The sequence goes on from DASTQX010000586.1 coordinate 20,987, forward strand.
GCCTTTATCTTCCTCGACAGCAACGTGACCGCCGCCGCCGGCAACGGCACGAACGCGACGAACTTTCGCGTGAGCGGCGGGCAGGGACTCGGCACCGAGATTCTGATTGACGGCGCGGCCACCCGCCGCGCGCAGAACGGGACGTTCTTTACCGAGGTCTCGCCGAGCCCGAACGCCTTTCAGGAGTTCACCGTCTCGACTTCGAGCTACTCGGCGGAGTTCGGCAACTCTTCGGGCGGCATCGTCAACTTCTCCATCAAGTCGGGCGGCAACCAGTTCCACGGCGAGGCTTACGAGTACCACCGCAACGAAGCCTTCAACGCCAACAGCTTCACCAACAACGCCGCCGGGCGCGACGCCAGCGGCAACCCGAACCTCCCGCGCCCGCGCGACCACCAGAACAACTTCGGCTTCAACGTCGGCGGCCCCATCTACCTCCCGCGCTTCGGCGAGGGCGGCAAGAGCTACTGGAGCGGCAAAGACAGCGCCTTCTTCTTCTTCAACTACGAGGGCTACCGCTTCGCCCAGTCCGAGAACGTCTTCCTGACCGTCCCGACCTTGAGGATGCGGCAGGGCGACTTCGGCGAGTTGTTCACCGACCCGGTTATCCTCAACCGCTTCGGCCCCGGCGGCGTGCAGATTTTCGACCCGACTTCGGGCGGCTTCGGCGAGCGCGCGGCCATCCCCGGCAACAACATCCCGGCCTACCAACTCGCCACCGGGCGCACCATCATTGACCCCGTGGGCCTGAACATCTTGAACACCATCCCTCTGCCGACGCGCGAGGGCGTCTTCCAGAACTACCTTTCGAGCACGCAGCGCCCGCTGACGATGAACCAGTACGTCGGCAAGGTGGACTTCATCCTGACGCCGATGCAGCGGCTCGGCTTCAGCTACTCGTACCGCAAGCAGGACACGATTCAGGGCGGCGCGCCGCGCTTCCCCGCGCCGTTCGTCGCCGCCGGGCGCTGGAACCAGTTCTTCGTCTCGCACTTCGCGCGCCTGCAACACGACTACACGATCAGCTCGAACTTCCTCAACCACTTCAACGCGGGCTTTACGCGCTACGAGGTGGCGAACCGCAACACGACCATCGGCTTCAACAACACTTCTCTGGGCTTCAGCCCGACGGCGACGCAGAACCGTGCGTTCCCCTTGATCGGCTTCCCCGGCTACAGCGACCCGGCTGACCCGCGCGGCGACCCGCGCTCGTATCAGGGCATCGGCTCGACCTTCTTCCACGACCAGTCGGGCGACAACGCCGTCCAGTTCAGCGACTTCATGACCTTCATCAAGGGCAACCACTCGTTCAAGTTCGGCGGCGACGTGCGCATCCAGCAGTTCAACGTGAGCCAGTTGGTGCATCCGGGCGGCGAGTTCAACTTCCGCCACAACCAGACCTCGAACACCGAGGCCGACAATCAGGGCTGGCCCATCGCGAGCCTCATTACGGGCACGACCGAGTTCTCCTTCAACAGCGCGCAGACGATTGACCCCGGCTGGCGTCAGTTCTCGCACTCCTACTTCTTCAACGATGACTGGAAGCTGCGCCCGAACCTGACGGTCAACCTCGGCGTGCGCTACGACCTGCCGGGCCTGCGCACCGAATCCAAAGACCGCTTTCGCGGCTTCGACCCGTTCGCGCCGAACCCGGCGGCGGGCGGTCGTCTCGGCGCGATTGTCGGCGCGGGCGGTCAGGGCGGGCAGGCCGCGCACCGCTCGCTGGCCGAGCCCGACCGCTCGAACATCGGGCCGCGCGTCGGCTTCGCCTACTCTTGGGACGAGCGGACGGTGATTCGCGGCGGCGCGGGGATTTACTACTCGCCCATCGTCTATGGCTCCGGCGGGCAGAACAACCTGACGGGCGGAACCATCGGCTTCAACACGCCGGTGCAGGCGAACGTCAACGGCGGTGTCGGCGGCCAGCCCGACCTCTTCCTGCGCAGCTACCGCGCGGTGCTGCCGATTGACCCGAACGGGCAGTTCCTCGGCTCGGACGTGGACTACTTCGACCCCGACTTCAGGACTTCGCGCACCGTCCAGTACAGCCTCGACCTGCAACGCGAGCTGCCTTACAACTTCGCCTTCTCGGTCGGCTACGTCGGCCACCGCGCGACGCGCCTGCACTCGAACTTCGAGCGGCTGAACGCGATTCCGTTCAACGCC
>DASTQX010000587.1:0-1953 GCA_035761505.1 Pyrinomonadaceae bacterium
GTCGTGCGCGGAGGCCGCCTCCGCCCCACGCCCGAAGGCTTCCAACTGCTCGCGCCCTCGCGCCTGCTCCCCTTCATCACTTCCGACATCTTCACCTTGCGCGGCAAGGCGCGCATGGCGCTCGACCTTCTTCTGCCGAGGCGCGCGACCGGCGATGCGGAAGACGAAAGCCTCGCCGACTTCGTGCGCCGGAGGTTCGGGCAAGAGGCTTTGGAGCGGATGGCGCAGCCGATGGTCGGCGGCATCTACACGGCAGACCCGGAGCGCCTTTCCCTGCGCGCGACGATGCCGCGCTTCCTCGACATGGAGCGCAAAGACCGCAGCCTCATCCTCTCGATGTGGAAGGCGGCGCGGAGGCAGAAGGCACAAGGGAGACAACAGACGGGCACGAGCGGCGCGCGCTACAGTCTGTTCCTCTCCTTCGACGCCGGGATGCAGACGCTCTCCGACGCGCTCGCCGCGCGCCTCCCGCAAGGCTCCGTGCGGCTCGACACGAAGGTCGAGTCAATCACGCTTGAGAGCGGCGGGCCGCGCTGGCTCGTCAGGACTTCAAACAGCGACACCTTCATCGCCGACGGCGTTATCGTCGCCCTCCCGGCTTACGGCGCGGCGCGGCTCCTGCGCGAGGCGGACGGCGAACTCGCCGACGAACTCGATGCCATCCCTTATGCCTCGACCGCCACGGTCAACCTCGCTTACCGCCGCGCCGACATCCCGCACCCGCTCGACGGCTTCGGCTTCGTCGTCCCCTTCGTCGAGCGCCGCGCAACGCTCGCCTGCACCTTCAGCAGCGTCAAGTTCGAGGGACGCGCCCCCGCCGGTCACGCGCTCCTGCGGGCCTTCGTCGGCGGCGCTCTCCAACCCGAAATGTTCGCGCTCGACGAGGAGGAGATGGTTGCCGCCGTGCGGCGCGACCTCCGCCAGTTGCTCGGCGTCGAAGCCGCGCCGCTCTTCGCGCACGTCGAGAAGTGGCCGCGCTCGATGGCGCAGTACCATGTCGGCCATCGCGCGCGAATCGAACGCGTCCGCGCGCTCTTGGGGCGGCTCCCCGCGCTCGAACTCTGCGGCAACGCCTTTGAGGGCGCGGGCGTCCCCGACTGTGTGCGCGAGGGCGAGGAGGCGGCGCGCGCGCTCCGTTCTCGACTCAATTCGACCGGCCAGAGAGTACAGTCGGCGACGCCGCGAGCGTAGCTTTCGAGGACGTTCAAGATGGCTCTTGCCGGGCCTCCCCGCTTGCGTTGTAAACTGCCTGTGGACTATGCTTGCGCCTGTTCGTCTGGGCGGGTGACGGCGGCGCGAGGACGCGAAGGCCGCCGGAAGCGGGCCGGATACAACTTGGCGGGTCTCGAACGAATCATAATTTTGGATTGACGGTCTGACGGTGTTGACGCCGGGGCCGCCAACACGAAAGCGAGTCCGAAACCCCCAACCGCACGCCATTAAACGACAACTGATAACGCAGGCTTTAACTCTCGGAGGGCTTTACATGAGTTTTACGCGCACTTCGGTTCGTTCCCTTTTCGCCTCCCTCTTCGCCGTCTTCTTCCTCTCCACGCTGGCCGTCGCGCAGACCGCCGAACGGCAGGACTTCTCGAACATAGAGATTAAAAATTTCGGGCGGCTCGACGAGCGCTTCTACCGGGGCGCGGAGCCGAAGAAGCTCGAAGACTTCAAGGCGCTCAAGGAACTCGGCATCAACACCGTCGTTGACTTGCAGGCCAAGCCGGAGGCCGAAGAAAAGGGGATGGTCGAGTCTCTGGGGATGCGTTACGTCAACATCCCGATGATCGAGAAGAAGTACCCTCGGCCCGAACACGTCGAAGCCTTCCTCAAACTCGTGGACGAGCCCTCGACCGGCAAGTTCTTCGTCCACTGCGCGGGCGGTCGTCACCGCACGGGCGTCATGGGCGCGGTCTATCGCTTCAACCACTACGGCTGGAACTACGATCAGGT
>DASTQX010000588.1:0-3873 GCA_035761505.1 Pyrinomonadaceae bacterium
CCCCTTTACCCTCTCGCCTTCTCAGTACCCTTCGGTGTGTTGGCGGAGCCAGTCGTTGAGTTCTTCTTCGGTGGGCTCGCGGTCGAGTTCGGCGCGGAGGCGCTCGCGCATGGAGTCGCGTTCTTTGCGCGCGGCGTCTTCGAGGGAGTCGTCCGCGCCGCCCTCCGCGTCGGGCGTGTCGAGTCCTTCCGCTTCCGGTAAGAAGGAGCGCGCGCCGCCGCCGGGCACTCGTCGCGCGCCGGTGTTTGGTTGTTGATGAAAGCCGTGCTCAACGAACATCAGTTCCGCCCCCGCGTGGATAATCTTTGATTGAAATTGATGGCGCGAATAGTACGCGCAAAACGGCGTCGGGGCAAGAGGCCGGGCGTCGCTCTCGACTTCATGAGCAGCGCGCGTCGCGGGGTCTGGTTTGCGCGGGGTTGGCGAAGGCTTTAAACTCTCGGCTCTACTTTCAACTCCCTTCTGACAGAGCTTTGTGGGCTGACCGAGAACGTGACGCACGGCAAGACAATAGAGCTTTCGGGCTGGGGCCGCTACCCGCGCGTGCGCGCGCGTGTCGTGCGCCCCGAACTGGTTTCGCGCGTCGCGCCGCACGTCGCGGCGGGGGGCGCGACGTGCGTCATCGCGCGCGGGCTGGGGAGGAGTTACGGCGACGCGTCGCTCTCGGCGGAAGGCGGGACGGTCGTGCTCACGGAGAGGCTCAACCGCTTCCTCTCTTTCGACGAGAACGCGGGCGTGCTGCGGGCCGAGGCGGGGACGACGCTCGCCGAAGTGCTCGAAACCTTCCTGCCGCGCGGTTGGTTCCCGTCGGTCGTGCCGGGCACGAAGTTCGTCACGCTCGGCGGGTGCGTCGCAGCGGACATTCACGGCAAGAATCAGCATCACGCAGGGACGTTCGGCGCGCACACGACCGAGTTGACGCTGAAGTTCGCCGACGGGAGTTTGGTGCGCTGTTCGCCGCACGAAGACTCGGAGTTGTTCCGCGCGACCGTCGGCGGGATGGGCTTGACGGGCTTCATCGCCGACGTTTCCTTCCGGCTCGCGCGCGTCGAGACGGCGCACATGCTCGTCCGGCATCAGCCCGCGCGCGACCTCGAAGAGTCTCTGGCCCTGCTCGAAGACCGGGCCTTCGACGACGAGTACACGGTGAGCTGGATTGATTGCCTCGCGGAAGGCGCGCGGCTCGGTCGCGGCGTCCTGATGCGTGGCAACCACGCGCGGGTGAACGAAGTGAAGAACGAAGGGAACCCTTTGCGGCTCGCGTCGCGCCGCCGCTTCCGCGTGCCGTTCGATCTGCCCGCGTGGACTCTGAATCAGGCCACGGCGCGCGCCTTCAACAACCTCTACTTCCGCCGTCAGGCGTCGAAGACCTCGCACTTCATCACGCACATCGAGAGCTTCTTCTTTCCGCTCGACGCCGTGGGCGATTGGAATCGCGCTTACGGTCGGCGGGGGTTCGTGCAGTATCAGTGCGTGCTGCCGCCGGAGGAGGCGCACGATGGCGTGCGCGCGATGCTCGAAGCGCTGAACGAGAGCCGCCTGCCGTGCTGCCTCGCGGTGCTCAAGCGGTTCGGCGCGGAAGGGGCGGGCCTGCTCTCGTTCCCGATGCCGGGTTATACTCTGGCGCTCGACTTTCCCGTGCGCGGTCAGGCGCTCTTCGACCTGCTCAAGAGGTTCGATGAGATCGTCCTCGCGCGCGGCGGGCGCGTCTATCTGGCGAAGGACGCGTGCCTCGACGCCGAGACGTTCCGCGCGATGTACGCGCGGCTGCCCGAATGGCAACGCGTCAAGGAGCGCGTTGACCCCGGCGGGCGTTTCCGCTCGGCACTCTCCGAACGTCTCGGCATCACAAGCGTCAAGGCATGAACGGAACCGTCCTGATTCTGGGCGCGACCTCTTCCATCGCGCGGCACGTCGCGGCGGCTTTGGCGCGGCGCGGCCACGCGCTCTTTCTCGCCGCGCGCGACTCGGAAGAGGCGGGCCGCGCCGCCTCCGATTTGCGGATACGCTTCGGCGTCGAGGTCGAGAGCGGAGCGTTCGACGCGGAAGATTACGAAAGTCACGCCGGGTTTATCGAACGAGTGGAAGAGCGGGCGGGAAACTTGCGCGGCGTCGTGCTGGCCTTCGGCTATCTGGGCGAGCAGGAGTTGGCCGAGCGCGACCTCGACGAGTGGGGGCGCATCGTCGGGCGCAACTTCGCGGGTGCGGTCTCGATTCTCAACCTCTGCGCCGAGAGGCTCGAAGCGCGGCGCGAGGGGTTCGTCGTCGGCATCTCTTCGGTGGCGGGTGACGTGGGGCGGCAGAGCAACTACGTCTATGGCGCGTCGAAGGCGGGGCTCAACATCTACCTCCAAGGCTTGCGCAACCGGCTGTACCACGCGGGCGTGCAAGTCCTGACCGTCAAGCCCGGTTACGTGGATACGCCGATGACTTACGGCAAGCCGCGCGTCTTCCTCGCCGCCGCGCCCGAACAGGTCGGCGAGGGAATTGCCCGCGCCATTGAACGAGGAAGAAACGTCGTCTATCTGCCGTGGTTCTGGCGCTGGATTATGCTCCTCTTGAAGATTGTGCCTGAAGGCTTGCGGAAGAGGTTGAAGCTCTAGTCCGAGTCTTTGACCTGCTCCGCATCCGGTCTGAAAGTAATCCTTCTCGGCGTTTGCCCTGACGCGCAAAAAGTATGACTGAGCCTCGTCGCCGTCTCGACATCGGCGACTTTGTCATCCTCCTTTACATCGCGGCGTTCGTCCGGCAGTACCTCTGGGTCGCCGGCGACAACCGGCTGGCGTGGCCTTTGACGGTCGCGCTGGCGGCGCTCATCTGGTGGCTGCACTGGCGGGCGAAGGAGGCTTCGACGACGCGCGCGCCCGCGTTCTTCTGGCCGACGGTCGCGCTGCCTCTCTTCTTCTTTTACGCGCTGCGGGCGGCTTTGCCGGACTTGTCATGGGACGTGCTCGACTACCGGCTCATCAACGCCGAGCGGGCGCTGCGCGGCTGGCCGATGATTGAGGGCGACTTCTTCCCCGTGCGCTTTCCCTTCAACCCCGCGCCCGACATGGTGATGGGCTTGGGGCGCTACCTGCTCGGCTATCGTCTGGGGACGCTCGTCAACTTCGCGGTGCTCGTCTGGACGGCGATGCTGTTGGAGAGGCTGCTCCGCGCTTTCGTCAAGAGCGACCGGGCGCGCTGCCTGTGCGTGCTCGTCCTCGTGTTGACGGAGCATCTGCTGTTCGAGGTCAACAACTACATGGTTGACCTGCTGGCGCTGCCGCTTCTGCTCGAAGCCGCGCGGCTCGCGTTGGAGACGGAGGGCGGCGAGCGCGGGCGGCGCGACTTCGTGCGCGCGGGGCTCTATCTCGGAGCGGCGCTCGCGTTCAAGCTGACCAACCTCGCCTTTGCCGCCCCGGTCGTCCTGCTCTTCGCTTACAGGCTGTTGAAGAGAGAGGCGCGCTTCGATTTGAAGGCGGCGGTGTACGGCCTCGCGTGCGTCCTTCTGCCGCTCGCGCCGTACTCGGTTTATATCTTCTGGCAGACCGGCAACCCCGTCTTCCCGCTCTACAACTGGATTTTCAAATCGCCTTACTGGCCCGTCCTCGACACGCGCACCGAGCGCTGGGGGCCGATTGTTGACGACCCGCGTTTCAAGAACCTGAAGGCGTGGGAGGTTCTGCTGTGGCCGCTCTTGCACCCCTTCCGCGTCGAGAACACGGCGGGCGATTTAGGGCCGCACTGGGGCCGCGTCTCGGTCGCCTTCGTCGCCGCGCTCGCGGGCACGCTCTGGCGCGGCGCGGACAAGCGCGTCCGTTATCTGAGCTTCGTCACGCTCCTCGGCTCAGTCCTTTGGAGCGCGGCTTCGGGGATGCTGCGCTACGCGAC
>DASTQX010000589.1:0-4733 GCA_035761505.1 Pyrinomonadaceae bacterium
GGGCGGCATGGGCGGCGGCATGGGCATGTAAGCGAGGCCCGACCCGCTTGAAGACGAAAGCGGCTGCGCTCCAACTCGGAGCGCAGCCGCTTTATCTTTCGCCCGCGCGCGCGGGCAACGCGCGCCGGAGTGTTGGTGGCCACAGTCGCGCGCCGTGGCCCGCTCCGCTGCGCACGTCCGGGGCGGGCGCTATAATCGGCGACGTTCACGCCCTGAACTTTCGCAGGAGGGATAGCGGCTTGAAGTTCAATCCCACAGGTTTCGCCGTCGCCGTGCTCACGTTCGCCTTGAGCATGGCGCTCGTCTATTCAATCTACGGCGTCGTGCCGAGCATTTTCGACGACCTTTTCCCATTGGAAGAGGAATATCAGCACTGCTCTCATTAACCTGCTCGCCGGGACGTTTCAGCGGAAGCGCGCCTCGCAGACGCCGTTTGTCTCCGTGCCCTCGCGCGCCGTCAGCTCTGGATAAGGCGCGTGCTCGGCCTCCGCGCCTTCGACGCCGAGTAAGCGTTCGGCGGCTTCGATGGCTTCCTCTTCACCCTCAATCTCCATGAAGAGCCCGAAGGGCAGCTCGTCGAGCACGACCTCGACGCCCGCCACGCGCCAAGTCGAGCGCCGCTTCTCATAGACGAGCGAGGGCCGGTAGCCGAGCGCTTCGAGGATGGCCGCGAGCGCACCGGCGTCCTCAACCTCGGTCTCCTCCTCGCGGTTCCGCTTGATGGCCGAGGCGGTCTTGCCGCGCTCCTTGTACGTGAAGACGGCCCGGCTCCCGACTCGCCGCAAGCGCAGCACGCGGCTTTGCGGGTCGAGCCCCGGCCCGCCGTAAATCGTGTTCTCCTCGAACTCCTCGCCGCCCTCCGCGACCGCCCCGACCTCCGCCAGACGCGCCCGCACGGCCTCGCTTTGCTCCCGCGTCAGCCTGTATTTTTTCTCAATCTCGATGCCCATGAGAAGGAAGGGTAAAGGGTAAAGGGGTCAAAGGGGAAGAGGGTCAAAGGAGAAAAGCCGTCTTCGGCTCGTTCTTCTCCCCTTCCCCTCTTCCCCTTTTACCCCTTTAACCCTTCTTTCTTATGTCTGTCGAATCCAGCGCAGAATCTCCGGGATGGTCGCGCGCTTGCCGTACATGAGCATGCCGGTACGGTAGATGCGGGCGGCAATCCAGATCATCAGCAGGACGACGGCGACGCCGATGAGGAGCGAGAGCGCGATTTGCCAGAGCGGCGGCGTTTCGGTGACGACGCGGACGAGCATCGTGACGGGCGAGAAGAACGGGATCATCGAGACCCAGAACGAGAAGCTGGAGCCGGGGCTGCGGATGACCGGGAAGGCGAGGTAGATGGCGATGACGGGGAAGAGGCTCACGGGGACGACAATCTGGCTCGCCTCCTTCTCGGTCGTGACGATTGCGCCGATGACGGCGTAGATGGTCGCATAGACGAAGAAGCCGAGCATGAAGAAGAGCAGCGCGTAGAGGTACGCCTGCGGCGGGACGGTCGGGAGCGTGACGTTCATCCCGCCCATCGCCATCGCGCCCGCGCTGTAGAGCGCCAGCACGAGGAACATCAAGGCCCAGATGGTGAACTGCGTGAGCGCCACGAGCGAGACGCCGACGAGCTTACCGGCCAGGAGCTTAAAGGCGTCCACCGACGAAAACAGCACCTCGACGATGCGCGTCGTCTTCTCCTCGACCACCGCCGAGAGGATGGCCTGACCGTACATCAGCATTGCGATGAGGACGAAAGTCCCGACGCCGATGGCGAAGAGGAAGCTGCCGCCGTCGTCGCGCTTCGTGCCCTCGGCTGTCACCTTCTCCTTCGACACGCTGACGTTTTTGGACAACTGACTGACGCGCTGCTGGCTGATGTTCTCGTCGCGCATCCGCTGCTCGATGACGGCGCGGTTCAGGCGGTCTTCCAGCGTCGAGAGCGTAATCATGTCGCCCGTGTTGCGCGCGTAGAGTTCGGCCTCGCCGCGTTGGAGGATGTCGGCTGGGAGGACGAGGTAAACGTCGAGCTTGCCGTCGAGCACGCGGCGGCTCAGCTCGGCCTTGACCTCTTCGAGCGCGCGGCCCCGCGCCGGGACTTCCTCCAACACGAAGTTGGTCTGAATCCCCCGCTCCGCGTCCCGCATCCCGCCCGCGTCGGGGACGCCGGGCGGCGCTTCACGCTCGCGCGCCTCTCTCTCCGGGCCGCTCAAGACGGCTTCGCGCAACGGCTGGTAGAGGCGGCCCGTCTCGTCCACGACGGAGACGCGCGTCGGCTCGCCCGTCTTCAGGCCGACGATGAGGGCGGGCACGACGAGGAAGATAAACATAAAGACCGGGGCCAAAACGGTCGAGACGATGAAGGCTTTGCCGCGCACGCCCTGCACGTATTCGCGGCGGATGATGACGAGAATTTTATTCATCCCTCTTCGCCCACCTTTGAGATGAAGATGTCGTGGAGGCTCGGCTCCACCCGCTCGAACTTCGAGACGCGCGCGCCGCGCTCGACGAGCCTCCGAAGCAACTCCTGCGGGTCAGCGCCTTCGGCGAGCAGAGCCTCGACGCACTCGCCGTCCGGCTTGACCGAGGCGATGAGCGCGCGATCTTCGAGCACGCCGTCGCCGCCCTCGACGCGCAAGGAGACGGCGTTGCGACCGTAGCTGCTCTTGACTTCGCGCAGGCTCCCCGACAAGACCTTGCGCGAGCGGTTGATGAGGCAGATGTCGTCGCACAGTTGCTCGGCGTGCTGCATCATGTGCGTCGAGAAGATGATGGTGCGGCCCGCGCTCTTGAGTTCGAGGACGACCTCTTTCATCAACTCGACGTTCACGGGGTCGAGCCCCGAAAACAGTTCATCGAGGATGAGCAAATCCGGCTCGTGCATGATGGTGGCGATGAACTGGATTTTCTGCTGCATCCCCTTCGAGAGCGAGTCGGTCTTGCTCGTTTTGCGGTCGGCGAGTTTCAGGCGCGCGAGCCAGCGTTCGGCGGCCTCGTCGGCCTCGCGCGCGCTCATCCCCTTCAGCTCGCCGAAGAAGCGGAGCTGCTCGCCGACCTTCATCTTCTTGTAGAGCCCGCGCTCTTCCGGCAGGTAGCCGACGCGGTTCTGCGACGCGGGGCCGAGCGGCTGGCCGAAGAGTTCGATGCGTCCCTCGTCGGGCGCGGTGATGCCGACGATCATGCGGATGGTCGTCGTCTTCCCCGCCCCGTTCGGGCCGAGGAGGCCGAAGATGCGGCCCGGTCGCGCGGAGAGGCTGAGGTCGCTGACGGCGTTGAAATCGCCGTAGCGCTTCGTCACCCGTTCGAGCAGGAGTGTCGGTCTGTTTTCGCTCACGAAGGTGCTCCGGTTCGGCCTCGTCGGGCAACCCTCGGAGAGTGCGGGGCGCATCTCAAGGGTCAAACCGGGCGAGGTCAAAGCATTCAAAATTTGGACGGACGTACGAGATTCTGGACGCGCCCGCCGGAACGTGCGGATTTTTAATACGGGCGGTGACGATTTAAAGTTTTCGCCCCTCTTTTCTTCGCCCACGCGAATCAACGCGTGGTAAGATGCGCCCCTCAGAGTTTTTCCCCGGCGGACTTTAGGTGGCCGTTATGCTCTCCTTCGCTACTTCCGACAAGCGACTCTTCCTCTCACTCCTCGCCTGCCTCTGCCTGCTCCCGCACGCCAGCGCGCAGGATCAACGCCCCGCGCCGAAGGGTGACGAAGAGGATGTCGTCCGCATCAGCACCGAGCTGGTGCAGACGGACGTGATGGTCTTCGACCGTTCGGGCAAGTTCGTGGACGGGCTCAAGCCGGAGCAGTTCCAGTTGCTCGTTGACGGCAAGCCGCAGGAGATATCTTTCTTCGAGCGCGTCAAGGCCGGAAGCGTAGATGAGGACGCGCAACTGGCCGCCGCGCGCGGCGGTGGACGAACCCCGGCGGGCAAGTCGGGCGCGGCTCTCCCGCTCGACCGGGGGCGCACCATCTTCTTCTTCGTGGATGACCTGCACCTCTCGCCCGGCAGTTCCTCGCGCATCAGGAAGACGCTTCTGGGATTCATCGAAGAGGAGTTGGGGCAGAACGACGAGGCGGCGGTGACGAGCGCCAGCGGGCAGATCGGCTTCCTCTCGCAGATGACGGACGAGAAGGCCGTGCTGCGCGCGGCGGTCAGTCGGCTGAACGTGCGCCCCTCTTCGACCCGCGACTACCAGACGCCGCCGATGACCGAATCTCAGGCGCTCGCCATTGACCGCAGCGACTCGGCGGTGCGCAACTACTTCGTGGACGCCATCCTGCGTGACACGCCGCTCATTCAGCGCCAGACGGCGGAGACGATGGTGGACATGCGCGCGCGCGCCATCCTCCAACAGTCGGGACACCTGACGCTCAACACTCTGATCTCGCTCGAAAACGTGATGCGCGCCGCCGCGCCTCTGGCCGGACGCAAAGTTCTCTTCTTCGTCTCGGACGGCTTCCTGCTCGACCTCCGCGACAGCGCGCTCTCCGACCGCCTGCGGCGCGTCACGGACGCGGCGGCGCGCAGCAGCGTCGTCATCTATTCGCTCGACGCGCAAGGGCTCACTTCGGGCCTGCCCGACGCCTCGACCGAAGTGGCCTTCGACCCCACGGGCCGCCTGACGAGCGTCAACTCCGGCGAGCGCTGGAACATGCAAGACCCTCTGCACACGCTCGCCGCCGAGACGGGCGGGCGCGCGCTCGTCAACACCAACGCCTTCAACGTGGCCGTCACCAACGCGCTCGAAGA
>DASTQX010000590.1:0-4456 GCA_035761505.1 Pyrinomonadaceae bacterium
GCTTTTTAGATTGGACTAAAGCATGAAAGTTTTGATGATCGGCGACGTGGTGGCGAGGCCGGGGCGGGTGGCCGTGCTCGAACGCATACAGGACTTGCGCGAGCAGCACTCGATTGACCTCGCCGTGATGAACGCCGAGAACGTGGCCGGTGGTTTTTCCATCACGCCCTCTCTGGCCGAAGAACTCTTCGCCAACGGCATTGACGTGATGACCTCCGGCAATCACATCTTCGACAAGCGCGAAGTCTTCCCCTACATCGAGCGCCAGAGCCGCCTGCTCCGGCCCGCCAACTACCCGAAGGGCACGCCCGGCAAAGGCGTCTGGACGGGCGAAGTGTGCGGCGTGCGCGTCGCCGTCATGAACCTCATGGGCCGCGTCTTCATGCCGCCCACGGACGACCCGTTCCGCGTGGCGGACGAACTGCTCGCCGCGCTCGACCCCGAAACGCGAGTCCGCATCGTGGATATGCACGCCGAGGCGACCTCGGAGAAGATTGCGATGGCTTGGCACTTGGACGGGCGCGTCTCGGCGGTCGTCGGCACGCACACGCACGTCCAGACGGCGGACGAGCGCATCCTCACCAACGGCACGGCCTTCCTCACCGACGTGGGCATGACCGGGAGCTATTCCGGCTGCATCGGGATGGACAAAGATGACGTGCTCGCGCGCTTCATGACCGCGCTCCCGCGCCGCGCCGAGCACTCCAAAGGCGACGTGCGCATCTGCGCCGCCGTCCTCGACCTCGACCCCGAAACGGGCCGCGCGCGCGAAATCACGCGACTGTCGCTCCAGCACGAATCGTAAAGGGGAGTAAGCGGAAAACGGAAAGCGGTAAGCAGCTAAAAGAGTCTCGGATTTGAAATCTCAAATCTCGAATCCGAACTCGTTTTTACTGCTTACCGCTTTTCGTTTTCCGCTTACTTCTTAATCGTCATCCGCAACGTCCGGGATTGAATTGAGCGGTGGCGACGAGAGCGCGAGGCGATAGCTTTCGGGCATGGAGATGACGCGGTTGTTGGGGTCGGTGACGACGTGGCCGGTCTCGCCCTCGGCGATGACGACGCCGTCGGAGAGGCGGAGGATTTCGTAGCCGAAGCGGACTGAGCGGCGGCGCAACTCCGTGATGTGCGTGCGGACGACGAGTTCGTCGTCGTAGCGCGCGGGCGCTTTATAGCGGCAGTAACTTTCGGCGACGACGAGGTAGGCGCGGTCGTTCTCCTCCATGTCCTTGTAGGCGAAGCCGCGCGAGCGGCAGAATTCCGTGCGCCCGATCTCGAACCAGACGAGGTAGTTCGCGTGGTACACTACGCCCATGCGGTCGGTCTCGGCGTAGCGGACGCGGACTGTCGTCTCGTCCCACTCGTCGAAGAGGGCATCCGCTTCAGCAGGTTCCATCATCTGAAAATAAAGCCTCCTCAAGCCCGGCCCGGTTCCGGGCCGAGTCGTCGAAGTGAAGAGATTCCGGCTCGCTCGGTGAGCGGACTATAAAAGCGAAGGGTTCTGGATGTCAAAGAGAAACAGTGCGCCGAGTTCTTTCGCGCGCGTCGTGGCGGCGGCCCTGTTGGCCTGCGCGCTCTTCTGGGCGGGCGGCACTCCGGCGGGCGCGCGGCAGAAGGCCGCGAAGTCCGCGGTTGCCAACCCGCGCTCGGCGGCGGTGCGCGCAGCGACCGCCGAGGTCTTACGCGAGACGAGCGAGATCAGGCAACTCCGAGTTCTCCGCCGCGTGCGTAGCGGCGCACAGTCGCGCGCCGAGATCGAGCAGATGCTCATCCGCAACCTCGACTCAAGCTCGAAGCCCGAAGAGTTGGAGGCCGCCGAGCTGGCGTTGAAGAAACTGGGGATGGCCCCTTCGGACTTCCGCTACCGCGACTTCATCATCAGCCTTCTCACCGAGCAGGTCGCGGGCTACTACGAGCCGAAGACGCAGATGTTCTACCTCGCCGACTGGATTGACCTCGAAGGCCAGATGCCCGTCATGGCCCACGAACTGACGCACGCCCTCCAAGACCAGCACTTCGACCTCAAGCGCTTCGACAAGCTCCCGAAGCACGAGTCGGACGCGAGCCTCGCGGCGCACGCGCTCGTCGAGGGCGACGCGATGGTCTTGATGACGCAGTACGTGATGAAGAGTCCGGCGCGGCAACTCGCCATGCTGAAGTCGCTGGTGATGGGCGGCGCGGGCTCGACCGAGCAGTACGACAAAGCCCCGCGCGTTGTGCGCGAGACACTCGTCTTTCCTTACGTGCAGGGCTCGCAGTGGGCGAGCCAACTCCACAAGCGCGGCGGCTGGGAGTTAATCTCGGCGGCCTACAAGAACCTGCCGCAATCCACCGAGCAGATACTCCACCCCGAAAAATATTTCACGCCCGAAGTGCCGACGAAAGTGCCTTTCAAGAGCGTCGCGGCGGCGCTCGGCAAGGGCTGGCGCGTCGCCGACCACGACGTAAACGGCGAGTGGGGCTACTACCTCATCCTCGACGAGTTCCTGCAATCGAAGGAGACTTCGCAGAAGGCCGCCGAGGGCTGGGGCGGCGACCGCTTCGTCCTCTACACCGGGCCGAACAAGTCGGACGTGCTGCTCACGCAGAAGTCGGTCTGGGACACCGAGGCCGACGCCGTCGAGTTCTACGAGGCTTACTCGCGGCGCACCTCCAAGCGCTACGCCGCCGAGCCCTCCGCGCCCGAACCCACGGCCCGCCGCTTCTGGAACACGAAGGAGGGCGGCGTCCACGTCGAGCGCATCGGCAAGACCGTGCTCGTCATCGAAGGCATCCCCGAAAACGTCAAGGCCGAGACGCTCGTCGGGATGCTCATGGCGAAGACGTAGAAACAATCAATCATCCGAAGAAGGAAGCCGAGAGCCTCTGCCGCAGGGGCTCTTCGTTGTTTTCCCGCGCGCTCCTATGCTATTTTCGCAGGCATAATAAAGCTCTAATAACTCAACACACGACCGGCTGCGGCCCTCTTGGGGCCGACGGTTTGAGGGCCGGTGTCGAACCGAGATGAAGTCTGAAGCACCGGCGGCTTCCGCCGAAGAAAAGGTTTCGCGGCTGCGCGCTCTGACGGCGGAACTGCGAGAACTCGAAGCCAAGCTCCGCGAGGGCGGCGGGGCCGACAAGATCGAGCGGCAGCACCGGCAGGGGAAACTGACGGCGCGCGAGCGGCTCGCGCTCCTGCTCGACCCCGGCACGTACTCGCAGGAGATCGGCCTGCTCGTTGCTTACGACGAGTACAAGGGCGGAGCCCCGGCGGCGGGCGTGGTGACGGTCTTGGGGCGCGTCGCGGGGCGCGAGTGCGTCGTCGTCGCCAACGACGCGACGGTCAAGGCCGGTTCATGGTGGCCGGAGACGATCAAGAAAATCCTGCGCGCGCAGGAGGTCGCCATGCGTTCGCGCGTGCCGATTATTTATCTGGTGGACTCGGCGGGCGTGAATCTGCCGTATCAGGGCGGCGTCTTTCCCGGCCAGTACGGCGCGGCGCGCATCTTCTATTACAACTCGATCATGCGCCGTTACCTGCACGTCCCGCAGGTCGCGGCGGTGATGGGGCCGTGCGTCGCGGGCGGCGCGTACCTGCCCGCGCTCTCCGACATCATCGTGATGGTCGAGGGCACTTCCTTCATGGGACTCGGCGGCGCGAACCTCGTCAAAGGCGCGACCGGCCAGACCATTGACAACGAGACGCTCGGCGGCGCGCGCACGCACACGGAAATCTCCGGCGTCGCGCACTATCGCGTCGCCGACGACGGCGCGTGCATCTTGAAGATTAGAGAGGTCGTCTCCGAACTCCCCGTCGGGCCGCCTTCGCCCGTCTCCGTCAAGGAGAGCGAGGAGGCGGCGCGACCGCTCGAAGACCTCTACACGCTGCTCCCTGAAGACCACCGCCAGCCGTACAACGCGCACGAAGTTCTGCGTTGCATCTTGGACGGCGGACACCTCGACGAGTTTCAGCCCGACTACGCGCGCGAGATGCTGACGGGCCACGCGCGCGTCCGGGGGATTCAGGTCGGCGTCATCGCCAACAGCCGTGGGCTCTTCCGCGAGCAGGGCAAGCCGCCGAAGTTCGGAGGCATCATCTACACCGACTCCGCCGAGAAGGTGGCTTACTTCATAGACGTGTGCAACCGGCAGCGGACGCCGCTCCTTTTCGTGCAGGACGTTTCGGGCTTCATGGTCGGCGCAGAGGCCGAGCACTCCGGCATCATCCGCGCGGGCGCGCGCTTCGTCGAGGCGATGGCGACCGCCGCCGTCCCCAAGCTCGTCCTCACCATCAACCACGCCTCCGGCGCGGGCTACTACGCGATGGCCGGTCAGGGCTTCGACCCCGACTTCATCTTCAGTTGGCCCACGGGGCGCATGGGCGTGATGGAGGGCGACTCGGCCGTGCAGGCCATCTACGGCACGCAGCTCGACAAGCTGAAGCGGGACGGGAAAGAGCCGGACGAGAAGTTGAAGG
>DASTQX010000591.1:0-15919 GCA_035761505.1 Pyrinomonadaceae bacterium
CCCCTTGGATTAGGGACATGTATGCGATACGGTCACCGTACTTCGTAGTCGGTAGGATCTTAAAATAGACGTCACCGCTTTCATCCTCATTGACTAGAAGTTTACGTATCTTCTTTACAATCGGGGGATGAGTGTTTGAGACGATGCGGCTCAAAGCGCAAAGTAGCAGGGAAATGGTTGTCAGCCTCTGCTGCCCGTCTACTAATTTAAAAGCGGTAACAGTACCATTACGAGTTCCATCATTTATGACAACCAGCGAACCTAAGAAATGTTCAGGCTCTTGCGATGCCTGTGTTTCGTTTAAAGCTGGTTGCATCTCTTCGTGAATAGCAAAAGCATCCGTTAAAAGGGTTTGCCAATGCTCTTTTTCCCAAGTGTATTCACGTTGAAAGTGAGGTAATACATAATGAATATCTCCACCACTGCTAAAAACTTTTGAGATTTTTAAGCTATCTGACTTCATACAATTCACCTTTGCGCTACGGCACAATCAACGGGTAAAGCAAGAAGTATTTTCAAGGACTATGGATATATTTTCAATGACTTTGGTGTATTTTCAATGACTTTGGTTTTTAGTAAGTCGCATTCACTTTTATAAATTGTCGGATTAAGTCGAAGTCAGGTGGACGACCGTTTCGACGTGGTGCGTTTGAGGGAACATGTCGAAGGCGCGGAGGGAGTGGAGGCGGTAGCCGCCGGTGGTGAGGGCGCGGAGGTCGCGGGCGAGGGTGGCGGGGTCGCAGGAGACGTAGGAGATGCGTTGGGGGCGGAGCGCGAGGAGGGCTTCGACGGTTTCGGGTTCGGCTCCGGCGCGGGGCGGGTCGAGAAGGACGAAGTCGAAGGGGGCTTGGGTGCGCGCGCGGTTTCGCATCCAATCGCCGACGGCGGAGGTCTCGACGCGGGCGTGGGGGAGGTCGGCGTCGGAGAGGTTGCGGCGGGCGAAGGCGGCGGCAGGGGCGTTGCCTTCGACGCCCGTGACGCGAGAGAAGCGGCGGGCGAGCGGGAGCGTGAAGAGGCCGACGCCGCAGAAGAGGTCGAGCGCGCTCTCGCCTTGCGCGTCGCCGAGCCCCTCGCGGACGAGCGGTTCGAGGAGGCCGTGGTTGATCTGGAAGAAGCAACCGGCGTCGAAGCGGTAGCGCTCGCCGCCGACGGCGCGCACCTGCTCGCCGGAGTCCAAGCCCTCGACCGAGGGCCAGAGGGCGACGCCTTCGTCACCGGCCACGGCCTCGAACTCGCGGAACTCTTCGGGCAGCTCGTCGGCGCTCATGCGCGCGCGCAGGGCCGAGAGTCTTTCCTGCACAGGCGGCAGGGCGACGGGACATTCGACGACATCGCAGACGCGGTGCGAGCCGCGCTCGTAGTAGCCGAGGTGCTGTCGCAACGGGTCGTACTGCCAGCGGGCGCGCGAGCGGTAGCGCCACACGTCGGGCGAGGGCTCGATGGCGATCTCGCCGGGCGGCTCGACGCGCGCGACGCGGCGCAGAGAATCTCTGATGATCTCGACTTTGGCGGCGAGCTGCGCTTCGTAACTCAACTGCTGGAAGTCGCAGCCGCCGCACCGACCGAAGTAGGGGCACGGCGGCTCGACGCGCGCGGGCGAGGGCTGGAGGACTTGCGTGACGGAAGCGAAGGCGGTTCCGCCGCTCACGCGCTCGACGCGGACGCGCGCGCGGTCGCCGGGGGCCGAGAGCGCGACGAGAATCGTCTGCCCTGCGGCGTGCGCGAGCCCCACGCCGCCCGGCAGGATGCGCTCGACGGTGACTTCGAGTTCCGCGCCCGCGCGCAGCCGCTCCGCCCCCGCTTGCGCGCCGGGGTGCGCCTCTCGCTTCCGCTTGCCCATAAACCGAACGTCCGAAGGCTCAGGCTCAGTAAGAAGGGTACTGCTGATTGCCCGGCTGATACTGTTGCTGGCTCGACCAGTCCTGCGGCTGCGGCGGCGCGCCGTAACCGGCGTCGGCGTTTTCGAGTTCGAGTTCGAGCCCGCCGAGGAACCCGGCGGCGACGTTATAGACGAGCGCGCCCAGAGCGCCGAAGATGAACCCGATGACGCCGTACATAATCGGGAGGCCGATCATGTAGAAGAGGCCCATTCCGATGCCGACGCCGCCGCCCGCCGCGCCGTCGCGGCCCATGGACATGACCGCCGCGCCGACGACCATCATGATGAGGCCGAGGGGGATGCCGATGATGAGGCCGATGGCGGCCATGATGACGGCGTAGAGCTTGGCGGCGGATAAGACGCCGAAGCGCTTGATGACCATTTGTGCCATAAACTAAAAACTCCTTCTTCGTTTGGGGGTTTCAAAGATAGAACAGACTCAGGCGCGGGACGCGGCACTCTTCGCGCAGCAGCCGCGCCAGAAGGTTGTCGAGCGTCTGCTCGTAGGCCGAGCGCTCCATCCGCTTGCGGTAGGCGCTCAACTGCTCCTCGGCCTGCTCGCGTTTCTCTTCCAAGACTTCCGCCGGGAGCGACGCGCGCAGCGCGCGGTCGAGCAGGCTTTCGAGGTCGGAGAGAGAGTTTTCAAGCTGCTCCGCGTTGGGACGCGCCGAGGCGGCGAAGTCTTTCTCCAACTCCGAGAGCCTTGAGGCGGCGCGCTCCAAAGTCTCGCTCAACTCCGCGCCGCCGCCCTTCGCCCGTTGCCTTTCAAACGCCTGTTGGAGCGCCGCCCGCGACTCCGCGAGGTGCGCGGCGATGACCGGGCGCGGGAACGGGAGCCCTCGGCCTTCGGGCGCGGCGGCCCCGGCGTCTTCCGCCTCCGTGGCCTCGCCCGTCGTGCTCGCGCCGAGTTGCGACGCGAGCCACTCGGCGAACTGCGCCTCGACCTCTTCCTGACAGTAGTAGAGCGACTTGACGCTCCGGTTGCGCGGCTTCGACTCGTAGGAGTCGAAAGCCTTCTCGACGCCGCGCAGGACGACGTGGAGCGGGATGTTCAAAGCCTTCCACGTCTGCATCAAGTCCCAGTCGAGCGGGCTCAGCAGGAGGTGCTTGCCCCTCCGGCGGACGAAAGTCTCTTCGATCTCGGTGAAATAGTTGAAGTAATTGAGGCGCGCCGAATCAGGCTCCGGCCCGGCGGCGCGCGCGCCCTCTGCTTTGCTCATCACTCGCCTGTGGACGGAAATACGAAAGCGGGTTGAAGGAAGTTTTCAAGACCTTCTCGACCGAACACCTCAAGCATGAACAGCCCGCGCGCAATAGTCAAGGATTTTCGCAACCAAAGAAAGTAAGCAGTGAGCGGTAAGCAGTGAGCAGTAAAAGCGATTTCAGATTTGAGAGTTCAAATTTCAAATCCGAAGTTCTGAGACTACTTACTGCTTACTGCTCACTGCTTACTGCTCACTGTTCTTCGTCCGCTCGTAGACGAGGCGGAGGCCGTCGAGCGTGAGGGTCTTATCTACGACCTCGATGAACTCGGAGGCGGTGGCGATGAGCGGGGCGAGGCCGCCGGTGGCGACGACGCGCGGCGTGTGGCCGAGTTCTTCGATCATGCGGCGGAGGATGCCGTCCACGAGTCCGGCGTAACCGTAGTAGAGGCCGGACTGAATCGCGCCCACGGTCGAGGTGCCGATGACCGTGCGCGGGCGCTCGATGGCGACGCGGGGCAGGCGCGCGGCGCGCGCGAACAGCGCGTCCGAAGAGATGTTGATGCCGGGCGTGAGCACGCCGCCGAGGTAACGTCCTCCGGCGTCTATGACTTCAAAGTTGGTCGCCGTCCCGAAGTCCACGACGATGCAGGGCGCGCCGTACTTGTGGACGGCGGCGACGGCATCTACGATGCGGTCGGCCCCCACGTCCGAGGGCGGGTCGTAGAGAATCGTGAGCCCCGTGTCGGTCGTGTGGTCAATGAAGAGCGGCGTGAGATGAAAGTAAACTTCCGCCATCCTCTTCAGCGTGTGGTTGAGTTGCGGCACGACGGACGCGATGGCGACGGCGTGGATGGCCTGAAAGTCGAGCCCCGCGAAGGCGAAGAGATTCCGCGCGTGGACGCCGTACTCGTCCACCGTGCGGGCGCGCTCCGTCGTCAGACGCCAGTGGTGCGCCAGAGTCTCGCCCTCGAACACGCCGAGCGAAGTATTCGTATTCCCGACATCCATCACGAGCAACATTCCCCTTCACCCCCTCAAGACTTCTTCAATCGCGTCAGAGGCCGACGCAGCGCCGTCTTCGCTCCGCACGAGCCTGCCGACTTCGGCGGCCCGCGCGGCATAACTTTTATCACGCAGCATGAGGCGCAGTTCCCTCTCGGCGCTCCGCGCGTGGTAGTTTTTGCGCGGGAGGCCGCGGCCCGCGCCGAGTCGCGCGACGCGGGCGGCGTTGTCGAACTGGTCGTGGCTGAAAGGGACGATGAGCGAAGGCACTCCGGCGCGCAAGCCTTGCCCGGTCGTGCCGACGCCGCCCTGATGGACGACGGCGCGGGCGCGCGGCAGCACCTCGGAGTAGGGCGCGTAGTCGAAGGCGGCGACGCCTGCGGGCAGAGCGCCGGGGTGGTTGCGCTCTTCGCCGATGAGGAGCAGCGCGCGCTCGCCCAGAGCCTGCGCGGCCTTGACGGACTCGCGGTAGAAATCCTCGGCCACCCAGATGGCCGACGAGCCGAGCGTGAAGACGACGGGCGGCGGCCCTTCGTCGAGAAACCTTCGCAGTTCGGGGTCGAGTTCGGGCGCGTCGCCCGCGCGGTCGCGGCGGTCGTAGAAAGGAAAGCCGGTGACGCGCGTCGGGCGCGGCCAGTCGGGTTGCGGCTCGGCGAGCACGCGCGAGAAGAGCGCGAGGACGAGCGTCGGCGAGTGCTGCCCTTCGAGAATCGGATGGCCCGCGCGCGGCGGAAGGCCCAGCGAGGCGCGGAAGCGATAGACCGGCTCGGCGTAGCTCTTCAACTGCAACTCGGCCAAGCGCATGAACGCGCGCCCGACGTGCGGGCTGAGTTTCAGGAGGTGATAGAGCGCGGGCATCTGCGGCGGGACGGGCGGGTCGTAGGTGGAGAAGAAGGAGATAGGCGCGAGCACGCTCGACACCCAACGGATGCCCGTCTTCTCGACGAGCGGCGGGCCGACGAGCGTGAGCGGGTGCGTGACGAGAAGGTCTGCGCCGCGCGTCGCCTCGGCGAGCGCGTCGTAAGTCTCGCGGAGGTACGGCAGTACCAACTCCTTGAAGACCTTCTCCGTTCCCTTCTTCGCGTCCATCAACTCCGAGACGATGCGGCTCACCTCTTCGGGCCGGTCGTAGGAGGGCAGATCGGGCGGCAGCGGTTGCAACTCCAACCCCACGGCGTCCGTCTTCTCGCGGTAAATCTCCGAGGTGGCGATGACGGGCCGGTGTCCGCGCCTCTGTAACTCCAAAGCGACGGCGATGTACGGGTGTATGTCGCCGAACGAGCCGAACGTGGAGAGGACGATGCGCTTACCTTGTGTCTCTTTCATTAAGTGTTAAGAGGGCGCGTCACTTTCGCGCACGAGCGGCTCGCTTCGCCGCAGGGCTTGGACATCACCGGCGCGGACGAGACGGATTTCGCGTGCGTCTGTTTCTACCCGAAGAGCGCCGTCGGGTTCAAGGCCGCGCGTCGTGCCTTCAAAAGTCTCCGCCGTGAGCGCGACGCGGACGCGGCGACCGTGTGCGTAAGTCGAGCGCGTTTCCCATTCGGAGATGACGTGTTCCGCGCCGCCCGCGTCTTGGAGTCGCGCGTAGTGGCGGGCGAGTGCGCGCGTGAGGGCGCGGAGCAGCGCTTCGGGTTCGGGCGCGGCGCGGGTCTGGGCCTCGACGGAGGTCGCGGCGGCGGCGAGTTCCGAGGGGAAGGCTCGGTCGTCGAGGTTGATGCCGATGCCGAGGACGCAGGCGCGGCCCGCGCGCGTCTCGACCGCTTCGGCGAGGATGCCGCAGAGCTTTTTGCCGCCCGCGAGCAGGTCGTTGGGCCACTTGATGTCCGTTTCGAGCGCGCACGCTTCGGCGAGCGCGTCGCGCACGGCGAGCGCCGCCGCGAGCGTGATGAGCGGCCAGTGTTTCGCGTCCAGACGCGGGCGCAGGACGATACTGAAGTAGAGCCCGGCGTCTTTCGGCGACGCCCACGCGCGCTCGCGCCGCCCGCGCCCCGCCGTCTGCTCGCGCGCGACGACGCACAAGCCCTCCGGCGCTCCTTCGGCGGCCTGCCGCGCCGCCTCCGTGTTGGTCGAAGGCAGAGAATCGAAGCGGATGATGGTCGGCGTTAGACTCCGGCTCATTTTCCTCTTGTTTCCCTCAACTTTTCGCTTGCTGGCAGGCGTTTGACCGTCGAATGTGGAAGGTTTGCGCCTGCCTGCCTCGTCTGTGCGTCCGTCTGGACTCTCTGCACGCGTGTTTGAATTGTTTGTGCGCCTGTTTTAACGTTCTGAGCACTTGTCGGGGCTTTCTGTGCGGGTGTCGAAGTGTTTAGTACAGGTGACGATGCGTTTTTTCGTATGTCGGAGCATTTTGTGCGCGTGACGGCGGACTTGGTGCACGTGACGACGGACTTGATACACGTGACGAAGTGTTTAGTGCGCGTGACGATGCGTTTTTTCGTGTATTGAAGTGTTTTGTGCACGTGACGAAGTAGTTGTGCGCGTGACGAAGTAGTTTGCGCGCGTGACGGAGCGATTAATGCATGTGTATTTGGAAGTGGAACGTGTGATTTTGTCGTTTGGACGACTGACGGGCGAGTTTTGGCGCTTGAAATGTTGTCGGCGCAGGTGTCTCTGTTCTGTTTTGTGATGGCGGAGGCGATTTTCACGTGTGCTTTGGTCTGAGATGCGCGGAATAATTCGATTCGGGGCGCGTCGCTCCTATTTTTGCGCCGTGGCGTCCGCTTCGACGCCGAGTTCCGGCAGATTTTTGACGATTTTATTCGTCTCAAGGCTGACGGTGACGATCTGACCGACGAGGCGGAGGATGTATTGCGGGTCGTCGGCGCGGTTGGGGTCGTTGGTGATGCCGCTGCGGCGGTCGGTCGTGACCTGATACTGGTCAACGACCCATTCGAGCGCCGAGCGGTTGCCGAGGCGGTACTCGAAGGCTTCTTCGGGGATGCCGGAGAGGGTGAAGAAGTCGTTATAGTGAAGCGCGCGCCGGTCTTTGCTCAACTTCATCCGCTCGACGCGCCAGTCGAGCGCGGAGGAGGGGTTTTCGATGCGTTCGAGCGGGTATTCCGCCTGCCGCTCGTAGTTGACGTGGATTTCGGCGAGCCGCGCGCCCGCCTCCGCGAAGGCGCGGAAGTCCGGCGCGAACGGCACGCGCGGCAACTCCCTCTTCAGGTTCGCCGCGTACCTCTCGCGGTAAACGCGATGATGCAACACGGCGTACACGTAATGAAACACATCCCACTTCGAGATTGCCCCGTCGCCGTACCGCTTTCTGAACTGCCCCAGCGCCCAATCCGTAATATTCTCCCGCCTGTTCGTACCGTCTTCGTTGTAGGTGTAGAAGGGGAACGCCTGCGAACCGCCTTGAGGTAGTTGGTCAGGTATTGCGTCAATGACTAACGCAAACATAGAGACTTCGCTGCCAACCTTAAGCCAGATAACTTTATTTTCGCGCTCTGTAAGCGGAGTTGGAAAGAAATACTTTGCCTTGCCAGTCTCATCAATAATGATTTCATCAAAGTACACATATTCTTTGGTAAAAGGGCGGAACAAGCTTAGACGTGATTTCCCTTCGTCAAATGTAAGAAGTTTATGATTCTGCAAATCGCGCTTTAAATTTCGACTCCACTTGATTCGGCTATAATTAATAAAATTATCTATATCTTTTGGTTGCCCTTTGCTCTTGTACCGAAAGACTTCTGAATTGTAATCATCACAGAATACTTCAACTCTCTTGACTAGGGCTTCTTTAGAGAAGTCATATACAATCGCATTCCTCCCAGTCATAATTCCGGGACTAAAAATGATGAATATGCCTTCTGAAACACGGTCTTTCGCGCCTCGCGCGTCTTTCAGTCCAATGGGTATAAAGCTTTCAAATTCTTCGTGCATCCCTTCCGTCAGCCAGTTGTGCTTCGCGTCCGGCTTGAGTTCTTGCCATTCGATGTTGCCGACGTGCTGCTTCTCTTCGAGGAAGGCGTACTTCTCGCCTTTGCGCCAGAACTCGTCCGTGCGCGTGTAATGAATTGTTGCCGCGCGAGATTCCGACCCGCGCTGCCGCCTCACGAAGATGTTGACACTAACGCCGACCTGAATGCCGAAAACGTTGTGCGTCGTGCCCGACAGCTTCGGATTCTTTCGCACGTTGCCGCCTAAATCTACGACGTAAACGCTGTCGAAATCTTTCGCCAAATGCTTTCGCACGCCGTCGAAGGCGAGGTTGTCAACGAAACTGTTATTCGTCACGAAAGCGACGATGCCTTCGTCGCCGATGCGGTCTGACGCCCAGCGAATCGCCTTAACGTAAGGGTCGCTCAGGCTGTTGACGAGCGTCGCCTTTGAATCTTTCGCGTAAGTGTCGGCGACGCGTGAGTCTAAGAACTTATACTTGCGGTTCTTGTTGTTGTCGTTCTCGTTCAACTGCCAAGCGTTGTAAGGCGGGTTGCCGATGACGACGGTGATGGGGGAGCGTTTCTGCCGCTCGACGCGTTCGGTGTTTTCGGTGGAGAAGAAGGAAATCTGCTTGGCCTCGGCCAGCTCGAACGTGTCCACGAGGCAGATGCCCTCGAAGGGCTCGTAACTGCCGGTCAGCTCGTAGAACTCGTGCTCGATGTTCATCGAGGCGATGTAGTAGGGCAGGAGCATCACCTCGTTGCAGTGCAGTTCGTGGCGGTACTTGTGCTCAAGCTCGGCCCGCTTCATCTCCCGCATCACGCGGACGATGAAATTGCCCGTGCCGACGAACGGGTCGAGGATATGTACGTCCTTCGAGCCGAGCGTTTTGCCGAACTCGCGCCGGAGGATGTCTCCGACGCTCTTGACCATGAAGTTGACGACGGGCTGCGGCGTGTAGACGATGCCGTGCGTGTCGGCGACCTTGACGGAGAAGCCCTGAAAGAACTTTTCATAGACCGAGTTTAAGAACTCCTGCTTCTGGCCGAAGTCCTCGATGGTCGCGGCGGTCTGCTCGATGGCGCGGTAGAAGTGGTCGAAACGGCGCAGGAACTCTTCGCGGCTGAACGCCTGCGCGGTGAGCGCGTCAATCACCTTCTCGATCTCGTGCGCGATGACGTTGCGGCGCGTGAAGTCCGAGTTCTTGAAGACCGTGCGGAAGATGCGCTCGGTGAGGATGTGCTGGATGAGCATCTCCTCGACGGCCAACTCCGAGAGGTTCGGGTTGATGGACTGGCGGCACAACTCGTAGAAGCCCGCGAACGCCTCGCGGAAACGCGCGTTCGTCTTGCGCGCGCGCTCAATCTGCTCGGTCAGCGCGCGACCGAGTTCCGGCAACTCCGTTTTGAAATCCTCGACGGCCTGCTCCCACTGTTCGTAGGCGGGCGGCTGGTACTCGAAGAAGCGCGTGAGGATTTTGACCAGCGCGCCCGCGTCGGTGATGTCCTCGTCGGCCACTTCCCTCCCGCCCTGCCAGAGAATGGCGCGCTCCGGCGCTTGGAAGATGATGTTGTCCGAAGGGTATCCGAGTTCGAGCTTCTTGCGCGCCTCGCGCGGCAGGTCGTCCGCCCCGTCTTTCGCCTCCCAGTAGCCGTGCGCCAGACGGAAGTCGTCGAGCAGCGCGCCGTCCACGCGCAGCGCGCGGGCCCGCGGTCGCCGGAGCTGCCATTCGGGGACGAGCGTCCACCCGAACTGCGCGCCGCACGACTTCAAGAGGTCTTGGAAGGCGTCGCGCACCGCCATCTCGTGCGACACGCGCAAAGACTTGAACTGCGCCAGCGCTTCGTAATATTCCTTGACAGGTTTGTGCGTCTGCTTCAGGTTGAGTTTGTGCATCGGGCTTCCGTCGTTCCCCGTGGCCGCCGTCCTTCGAGAAACCGTCTCTGCCAGAGGAGGAAACATAACATGAAGTGTCTGCCGGGCGTCTGCTCTCTGCTGCTGCTCTCTTTTTTAACCCTCTCGTGCGGGCGGGCGCAAACGCCTCCGTTCCCCGGCGGGACAATCGTGGATTTGTCGCACGCCTTCGACGCCGAGACGATCTACTGGCCGACCGCCGAGCCTTTCAAGTTGGAGAAGGATTTCGAGGGCGTGACCGACAAGGGCTACTTCTACGCCGCCAACCGCTTCTCGACCGCCGAGCACGGCGGGACGCACCTTGACGCGCCCGTCCACTTCGCCGAGGGGCGCAACACCGTGGACAGGATTCCTCTGGAACAGTTGATGGGCGCGGGCGTCGTCGTCGACGTTTCGCGCGCGTGCGAGGGGAACGCGGATTATCAAGTCTCGACGAACGACTTCGCCGAGTGGGAACGCGTGCACGGAGAGATTCCGGCGGGCTCGATTGTGATTCTGCGGACGGGCTTCGGGCGTCGCTGGCCCGACCGCAAGAGTTACATGGGGACGGACGAGCGCGGCGCGGAGGCCGTGCCCAAACTACATTTTCCGGGGCTGCATCCCGAAGCCGCGCGCTGGCTCGTCACGAACCGCTCAATCAAGGCCATCGGGCTCGACACGCCGAGCATTGATTACGGCCAATCCACGCTCTTCGAGAGTCACCGCATCCTCTTCGAGCGCAACATCCCCGCCTTCGAGAACCTCGCCAGCCTCGAACGACTCCCCGCGAAGGACTTCCACGTCATCGCCCTCCCGATGAAAATCAAAGGCGGCTCGGGCGGGCCTCTGCGCGTCGTCGCCGTCACGGAATGAAGAGGGGGGAAGAGGGGAAAAGGGAAAAAGGGGAAGGGGGAAAGGGAAGAGGGCGCGTCGCGCGCGGGCGTGAAGAAGTTCAAGGCGAAGGAGCAGGCGGGTGGCGGGAAGGTCTTGGCGGCGGCGAGCGCTTTGAAGTCGAAGGAGTTGGGCGGGGATTTGAATGTTCGCGTAGGCAAGGAGGTCGTGCACCTGACGAACCTCGACCGCGTGTACTGGCCGGACGAAGGGTACACGAAGGGCCATCTCGTGCGTTACTACTACGAAGTCTCGAAGCTCATCCTGCCTTATCTGAAAGACCGCCCGCTGATTATGAAGCGCTACCCGGCGGGAGTCCGTGGGCAATCCTTTCATCAACATGACGTGAACGAGGTGCCGGAGTTCGTCCGCACGGCGACGCTCGCGGTCGAAGAGGGCGGGCACGACGTTGACTACATCGTGGGCGACAACGCGGCGACGCAAGTTTACATGGCGAACCTCGGCGCGATTGAGCGTCACCCGTGGCACTCGCGCGTCGAGAATCTCGACCGGCCCGACTGGTTCGTCTTCGACCTCGACCCCGGCGAGGGCGTCGCGTTCCAGACCATCTGCGAAGTCGCCGTCACGTTCCGCGACGCGCTCGCGCGCCTCGGCCTCGAATGTTACCCGAAGACTTCCGGCTCGCGCGGGATTCACGTCTATGTGCCGGTCAAGCCCATCTACGATTACGAGCGGGTCGCGGAGTTCGCCGAGCGGTTGGCGACGCTCGTGGCGCGCGAGCGACCGACGGATGCGACCGTGGAGCGCTCCTTGAAGAAACGCAGGCGCGGGCAAATCTATCTCGACCACATGCAGAACGCGCGGGGCAAGTCGGTGGTCGCGCCCTACTCGGTGAGGCCGAAGCCGGGCGCGAGCGTCTCCGCGCCGCTTGAGTGGCGCGAGGTGGAGGCCAAAAAAATCACGCCGCGCGACTTCACCATCAAGAACATCATGCGCCGCGTCGAGCGCAAGGGCGATCTGTTCCGGCCCGTGCTCGGCGGCAAGCAGCGGCTCGAAAAGGCGTCCGAGGCGCTGGCAGAGTTAATCGCAGGGACGAAGAAACGCGGCGCGCGGGCCTGAGTTCAACGTTTCGCCTTCGGCCTTTCGCCTCGCCCGCGCGCGAAGAGTTTGGAGATGGTGAAGGCGCTGCCGACGAGGGCGACGAGGGCGAGGGCATAGACGACGTATTCAAAGGCGGGCGAGTCGAGGAACCGGAGGAAGCGGCGACCGAGGTAGAGGATGAGGAGCGCTTCGGCCCCGAAGCGGAGGACGCGACCGAAGAAGACGGCGGTGAGGATGGTCGGGCGCGGGCACTGGAGCGCGGAGGCCGACATGATGGTGACGCGGAAGGGGAAGGGCGGCGGCAGCGCGCTCGCCAGAAAGACGACCCAACCGGCGTGGCTGTCCATCTTCGACTTGATGCGCGCGAAGCTCTTGGGTTTGACGAGCCGCTCGATGCCTTCCGCGCCGACGCGGCGCATCAAGAGGTCGAGCACGAAGACGCCCGCGACCGTGCCGAGCGCGCCCGCGAGCGCGTAGGCCGCCCACATCCAGGACGGCCCGCCGCCCTTGTGGATGAGCGCGAAGAGGAGGAGTTCGTTACCGAGCGGCGCGTAGAAGAAGGAAGAGTCGAGCGCTTCCAGAAGGAACGGGCCGAAGACGCCCAGCCGCACGAACGCGTTGACGAGCGAGCGCGCCCAAGAGGCGGTGAGGAAAAAAGTTAAATGTATCGGCACCCGCCCTTATGCACGCCTTTCGAGGATTTCCAACTCGCCGTCGTCGCCCGCGAGGATGGCGAGGTCGGCCATCCCGACGAAGAGGCCGCACTCGACGACGCCGGGCAGGAGTTTCAACTCGCGCTCCGTCCGCGCCGGGTCTTCGATAGTGCCGCAGCCACAGTCGAGGATGTAGTTGCCGTTGTCGGTGACGTAAGGGTCTGCGCCCGCGCGCCGCATGACGGGCTCGACGCCCGTGACCCTTTCGACGCGCCGCGCCGTCACCTCCCACGCGAACGGCACGACCTCGACGGGCAGCGGGAATCTGCCGAGCGTCGAGACGCGCTTGCCCGCGTCGGCGACGACGATCATGCGGCGCGAGGCGGCGGCCACCAACTTTTCTCTGAGCAGCGCGCCGCCGCCGCCTTTGATGAGCGCGAGGCCGGGGCCGATCTCGTCCGCGCCGTCAATCGTCAGGTCGAGCTGTTGCACTTCGTCAAAAGTGACGAGCGGGATGCCGAGCGCGCGGGCCTGCTCTTCGGTGCGGCGCGAGGTCGGGACGCAACGCACGCGGAGCCCTTCGCGGACGCGCTCGCCGAGCCGTTCGACCATCCAGTAGGCGGTCGAGCCCGTTCCCAAGCCGAGCGTCATCCCTTCCTCGACGTACTCGACGGATTTCTCCCCGGCGCGCTGTTTGGCGTTCAAGGCTTTGTCCATTGGTGCGCTATTATGTTGGCACAGCACCCAACCTCGCAACAGGAATCTCAGGCGACCGCCCCGCGCGCGCGTGGCGGCGGCGGGAATTTGACTCTCGGATTAGGCCCGGCATGACGACAGAGATTCACCCGGCGGAACAGCTCGAAGGCTCGGAGACGCGCCGCCTCGTAGATCAGGCGTATGAGCGGACGACGGGCGCGCCGCTCGTCCTCGGCAACGACGTGCGGCTTCTGAAGGACGCGGCGGAGAACTATCCGGCGTGGCTCGAAGCCATCGCTTCGGCGCGACGGACGATTCACTTCGAGAGCTTCATCTTTCACGAGGACGAGGTGGGCCAACAGTTCGCCGACGCGCTCAAGGCGAAGGCGCGCGAGGGCGTGCGCGTGCGCGTCATCTACGACTGGCTCGGCTCCATCGGGAAGACTTCCGGTAGCTTCTGGCGCGCTCTGCGCGAGGCGGGCGTCGAGGTGCGCGCCTTCAACCCGCCGCGCTACGACGAACCCTTCGGCTGGTTCAGCCGCGACCACCGGAAGATGATTACCGTGGACGGCGGCGTCGGCTACGTGATGGGGCTCTGCGTGGGGAAGGATTGGGTCGGGAGGCCGGAGAAGCAGCAGGCTCCGTGGCGCGACACGGGCGTCGAGATTCGCGGCCCGGCGGTCGCCGATGTCGAGCAGGCGTTCGCGCGCGCGTGGGTGGCGACCGGAGCCGAGCCCATCCCCGCAAGCGACTTGGCGGCGCGCGACTCGATAGCGGAGGCGGGC
Source organism: Pyrinomonadaceae bacterium (assembly GCA_035761505.1). Taxonomy (GTDB): domain Bacteria; phylum Acidobacteriota; class Blastocatellia; order Pyrinomonadales; family Pyrinomonadaceae; genus JAIVJM01. The sequence goes on from DASTQX010000591.1 coordinate 13,955, forward strand.
AGCATCGCCCTCCGCATCATCTCGACCGAGCCGAACACCTTCAGCGTCTATCGGCTCGAACAACTCGTCGCGGCGGGCGCGCGCAAGTGCCTGTGGCTGACGGACGCCTACTTCGTCGGGACGACGACTTACGTGCAAGCCCTGCGCGCGGCGGCGCGCGACGGCGTGGACGTGCGCCTGCTCGTGCCGGGTTCGAGCGACATCGGGGTGGTAAGCGCCATCTCGCGCGCCAACTACCGCTCGCTCCTCGAAGGCGGCATCCGCGTCTTCGAGTGGAACGGCTCGATGATTCACGCGAAGACGGCGGTGGCCGACGGTCGCTGGTCGCGCGTCGGCTCGACCAACTTGAATATCGCGAGTTGGATGGGCAACTGGGAACTGGACGTAACGGTCGAGGACGAGGGCTTCGCCCGGCGGATGGAGGAGATGTACATCGAAGACCTCTCGAACTCGACCGAGATCGTCTTGAGCGGTCGCCGGAGGGTGCGCCCGATTGAGCACCCCGACCGCCCGCACGCGCCGCGCACGAGCCGCCGCAGCGGCAAGGGGAGCGCGGGCCGCGCCGCCGCCGGAGCCATCGGCATCGGCAGTGCCGTCCGCGCCGCCGTCACCAACCGCCGCGTGCTCGGCCCCTCCGAGGCGCTCATCATGGCCTTCTCCGGCGGCGGGCTGCTCCTGCTCTCTCTGGCCGCCATGAAGTGGCCGCGCGGCTTCATCTACCCTCTGGCTACCATCGGCGCGTGGACGGCGCTCGCGCTCTTCATCCGCGCCTACAGGCTGCACCGGCGCGGCGTGCGCGAGTGGCACGAGAAGCAGGAAAAGACTCTGAAGGCCGGGAACGCTTTGCCGGTCGGCGAAGGGACTTTGCAGGCCGAGACGGCGACGACGACGGGCGCGCGGGAAGAGAGTCGGAGTCGGAAGTCGTAACGCCCGCCGCGGCGGGTTAAAAAAGAGGACGGGGGATTGAGAACAAATGCTCTGGAAAGGTCGGCGCGAAAGCGGGAACGTGGAAGACCGGCGCGGCATCGGGGGCGGCGGGTTGGCGATCGGCGGCGGGCTCGGAGGAATCGTCCTGCTCGTCGTCGCGCTGCTGTTCGGTGTAGACCCACGGCAGCTCATGGAACAGCAACCGACGGGCGACCCTTCGACGGGCACGCAGACCTCACGTTCGGCGAACCCGCAGGAGGAGGAGCTGAAGAGGTTCACGACCGTCGTGCTCGCCGAGACCGAGGACGTTTGGAACGACATCTTTCGTCAGAACGGGCGGCAATATCGAGAGCCCACGCTCGTCCTCTTCACCGAGCAGGTGCGCTCGGCCTGCGGCAACGCGAGCGCGGCGGTCGGCCCCTTCTACTGCCCCGGCGACCAGAAGGTCTATATTGACCTCTCCTTCTTCCGCGAGCTGCACTCGCAGTTCCGCGCGCCCGGCGACTTCGCCCAAGCCTACGTCATCGCGCACGAGATCGGCCACCACGTCCAGCACCTCCTCGGCACGTCCGACCGCGTGAGCGCGATGCAGGCCCGCGCGGGCGGGGCGCAGGCCAACCAACTCTCCGTCCGGCTCGAACTCCAAGCAGACTTCTACGCCGGAGTCTGGGCGCACTACGCGCAGAAGCGCGGCATCATCGAGCCCGGCGATTTCGAGGAAGCGATGCGCGCCGCCTCGGCCATCGGCGACGACCGCCTCCAACGCGAGGCACAGGGCTACGTCGTCCCCGACTCCTTCACCCACGGAACATCCGAACAGCGCGCCCGCTGGTTCCGTCGCGGCCTTGAGACCGGCGACATCCGACAGGGCGACACCTTCAGCGCGCGGAACCCGTAAAGAAACGATGAGCGCGGAACGAGGAACTGAAAGGCAGAATCCAGAATCCAGAATCCAGGAGCCAGAAGAAAGAGGCCGCCGCCACTTCCTTCTGGCTCCTGGATTCTGGATTCTGTCTCCTTCTTTCCGTTCCTCGTTTC
>DASTQX010000592.1:0-11282 GCA_035761505.1 Pyrinomonadaceae bacterium
GTCTGTCGCAAGAGCTTTTGCGCTCATGTATCAGGACTCTGGGGACTGAAAACGCGTGCGGCGAAATTGCCTTCCGGTTGGTGGGGATTCAGGACACAGGGGCAAAACCTTTGCGTCACGAACTCGCTCGTGCCCGCACGACGCCAGCATAACCGAAAGGGTACGCCGCGCGTCAAGTTTTAGAGGATAGTTCAAAGCTCAAAGTTCAAGTTAAGAACTCGTCTTCGACTTTGAACCTCGAACCTTGAACTTATTCCCCTCCCCGCGCCGAGGCGATGAAGTCTTTGACGAGCGCGGGGCTCTTGCGTCCCGGCGCTGACTCGACGCCGCTGCACACGTCAACCGCGAAGGGCCGGACGGCGCGCACCGCGTCGGCGACGTTCGAGGGCGTCAAGCCCCCCGCGAGGAAGAGTTTCGGCACCAGCTCGCACGCGCGCCGCGCCAAGTCCCAGTCGAAGGTGCGGCCCGTCCCGCCGAAGGCTTCGCCTGAGAAGGCGTCGAGCAGCACCGCGTCCGCACCCGCCTGCGCGACCCGCCCGATGTCGAAACCTTCGCCGACGCGCAGCGCCTTAATCGTCATCCCGCACATCAAGCCACGGCAATAATCCGCCGTCTCGTCGCCGTGCAACTGCGCCGCGCCGAGCCCCGCCTCGGTCACGACGCGCCGCACTTCCTCGGCCTCCTCGTTGACGAACACGCCCACGCACAGCACGCGCTCCGGCACGCGCTCGACGATGCGCCGCGCCGCCTGCGGCGACACGTAACGCGGGCTCCGCCGGTAGAAGTTGAAGCCGAGCGCGTCCGCGCCCGCCTCGACCGCCGCCAGAGCGTCTTCCTCATTCGTGATGCCGCAAATTTTAACCCGCACCATGAGCTTCAGATTCGAGCTTTTAAAGTTGAGATTCGGGATTCAAAGTTTCCTGCCCCTCGATCAATTCGTGCAACGCTTCGTCAGGACGCGCGGCGCGCATGAGGGATTCGCCGACGAGGAAGGCCCGGAAGCCGTGGGCGCGCAGGCGTCGGATGTCGGACGCGTGGCGGATGCCGCTCTCGCTGACGAGGAGCGCGCCTTCGGGGGCGTGCGCGGCCAGCTCGACCGAGGTTTCGAGCGTGACCTCGAAGGTGCGGAGGTCACGATTGTTGACGCCGACGAGGCGCGCGCCTGTGTGCGACGCGCGGCGCATCTCTTCGAGCGTGTGCACTTCGACCAGCGCGTCGAGGCCGAGTTCTTCTTCGGCGATGAGCCTGAGCCTTTCGAGTTCGGCGTCCGAGAGCGCGGCGACAATCAGGAGCACGGCGGAAGCGCCCGCCGCCGCCGCTTCGTGAATTTGGTATTCGTCGAAGACGAAATCCTTACGCAGCGCGGGGAGGCTCGTGCGCGCGACGGCTGCGCGCAAGTCTTCGAGCGAGCCGCGAAAGGAATCCTCTTCGGTGAGGACTGAGAGCGCCGCCGCGCCACCCGCTTCGTAGAGGCGCGCGACTTCCGCCGCCGAAGCGTCGCCGCGAATCAAGCCCTTCGACGGTGAGGCGCGCTTGAACTCCGCGATGATGTTCACGCGCCCTCCGTCCGAGAGCGCGCGGCGGAAGGCGTGCGGCTCTGAGTCTCGCCTGACGGATTCGGCATCTCGCCTCACCTCCGCGAGCGGGCGGAGGCGGCGCGCGTTTTCGAGCCGCGCCCGTTTCTGCTCGACGATGTTGGAGAGAAAATCCTGTCCGCTCATCTCTTCTCGTTGAGGCGGCGAAGAAAGTTTCCGACCGCCCTTCAAACCTTCAAACGTTCGTGGCCTTCGCCAGCGCTTCGAGCTTGGCGAGCGCCGCGCCGTTCTCGATGCTTTCGCCTGCGAGCCGCGCCGCCTCGCGCAGATTATCGGCGAGGCCGCCGACCAGCAGCGCCGCCGCCGCGTTCGCCGTGACGAGGGCGCGCGCCGCGCCGCCGCGCTCGCCGGAGAGGACTTCGCGGATGATGCGCGCGTTGGCCTCGGCGTCGCCGCCGCGCAACTCGTCCAACTCGACGTGCCGGAGGCCGAAGTCTTCCGGCTCGACGACGAAGACGCGGACGTTTTCGTCTTTGACCTCGGCCACCGCCGTCTGCCCGTTGAGCGTTACTTCGTCGAGTCCGTCTCTGCCGTGGACGACCCACGCGCGCTCCGTGCCGAGCGCGCAGAGCGTGCGCGCTAAGGGCTCGACGAGCGAAGAGTGCCAGACGCCGATGAGCTGGCGCGGTGCGCCCGCCGGGTTCGTCAGAGGGCCGAGCAGGTTGAAGGTCGTATGGACTCCAAGCTCGCGGCGCACGCCGGCCACGCGCGCCGTCGCGCCGTGATAAAGCGGCGCGAACATGAAGCAGATGCCGAGTTCTTCGAGACAGCTCTGCGAGACTTCGGGCGCGGCGGTGACGTTGACGCCGAGGGCCGTCAGCACGTCGGCGCTGCCCGAACGACTCGTCGCGGCGCGGCTTCCGTGCTTCGCCACGGGGAGGCCCGCGCCCGCGATGGCGAAGGCGGCGGCGGTCGAAACGTTGAAGGTCTTGGCCGCGCTCGAACCCGTGCCCGCCGTGTCAATGAAGCGCGCGTGCCGCGACTCGACGCGCACCGCGCGGGCGCGCATCGCCGAGGCCATCCCCGCCAACTCTTCGACCGTCTCGCCCTTGACCGCCAGCGCCACGAGCGCCGCCCCGATCTGCGCGTCCGTCGCCTCGCTGTCGAGCAGCGCGTCCAGAAACGCCGACGCCTCCGCGCGCCGCAAGTTTTCCCCGCGCATCAGCCGCAGCAGAAACGAGCGCAGAGGCGCACCGCTCCGCTCCTCGTCCCTCCGCGCCGGAGTCGGCAGCAGCCACGAAGGCCGCTCAGCACTCTTGTCATCTTCGTCAGGCATAAGAAGCTGTTAAGCTTTTTGTCTTGAGCTAATCGCTTTTCAAATCTTCATAAAGTTTGCGAGGAGCCGTTTGCCCTCGGTCGTCAGGATTGATTCGGGGTGAAACTGGACGCCTTCGATCTTCATGCGGCGGTGGCGGAGGCCCATGATGATGCCGTCGGGGGTCGTGGCGGAGATTTCGAGGCACTCCGGCAAAGTCTCGCGCTCGACGACGAGCGAGTGGTAGCGGCCCGCCGAGAAGCGGTACTCAAGGCCGTCGAAAATCGTCTTCCCGTCGTGGCAAATCTCCGCCGGTTTGCCGTGGACTGGCTCCGGCGCGCGCACCACTCGCCCGCCGAACGCCTGCCCGATGGCCTGATGCCCCAAACACACGCCGAGGATGGGGACGCGCCCCGCGAAACGCTCTATCAACTCAAGCGAGATGCCCGCGTCCGCAGGCGTGCCCGGCCCCGGCGAGATGAGAATCTGGTCGGGGCAGCAGTTGGCCTCGACCTCTTCGACCGTCACTTCGTCGTTGCGACGCACGTCGAGCTGCGCGCCCAACTCGCCGAGGTACTGGACGAGGTTGTAAGTGAAAGAGTCGTAGTTGTCTATGACGAGTATCATCACTTGACGCGCGCCGCGTCCTCACTCTCCGGCGTTTCCTTCCGCTTCGCCCCTTCCGCCTCTCGAATCAACTGCGCCGCCTCTTCACGCCGCGACTTCACGGCCCAAGCGAGCGCGGTCAATCCGTCTTCGTCTTTCTGGGACGTGTCCGCGCCGCCTTCGAGCAGGCGTCGAATAATCTCCCGGTTCCCTTTCGTCGCCGCGACCATCAAAGCCGTGCCGCCGACCTTGTTCTTGATGTTCGGGTCGGCCCCCGCGTCGAGGAGTTGCCCGACGAGATGCGGTCGGTCGTAGAAGACCGCCCACACGAGCGCCGTCCCCACGCCGCCGTCGCTCGCGTTCACGTCCGCGCCCGTGCCGAGGAGCAGAGCGGCGACGCGCGGGCGGTCTTCCGCCACGGCGTACATCAAAGCGGTCGAGCCGTCCGCCGCGTGCGCGTTCACGTCCGCCCCTTGTTCGAGCAGCACGCGCGCCGTCTCTTCCGGGCCTTTGAGCGCGGCGCGCATCAAAGGCGTGATGCCCTTGCCGTCGCGCGCGTTCGGGTCGGCCCCCTTTTCGAGCAGCGCGCGGACGACCCTCGCGTGCCCGTGACGCGCGGCGACGTGGAGCGGCGTCTCAGCCTCCGCGTTCCTGATTTCGGGGCTCATGCCCGCGATTAAAAAGAGCTGGACGGCGGTTGCGTCGCCGTCGGCGGCGACGGTCAGGAACTCTTCCTCCTTGAAGACGTGGCCGCGCAGGAAGAGTTCGCGCCGCGCCGTGTCCGGCCCGACGACGCGCTCTCGATTGTAGCTCGCGTCGCAGCCGACGACCGACAGCAAAGCGGCGCTGGCGACAATCAGACTTTGAACTCGTGTCAAAAACCGTCTCAGCAGGAACGCCCCCAGATTCTTCTCCGCATCCTTCGCGCCTCCGGCGTGATTCTTAGATTTTTACGCCGGAGGCGCGCGGGCCGCGAAGACTTCCTTTCTTACAGCCCGCGCTCGGCCAGCTCGACGGCTTGGAGCAGCGCGCGGGCCTTGTTCATCGTCTCCTCGAACTCGCGCTCAGGCACGGAGTCGGCGACGATGCCTGCGCCCGCCTGCACCTCGGCGCGCGAGTCGCGCATGACGATGGTGCGGATGGCGATGCACGAGTCGAGGTTGTCGGCGTAGTCCACGTAGAGCACCGCGCCCGCGTAGATGCCGCGCGGCGAGGGTTCGAGCCCGCCGATAATCTGCATGGCGCGCACCTTCGGCGCTCCCGTCACCGTCCCCGCCGGGAAGCACGCGGCGAGCGCGTCGAAGCGGTCGCGGTCGTCACGCAGACGAGCGCGCAAAGAGGTGACGAGATGCTGGACGTGCGAGTAGCGCTCGACCGACATCAGCTCGCCGACTTCGACCGTACCGAAGTCGGCGACGCGCCCCAAGTCGTTGCGCCCCAAGTCGACGAGCATGACGTGCTCGGCGACCTCCTTCTCGTCGGCGCGCATCTCCTCGCCGAGCAGCCAGTCTTCAGTTTCAGTCGCGCCGCGCTTGCGCGTCCCGGCAATCGGTCGGTAGTCGAGCCGCTGCCCGCGACAGCGCACCAGCATCTCCGGCGAAGCGCCGACGACCGACTCCGCGCCCGCGCGCAAAAAATACATGTACGGCGAAGGGTTCGTCGCCCGCAGAGCGCGATAGACCTGAAGCGGCGCGACCTCCACCGTCTTCGACAAACGCTGCGAGAGCACGGCCTGATAACAGTCGCCCGCCTCGATGTGCCCTTTGACCTCTTCCACCGCGCGCTCGAAATCGCGCCGCGACCAGTTCGACTTGAACCCTTCGACCTCCGCGCCCGCCGCCCCGGACTTTTCCCCTTCGGACGGCGAAGCCTCGCCCGCGCCGCCCGCCGCGAGGAGTCTTTCTATCCGCGCCGTCTCTTCGACGGCTGCCTTGTAAAGCTCTTCCAGACTCGCGCGACTCCCCGCCGCCTCGTCCGTGAAGACGACCGACGCGATCTCTATCTGCTGCCGCACGCGGTCGAAGGCGAGCACCGTGCGGAAGATCATAAAAACCGCGTCGTCCGTGTCCGCGCTCCCTTTCAGCTCTCCTTCCAAGACCGGCTCGAACCAGCGCGCGGCGTCGTAGGCGAGATAGCCGACTGCGCCTCCGGCCATCGGCGCGAGCCCGGCGCGGCGCGCGAGCTTGCGGCCACGGAAGTAGTCGCGCAGGTAGTCGGTCGCGCGCACGCCCGCGTGCTCTTCCTCTTCGCCGCCGCGCCGCTCGATGGTGGTGACGTTGCCCCGCCCGCGAATAATCAACTCCGGCTCCGCGCCGAGGAACGAATAACGCGCGATGCGCTCGCCGCCTTCGACCGACTCCAAGAGGAAGGCGTGGCGCGCGTCGCCCGCGACGCGCATGAAAGCGCCGACGGGCGTTTGGAGGTCGGCCAAGACCGTCCGCACGACGGGGACGACGTTGCCGCGCGCGGCCTCTTGCTCGAACTCCTCGAAGGTTGGCGGCTGGAGGTCAATCATGCGGGCACGCGTAAGGGCGGATTCGAGTTCGTTCCGAAAAAGCGATTGCTCTGCTGCTTATGCGTCGCTCGGTTCACGCGCGAACAGTTCGAGGTGGCCGCAGCCCGTGCAGCGGAGGACGTTGATTTTGTATCTCGCCATGCCGTCCGACTTGAGGCCCGACCAGAAGCTCGTCTGCGGTCGGCCCTCGACCCACTCCGAAGGGCCGAGCCCGAAGTTCATGTCGCCGTGCTCCGGGATGTAGCCCTCCTCCATCTGCTGCCCGCAACGCACGCAAGTCCATTCGTCGCTCATCGTCAAAATCCTCCCTAGAGCAGCCGCGTCCCGCCGAGCCAGTGACCGCCGTCCACGGCGATGACGGCCCCGTTGATGAAGGCGGCGGCGTCGGTGCAGAGGAAGACGGCGCACTGCTCGATGTCGCGGATGCGACCATAACGACCGAGCGGGATGCGCTTCCGCAAGCGCTCCTTCACGTCGGGCGGGACGAGCCGCTTCATCCCTTCGGTGTCCTCAATCGGCCCCGGCGCGATGGCGTTGGTGCGGATGCCGTGCGCGCCCCACTCGACGGCGAGGTTGCGCGTCAGGGCATCCACGCCCGCCTTCGCCGCCGAGACGTGGAGTTGCAGCGGCGTCCCGCCGTAATGGAGCGTCGCGCTGATGTTGAGGATGAGCCCGCGCCGCTTCTTCAACTCCGCGAAGGCTGCGCGGCAGACGTTGAACGTGCCTTTTAAATCAATATCCACGACCGTCCCGAAGCCGTTCGGCGAAAGCTCTTCCGCCGGGCAGAGGAAGTTGCCCGCCGCGCCGTTGACCACGATGTCGAGCCGCCCGAAGCGCTCGACGCAGGCCGCGACCGCGCCTTCGACCTGCGCGAAGTCGCGCACGTCCGCCGCGAAGGCGAAGGCGTCGCCGCCGCCCTCACGAATCAGCGCCGCCGCCGGTTCGAGGTTCTCCAACTTGCGGCTCACGAGCGCGACGCGCGCGCCCGCCTCGGCCAGCGCGCGCGCCACGCCGCCCGTGATGCCCGTCCCGCCGCCCGTCACCAGCGCGACCCGGCCCGACAGCACTCCGTCCGCGAAAACTTTCGTCCCGCTCTCCTCAGTCATGCGGCCTTCAACGCCTCCTGCAAAGTGAATCTCCCCTCGTACAGAGCCTTCCCGACGATGACGCTATCCACGCCGCACTGCCGGACGCTCTGCAACTTGCGGATGTCGGCGAGCGAAGAGACGCCGCCCGAAGCCGTCACGCGCAACCCCGACTCGCGCGCAATCGCGCACGTCTGTTCGAGGTTGACGCCGCCGAGCATCCCGTCGCGCGCCACGTCCGTATAGACCACGCGGTCAACGCCCGCGTCGGCCACGCGACACGCCAAATCCGTCGCGCTCAGCTCCTCTTCCTTCTCCCAGCCGCGCGTCAGAACCTTGCCGCGCCGCGCGTCAATCCCGACGCAGATGCGGAAGCCGAAGAGCTGCACGAATCTTTCGAGCGTTTCGGGCGACTCGGCGGCGAGCGTCCCGATGACGACCTGCGCCGCGCCGTACTCGATCATCTGCTGCACGTCGGTCACGCTCCGCAATCCGCCGCCGAACTGCACCGGGATTTTGACCGCGCGGATGATGCGGCGCACGACTTTGCGGTTGAGCAGATTGGCGTCGGCGAACGCGCCGTCGAGGTCAACGACGTGCAGCATCCGCGCCCCGGCGGCCTCGAACCCTTGCGCGATCTCCACCGGGTCGCCGTCGTAAACCTTCACGTCCTGCCGCCGCCCCTGCTTCAGCCGCACGCACCGCCCGTCCTTCAAATCAATCGCCGGAATAATCAGCATAGTGAATAAGTGATGAGTGATAAGTGATGAGTGATAAGAAAGAATTTGTCTTTCCTCTTATCACTCATCACTTATCACTCATCACTGCTTTTTTGGTGTCGGAGTGGGCGAAGCCTCGCCGCCGATGACGTTCGGGGTGATGGGTGGCGGGGGCGGGTCGCCGTACTCGCCCTCCTGCGGCGTCCCCTCGACGAGCGGCGCGAGTTCGGCGGAGTTCTTCTGCGCCTCCTCGTTGTCGGGGTTGGTGCGGAGCGCGCGCTGATAGTCGGCCAGTGCTTCCTTCAACTGCCGCGCCTCGCGCAGAGAGTTCGCGCGTCTCACGTAGGCGCTCGCCAGTTGGCTGCGCGTCTCGTCGTCGCCGGGATTTCGCTGCGCCTGCTTCTCAAGCCGCTCGATCTCGCCGTCCAGTTTCGACGCGTCGCCGGGCGCGGCGTTCGCCGTCGAGCTGTTCGCCTGCGCGTCCGCGCCGGAGTTGGTATTCGTCTCCGGCGTTTCGCCGCCGCCGCACGCCGCCAGAGACAGGAGCAGCGCGCAGGCGAGGGCGATGCGCGCCCGCTCGCGCGTGTGTCTGAAGCTCATCCGCCGCTGCCTCCCTGCACGTAAGGTCTGGACTGGACGATGTAAATCCGGTCGCCCATGAAGACCCACTCGATGTCCTGCTCCTTGCCGCCGAAGACGTTCTTGATGAGCGAGGCGGCGCGCGCGAGCCTCCGCACCACCGCGTCGGTCAGCACCGCGCGCTCGCCCGAAATCGGAATCTCTCGGACGCCGCCCGTCTCGTCGAACGTCAGCAGGCTCTCTTCGTCCGAGCGCGTCAGGACTTTGACGGCGTTGGCGCGCGGCAGGAAGATGATCTGCTCCGGAATCCTTTTGCCCTCGACGACCTTGATGCCGAGGCCGCGCTTAGCGCTGATGTAAATCGCGCCCCGGTTGTCGGCGTCGAAGGGGTCGGTGGTAATCATCACGCCCGCGCTGTCGGCGTTCACGCCCTCTTGAATGAGCACAGCCATGTAAGCCTTCGAGTGGTCAACGCCCGCGCGCTCGCGCGCCTCGTAAGCCTGAAAGTTCCAGAGCGAAGCCCACACGGTCTTGATGGCCTCGAAGAGCTTCTCCTCGTCCTTCACGTTCGGCACGGTGTCGTAGAGCCCCGCGCCGCTGAAGTTCGGGAGGTCTTCGACGTTAGAAGAACTGCGGACGAAAAGCCCCTTGCCCGCGTACTCGGCCCGCACCTTGCGGCTCAACTCGGCGCGCAGCTTTTCGTTCAGCTTGCCCGCCTGAATCCGCGCGCGCATCTCGGTCAGGCGCGCGCGGCGGTAGGGCGGGTCGTGGACGAAGCGCTGGTCGTTCATCATCTCGAAGATGGGCTCTTCGAGGTTGTTCTCCTTGATGAAACGGTCGTAGAAGTGAATCGGGATGGTGAAGCCGTTCGGAACGGTGATGCCGCGCAGCCGGGCGCGCATGACTTCGCCGAGGTTCGCCGACTTCGCGCCGTAGGCGTCGCCCATCCGCGCGCTCTGCTCGCGCAAATCGGCGAGCCGCGTGGACGAGAGGTTGACGCGCGGCGTCATCAAATCCTTGCGCTCGGCGAGACGCTTCTGGTACTCGTCGAGCTGCTTCACGTCCGCACGCTTGATGACGTACTTGTCCGGCAGCGTCTCGAAAGAGACCCACCAGCCGTCGTACTGCTTGAGCAGTTCGTGCGCGTCCTTGATGTAGGCGTTCGGGACGCCCCAGCCCTTGACCAGCAGGTTGACGTGCGAGAGCGGCGTCGAGGGCTTCGAGATGATGACGCCCGCCACGGGCGGGAGGCTGAGCGGGACTTCGCTGAGGACGAGGATTTCGTTGAAGCCGATCTCCACCGTCTCGTCCAGTTTTTCGATGACGTGGACGCGGCCCAGACCCTTCGCCAAGTTGAGCGCCTGATACTCCTGCCCGCGCGTGATGTCGCTCTGCGTGACGCGTTCGAGCCCCTCGACGGCAGCCGACTCCGCCTCCTGCCGGTTCGAGTTCGCCTTGAAGGCCACCGCGTCGAAGAAGCTCTTCCTGAGCGAGTCAGCCGTGAGCTTGATGAGGTCTGCCGTGGCGGTGTCGCCCTCCCAGAACTCGAACGTCCAGCGCTTGACCGGCGCTTGATACGCGAGCGTGCCGAGGATGAAGCGGCGGTTGGGCTCCGTGTAGTTCTTCTGGAACTCCTGCCCGCGCTCAAGCGAGAGGTACGTGCCGTTGACGAAATCTTTGTGGAAGCGGTAGCGCTTCGAGTTGACGTAGTGGACGCGGTTCCCTTCCTTGCGGTCAATGACGAACATGACGTGCGGCAGCGCGTAAGGCTGGTCGGTGTAGATGCGCGCCAGAGAGTCGAACTCGGCCTGCGTCTTGATCGCCGGGAGCGAGCGCACGGGTTCGACTTTCTCGGCGGACACTTTCCGCGTCCCGCCCCGGCCCGCCGCCGTCTGCCCGCGCGCGTCGTCGCGGAAGATCGAGAACAGGACGAAAAGAACTGACAACGCCAGCAAAAACAGAAGAGCCTTCTTGAATCTCATAGAGCCCCCCTCTCGTCCAAAAGCTTCGCGCCTTCGCGCCGCAGTAATTCTACCAGATCGTCTATGTGGCGACGCTCCGTGAGGAAGCTGTTGACGTTAAAGCGCAAGGCCCGCCGCCCGTGCAAAACGGTCGTCGCAAACCAAGCCCCGCCGCTCCGCTCGACGCGCTGCTGCAAGGCTTTCTGCAACTCGTCCTGCTCGGTTAAAGAGAGCCCGCGCGCCGTCGGCGGCAGGTATCGCGCGCAGCAGAGCGCCGTCTCGACCTCGCCGACCAACTCGAAATCCCCCGACGCTTCGAGCCGCGCGGCGAGGTGGCGGGCGAGGTCAATCTGCCGCTCGACGATCTCGGCGTAGCCGCGCACGCCGAGGTGCTTGAGCGCCATCCAAACTTTCAAAGCGCTGAAGCGGCGCGAACCGAGTTGGCCGTAACGGAAGAAATCATACTCCACGTCGCCGACGCCGCGCTCTTCGCTCAGGTATTCCGGCGTGATGTCGAAGGCGTCGCGCAGCACGCGCCCGCCCTCGCGCACGAGCAGAGCGCCGCAGGCGAGCGGCACGAAGAGCCACTTGTGCGGATCAATCGTGATGGAGTCGGCGCGCTCGATGCCGCGCAAGCGCCCGCGCTCGCGGTCCGAGAAGGCGAGCCCGCCGCCGTAGGCCGCATCCACGTGGAACCAGAGCTTGAATTCGCGCGCCACTTCGGCTAGTTCGTCCAGAGGGTCGACGACGCCCGTCGAGGTCGCGCCCGCCGCGCCCGCCACGCACAAGGGCGTCGCGCCCCGCGCGAGGTCGGCGGCGATCATCCCGCGCAACTCCCCGACCTTGATGTGGAAGCGCTCGTCGGTCGGGACTTTTTTTAAGTTGTCCCTCCCCAGACCGAGGATGTCCACGCACTTGATGAAGGAGTAGTGGCACTGCTCCGAAGCATAGACGATCAACTCAGCGC
>DASTQX010000593.1:0-3048 GCA_035761505.1 Pyrinomonadaceae bacterium
CCCTTTGGCGCACGCGCAGCGCAAGGGGAAGCAGAGTGCTTCGCAGACGGCGAACGACAACACCGCCACGCCGAAGACCGGGACGACGAAGCGTGTCTTCGTCGGGGGCAGCAGCTCGACGCCGCAGGGCTCTCGCGTGACCATCAAGTCGGACAACCCGCTCAACGATTATTCGGCTTACCGCAGCGGCGACCGCTTCTACGTCGTCGTTCCCGGCGCGAACGCCGGTTCGGTGGCGAAGGGCGCGAGCGGGCGCGGCTTCTCCGACATGCAGGTGCAGCAGCGCGGCAAGGACGTAGTGCTCTCGTACCGCGTCCAGCCGGGCGCGAAGCCGAAGGTGGAACAGAAGTTCAACCGCCTCGACGTGGTCTTCGAGACTCCCGAAGGCGCGACCGCCGCCGCGCAGGACAACTCGCGCAACGCGAGGACGCCCGCGAACGCGAATCAGAACCCGGCCACGAACTCTCAGGCGTCCAACCAGACTTCGACGCCAGCCGCGAATCAGGCCGCGACCGACAGGAACGCGGGCCGAACCAACGCCGCCGGGACGAGCCCGGCACAGACAAGCTCAACTGCTTCGACCACGGGCGGGTCGGCGCAGCCCGCCGGTGTCGTCGAGCCTTCGACGCCGCAAGCCTCCCTGCCGCCGCTCGCCGAACAGACTCCGGCCCCGACTCCCGCCGAGACGCAGCCCGCCGCCGAACAGCAACTCGCACAGGCGCAGCCGCCGACCACGACGGCCCCCATCACGACGACCACCACGACCACGCAGCCCTCCGCGACGGCGGGCACCTCCATCGGCGCGGTCGTCTTGCGCAACTGGCCTCTGGCTCTGGTGCTCACGCTGCTCGTCGTCGGCGTCGGACTCTTCTTCGCGGCGCGTCGCTCTTCGGCGACCGAGCCGGCTGCTCCTCAAACGCCTGAAGCGGGCGCGAAGCTCAAGGACACTCGCGCCGCGAAACTCAAAGACGCTTCCTCTTCGTTGAGTGCGGTCGAGACGAAGCAGGCCGCCGAAACGTCTGCGGTCAACGCCGCCGTCGTGACGCCCGTCATGTCGAAGCCCGCCGCGTCCGGTACCGCGAAACAGAAGAAGGAAGAGAAGAAGAAGAAGCACAAGGAGCGCGCGGAGGAAGCGCGGCCCGTCGTCGCGCAGGACGCCGGGGCGGTCGCGTCCACCGAGGCAGCAATTTCGTCAACCGAGACGACGGCAGCCGCCGAGCCCACGGCGACGGTCGCGCCGGAAGTCGCCCTCGCATCTTCGTTGGCCGCGCTCTCTCCAACGGTCGCGGAGTCGTCCGAGGCGAAGCCCTCCGAGGAGAAGGAATCATCCGCCGCGATAGTCGCAAAGGACATCGAGCCTGCCGTGTCTCTGGACGGCGATGTCGTGCAGGTCGAGACGAAGCGTCTGCTCGACGGCGAGCCCTTCGACGAGCGCGTCGTGGGAACTTCGGATGTGCTGGCGCGACAGATGATCGGTGCCGAGTTGTTGGCGGCGCTCGCCGGTCGCAACCCGGAGCGGCGCGCGCGCGCGCACGCGGTCTTCGTCAAACACGGCTACTACGACGAGGCCGTCAAAGACCTCGGCGGCGCTTCGGCCCCGGCGGAGCGCGCCTCGGCGGCTCGCTCGCTCGGACTGACCGGGGAGCGCACGGCCACGCCGCAACTCATCGCGGCGCTCGAAGACTCGTCGGTCGAAGTGCGCCGCGCGGCGGTCGAGGCGCTGGCCTCGCTCCGCGACCCGTCGGCGGTCGAGCCGCTCGAAGCTCTGCTCGAACGCGAGAAGAAGTCGAAGACCAAAGTCAACCGCAAGCTCGTCCAGCACGCCGTCGAGACTTGCCGCGAAGGCTCCGCCGAGCCGCCCGCCCTCGCCACCGTCGCCGCTCCCGTCGCCGAAATCACGACCGAAGCCGAAAGCGTTACCGCGCCCGTCGTCGAAGAGACAGCATCAGTCATCGAAGAGATCGCACCGGCCCCCGCGACGGAGACGGCCCCCGAACTTCTCGTCACCGAAGACGCTTCGGTCGAGACGGTCGCGCCGGAGATCACAGTCGAAGAACTCGCCGCCGCCGAGACGACAGTCGAGTCGCCGTCGGTTGAAGTTCCGGCGACAGAGCCCGCAGCCTCCGTCGAAGAGGTCGTCGCGGAGTCGGCCCTCGCCGAAGAGACGGCGATTGAGCCCGCGCCCGTCGAAGAGGCGACGCGCGAACTCGTCGCGGTCGAAGACGAGTTGACCGTTTCAGTCGAAGACGAATGGGCCGTCGAGGAACCTGCGGTCGTCGAAGAAACGGCGGCTCCGGAAGAATCGCCGGTCAAAGATTTGGAGCTTCAGGAAGATGAGGCGGAGACTCCGACGGTCGAAGCCGCGCCGGTCGAAACCGCCGCGACGACGGTCGTGTCCGAAGAGTACGCCGCCGCCGGGCCGCAGGCGTTTGAAGAAGCGCCCCACGCCGTCGAGGCCGAAGAGTTCACGCTGACGCCGCCTCCTTCCGAAGTCGCGCCCGCGCTCGAAGACGAGAGTTTCGAGCCGGTCGCGGAGGCGAGGGAACTCGAACCGTTCCGAGAGACTGAGCCGTCGCTCCCGTTCGCCGACACTTCCGGCGAGGCCGAGAGCTTGCCCTCCGAGGTCGAGTACGTCGAGGCTCCCGCCGTCGAACCGGCGGCGGTCGAGGGCTCGGCGTTAACCGTCGAACACGAACCTTCCGAAGTGCGCGACATCGAAGCTCTCGAAGAGTCGCCCGCGCGCTTCGTCGGAGAGACGGCACTTGAGCCCTTGAGAGACGCGGACTCTTCCGACTGGATCGAACTCGACATGAGCGAGGCCGCCGCGCCCGCGTCCGAGTCTCCGGCCCCGGTCTTTGAAACCTCCGGGGGCGGCACGCTCTCGGAGACGGTCGCCGCTCCTTCCGCGCTCGCGGAGACCGAGACGCGGCTCGAAGAGCAACCGGCGGCGACGCAAGCCGCCAGCGCGCCGCAGGAGATCGAGACGGGCTTCGCGGACGAGCACGTCGCCGCGCCCGCCGCTCCTTCGGCCACGGTCGGCGGCGAAGA
>DASTQX010000594.1:0-28182 GCA_035761505.1 Pyrinomonadaceae bacterium
CCGCCACGAGGGCTCCATCGAGGTCGAGTCCGAAGTCGGGCGCGGGACGACCTTCTCCATCAAGCTCCCGGCGGCGAAGGCGAGTTCAAAAGCCGCGCCCGCGACCGCTCAAGAGGCGCAGGACGGAGCGGAGCGGCCCAAGCCTTCGAGGCGGGTCAGGATGCTCGTCGTGGACGACGAGCCGTCGGTGCGTGAGTTGCTGCGCGAGTTGCTTGAGGCCGAAGGCCACGCGGTCGAACTCGCGTCGAACGCGTTCGAGGCGCTCTCGATGTTCCGCGCGTCGAAGTTCGACGTGATCTTTACGGACATCGGGATGCCCGGCATGAGCGGCTGGGAACTGGCGCGCGCCGTGCGCTCGATGGACGCGGAGATACCGCTCGCGGTCATCACGGGCTGGGGCGACGAGGTCGGCTCGGAGAGGCAGAAGGACGCGGGTGTGGATTGCGTCGTGACCAAGCCCTTCACCGCCGAGCGCATCGTCGAGCTGGTCGAAGAACTCACGGGACGGCTGCCCGAAAGAGCGGCCAACGCCCCCCTTCCCTTCTCCGCGTCCTCGCTCAATCAAGAGCATTTCAATCAAGAGCCCGTGATTCATTAAGGCGGGCGGCGGTCGTAGCTCTGACAAAAGCCGAGAGGCGGCGTCGGGCCGCCTCTCGGCTTTTGTAGAAATCGTTCGTCGCTTAACTCCGGACTTCGTCGCCGGGCCGCGTCTCCTTCCGCTGCTGGCGATATTCGAGCGCGCGGGCGACGCTCGACTCGACCACCTGGAGGCGGAAGGGTTTGAGGATGTAGTCGAACGCGCCGAGGCGCTTGAGACCTTCGGCGTGCGTCTCGTCGCTGATGCCGGAGATGATGATGACGGGCGTGCTGGGCTGCGTCTGGCGGACGGTGCTGAGCAGCTCGACGCCGCTCAGACCGGGCATGGAGATGTCGGTCAGCACCACGTCGTAGGATTGTTCGCGGAGGAAGGAGAGCGCCACCTCGGCGGTGTTCGCGGCGTGGCAGAGGTGGTCTTCCGAGAAAAGCTCGTAGAGCGTGTCACGAATCGAGTCGTCGTCATCAACGATTAAAATGGCGGCCATCGGCTTATCTCTGCGTCGCTTCGGTCAGTCGGCTCACAGCGAGGCGCTTAATCTCTTTTCTCCACCCTGAAGACGAGAAATTAGTTAGCAAGCCCCGGCAGATGAGGTGTTAGGCGCGGCGATATTACCACAGGTCAAATCCGCGCGGGCGTTAAATCAGACGCCGCCACTTCGAGCCCTCGACTGACCCGCGCGCGTTCGTTCCTGGTCGCCGGTTGAGGACGAAAAGCGAAGCCCGGCGGCCTTCTCAGAGAGGCCGCCGGGCTTCGTGAGTTGGAACGGCTGCGGGCGAGATTAAGCGCCCCTTCCGTCGTCTCGTCTTTATCTGGCTGGCGCGCTCGCGCGGATCGTCACCTCGGAGCCGCTGAGCAGTTCGAGGTCTTCGCGGCCCTGCACATAGACCGAGCCCGCGCCCGCGCCCGCGCCGACGATAGCGCCGATGGCCGCGCCCTTACCGCCCCCGGCAATCGCGCCGATGATCGCGCCGACCGCCGCGCCGATGGCCCCGCGCTGCGCGGTCGTCTCGCCGCGGCTGTCGTCGTCGGAGACGCCCTCGTTATCCACGCGCACGACCTCGCCGTTCATCCCGCGCGCGCTCTCGATGAACCCGGCGAAGCTGTAGGTCTGGCCGTTGCGCAGCCGGATGGTGTCGAAGTTAAAGGCCATGTCCGCGCGGCCCGTGATGCGACCACTGCGCGAGACGTTCGTCACGCGCCCCTCGATGATCGCTCCCTCGAACTGCGAGGGCTGGCGCACCGTCATCGTGAAGCGGTCGCCGACCTGCGAACTCCGCGTCGAGAGGTCGGTGTTGAGGGTGGCGACGAGCGTCTGCCCGTTCGGGACGATGAAGTCGCCGCTCGGCTGCGTGCCGATCTGCGACGGGTAGCCCGAACCGCCGTTGTAGATGTTCCACTCGGCCACGTCGGACGTGCGGTTATAGACGTTGCGAACGAAGACCGGGCCGGTGCCGAGCCGGTCGTTCCAGATTTGGCGCGTTACCAAGAGGCTTCGACCGCCGTCGGTCGGCTCGAAAGTGACGTTAAAGTCGGTCGCGCGGTCGCCCGCCGAACTCACCGTCAGGCGCTCGCCCGTGAGTCTCGCCGTCACGCGCGAGGCGCTGCCGTTCGGCAACTGCTCGCGCCGCTCGCGCCCGTCGGCGTCGAAGGTCGTCTGCGGGGCGCGCGACGAAGCGATAGTCACCGACATCCCCTGCCGCTGGATGGCGAGCATGTCGGGCGACTCAAGCCGCGTCATGATGTTGTCGAAGACGCGCTGTCGCTGGTTGACGGGCAGGCGGGAGGTGGCGCGCGTCGCTACGTCGCGCGCGTCGTCGCTGCGCGAGGGGTCGAGGCGGTACGTGCCCGTCAGACCCGCCGCCGTGTAAATCGGGCCGCCCGTCGAGGGCAGCGTGTTGGTGTCCCAGTTCCACGCCACGCTGTAGGCGCTCGCCAGAGTGTTGAGGTCGGTGCGGAGCAAAGACCACTGGTTCTCGGCGCGCTGCGTCAGGTTGTTGCGGCGCATGAAGTCGTCAATGTAGGTGGCGCGCCGGAGGACGTTCTCCACGTCGCCGGTCGCCGAGTTGCGGCTGTTGAAGCGGTCGCGCAAGAGGTCGGTCGCCGCCTCGAAATCGCGGATGAAGGTGTTGATGTTGTTCTCGGCGCGCGTGCCGTCGTAGCGGCTGCGGTCGAGAGCCGTGTCCACGCTCGCGCGGAAGGTGTCCGTGCGGTTTTCGATGCGGCGGATGAGTTGCCGAAGCTGCGCGTCGCCGACGCGGTACGGGAGGCCCGAAGTCGTCCCGCCGCCAATCACCTGTCCGCCCCAACGCCAGTTGACGCTGTAGGCGCTGGCGAGCGCGTTCAGGTTGTTGCGCACCTGCGCCCAATCGCTCACGGCCCGCTGGTTGAGGCGGTTGTTCACCATGAAGGTGTCAATGTAGTTCGCCTGCCGCATCACGTTCTCCACGTCCGAGGCCACCGAGACGCGGCGGTTGAAGCGGTCGCGGAGTTGATCGGTCGCGGCCTCGAAATTCTGGATGAAGGTGTTGATGTTGTCTTCGGCGCGCGTGCCGTCGTAGCGGCTGCGGTCGAGCACGCGGTCAATGGTCGCGCGGAACCTGTCGGCTGACGTTTCGACGCGCTGGATGAGGTCGCCCACCTGACGGTCGGACATGCGGTACGGGCGACGCTGCGCCTGCACAGCCGTCATTCCGAGGCTCAGCATCGCGAACACGAGCGCGATTGAGACGGTCTGTCTAATTCTATTCATCGGTCTTTTCCCTCCAAATTTATGTTTCCACTTTTCGCTATCAGAACTTTGCTGCCGGCATCCCCGGTATCGGAGACGCCTGCCCTGCTTCGGCTCATATCGCGGGGAGGCGTGTATCGCACATTGGAGAGACATACACTTGAGCTACGCAAAGCATTCCTTAAGTGTCATAACAGGCAAGCACCATGCCGACAGATGCCTTTTCGTTCAAAAAGCCCTGATTTCAAGCCGCCGGGAGAGAAAGGGAGAGGCGATGTTGAGTTTGTGCTTCGATAAAAGCGGGCGCGCGTGGCCGGAGTGTTAAACCCCGCGCGTTGTGGAGGCGACGCAAGTCCTTATTCTGTACTCTAACCCGTCTGAGATGTTCGGCTAACGTACATAAAAATTTTGCAGGTTTAAGCCCGGTTTTCGCTCGCTTGAGGGAGGCCGAGGCTCACGTGTTATGCTGTCGGTCGAAGGCGGAGGCGAAGACTTTGGAGACCAAAAAAAGCGTCCACGCGGTCGTCCATTCGGCGGGCGACGAACTCTTTATCGGCATCTCGCCGAGCGGCCACGCGCAGGTCATCGAGACGAATTCCGCGCGCACGAGCGCGGCGACGCCGATGGAGTTATTGCTGCTCGCGCTCGGCGGCTGCACGGCGGTTGATGTGATCTCGATCCTGCGTAAGAAGCGCGAGCGCGTGACCGACTACCGCGTCGAAGTTCGAGGCGAGCGGCGAGCGGAACACCCGCGCGCTTACACGCGCATCGAGGTGCGGCACGTCGTTCGCGGGCACAACGTTTCCGAGCGCGCCGTCGCTTCGGCGATTGAGCTTTCCGAGACGAAGTATTGCAGCGTGGCGGCGACGCTCCGGCCCGGCGTCGAGTTGGTGTCGAGTTACGAGATCGTCGAAGAAGAAGAAACCGCGCAGCCGGGCGAGTAGGCGTCGGAGTCGAAGGGCGAGGTTTTAACTTCGGCCCGAAGGCTCACAAAGACGGGTGACGCGCGGCGACGACGCGGCATCAAAGAGTCGTCCGTCGCTCGTCACGTGTTGACGAAGACGAACTCCCGGCGGGCACTTCTCTTCCAGATTTTTTTTTGCGGTTGCGGCCACGGCGGCGTTGATGCGAACACGAAGCCGACAACGGAGACGGGCGGGCGGGCCGCCTTCTCGCGTCCGAATCATTCAGGGTCACAGACTGAAAATGTTCTTCCTTGCACATCAAGCATTGCTTCTCACGGCGGCTCTCGCGCTCGCGCCCGCGTGCACGCGCGTCGAAGCGCCTCGGAACTCTCCGGAGGCGGCGGCGGTGTACGCGACCGCCGAGGCCGTCGTCATTCCCGCCGACGAGCAGACCGACGACGCGCTCGCCGTGACGCGGCGGATGGACGGCGCGAACCGCTCCGCCGACGGCGCTCTGCCGCAGATGCCCGCGCAGGAGCACATGCGCCGCGCGGGCATCTATCACGCTAACCGCGCCTTCGACGAGGCGCGCGCGCACTGGCGCGCGATCATCGAACGTCACCCCGAAGACTCGAACGTTCCGGCGGCGCACTTCGGCATCGGTCGCTCGCTCTTTCAGGAGCGGCGCTACGAAGAGGCGCTGCCCGTCTTCGAGAATCTGGGGAACAGTTACATTCAGACGCCCGCGGGCCGCGACGGTTTCTACTACGTCGCCGCGACGCTGCTCAGGCTCGACCGCCCCGCAGAGGCCGCCGCGCGCTACGCCGAATACGCCGAGCGCTTCCCGAACGGCGAGCGCATCGAGAACGCGCTCCTCAACGTCATTGATTCTCTGCGCGAGGCGGGGAAACCCGACGAGGCTCTGCCGTGGATCGAGCGCACGCGCGAGCGCTTCAGAGGTAAACCGGCGGACGCGAGCGCTCTTTTCGCGCGGCTCCGTCTCGAAGTGGCGCGCGGCGACTGGCAGGCGGCTTTGCGCTCCGGCGACGAGATGAGCCGCGTCCGGCTCACGCGCGACGTGAACACGACCGCGCCGGAAATCGCTTACCTGCGTGCGTACAGTCTGGAACGGCTCGGACGGACGGACGAGGCGCTGAAGGCTTATCAATCAATCGCCGACAGCCTCGGCTCCTACTACGGCGGGCGCGCGACGGAGCGGATGCGGAAACTCGGCGCGGCGGGGAAGGCTTCGGCGGCGCAGCGCGAGGCTCGCGTGCGGGGCGAGGTGCAGAGGGCTGCGGGTGACTATCCTGCGTCGTTCCGCGAAGTCATCCTCCGCTCGGTCGCGGGCCGGGGCGTGGACGCGCGGCTCGTGCTCGCCATCATGCGACAGGAGAGCGGCTTCAACACGCGCGCGAAATCCCCGGCGGCGGCGCGCGGGCTCTTGCAGTTGACGCCGGAGATCGCGGCGAAGTACGCGCCGCAGGTTAAAATTCCCGCGCCGCGCGAGGAAGACCTCTACCGCCCGGAGGTCAACGTCCTTCTGGCGAGCGCGTACCTCGCGGAGTTGGGACGGATGTTTCCGGGCCTGCCGGAGGCCGTGGCCGCCTCCTACAACGGCGGCGAAGATAACGTCGTCCGCTGGGTGCGCCGCGCCGTCCACGACGACCCCGGCGTCTTCACCTCCGAAGTCGGCTTCACCGAGAGCAAGGATTACGTCAACAAGGTAATGGCGAACTTCCGCGCCTACAAGATGCTCTACACTGAAGACCTCAAGCCGCGACGCTAAGCCAAAATTATTTCGTGGGCGTGCGCTTGATGTCCACGGCCATCAGGCCCATCACCCCTTCTAAACTCTCTTCCGCTTCGGGCGTCGGCCTCGCGTATTCGCCGACGGTGTGGCCGGGCCGGAGGGCGTAGTCGAAGCCGAGGCCCGCGAAGAAGCCGAGCGCGGCGGAGGCGACGGCGTTGGCGATGCGCGAGACGCGGCGGCGGACGGCGCGCAGACCCACGGGACAGTCGCGCGTCAGAATCGTCCCGTCCGCGCGCCGGTAGAAGCGCACGCAGAGGCGGCCTTCGGAGGTGTTGATGAGCGCCTCGGCCTCCCGCTTCGACATGCCGGAGAGGTTATAGACGTTCAGTTCGCACTGGTGGCAGAAGCGCACGCGGTCTCGGCCCGTCATGCTCTCCCAGTCGGCGGGACAGCGCGCGGCGACGCGCACGCCTTCGAGCGGGTGTGAATGATTCGACATCTCGGCACAGACCCTTTCAAGAAGCTACTCACCCGCTTTAGACGCCCGTGCCCACGCTCTGTTCCAAATTTACGGCTCTGGGCTGAAGCGCGGGTCTTCAAACCCGCGCGCGCGTTCGCGGCGGCGGAGCGCGTCTTCGTGCGGCTTGGGCCGGGGCAGCACGCCGAGCTTGTAGAGCGCGTCGCGGTACTCGTAACGGATGGAGACTTCCGCGACGGGGCGGCGTTCGAGGTCGAGGTTGACGAAGCGGACGTGATGGTCAACCGAGCGACCGATGCCGGTCGCCGCGTGCTCGTCGTCGGGCTGCGGCGCGACCGTGGACGGGCGACCGCTCCGCTTCGCGCCCTCGGCCCGGTTCATCCGCGTCGAGGAGCTATCCTCTCCACGGCGCTCCGACGGGCGCGGCGCGGGTGCTTCCTCGTGGCCCCTGTAAATCGGCGGGACGACGGGACGCGGGCGCGGCGTGTTCTCGCGGTAGAAGACGGCGGTGATGACGCCGAGGTCGGAGGCGCGGCCCAGACGCGCGGCGTAGGAGTCCCGCTCGGTCGTGAAGTAGAAGCGGCGCGCGCGGCTCGAACTCATCTGCCAGCCGTTGATGCGGATGGTCTCGTAAGGCTCGATGAGCCACTTGCTCGAATCCCAACTCGAAGAGCGGCGCGCGTCAATCGTGTTGAGGCCGTCCACCGAGAGCGCGACGGCCACGCGGACGGGGAGCGGGTTGCGGATTCGCAGCTCGTACTCCGCGCCCTCCGACGCCTCGACGTAGCGCCGTCCGCGCCCGTAGAGCGCCTCGCGCGGGTAGCCGTTGACGAGCACTTCAACCTCGAAAGGGCCGTGGCGCGACGCCACGACGCCCCTCTCCTGCGCGGCGGCCTTCAAGCCCGTGCCGCCCGCTTCGGACGCCTTCGTCTCGCCGCCCCGCAAAGTCAAAGCGCTCAGCACCAGTAACAGAAGCCCCACGGGCGTCAACACCGTCCAAGCTCTACGCATCTTTTTCGCTCTCCTTCCGGCGCATTTCATGACGTTGGAACGGCGCGTCCCGGTCTTTCTTGCGCCCCGCTCTGCTAAACTTTCGGCCATGACGCCGATGCTGGAAACCGGGCGGCTCGTCTTCCGCCCCTACGAACAGACCGACCGAGAGCTTCTGGTCGCGCTCTTCACCGACCCCGAAGTGATGAAGTTTGTCGGGACGGGCGTCCAGACCGAGGACGAGGCGCGCGCGGGCTTCGCGCGTCTCTTCACGCACGTCTATGAGCCGCGCGCGTTCGACGTGTGGGCGCTCTTCTCGAAGGAGGACGGGGCTTTCGTCGGGCACGCGGAGTTGAAGCCGAGGCGGGACGGACTCGCGCGCGCGGGCGACTTCGAGCTGATCTACGTCCTCAGCCGCGAGAGTTGGGGGCGCGGGCTCGCCACCGAAATCGGGCGGCGGCTTCTCGCATACGGTTTCGAGGCATTACGGCTCGGACGCATCCACGCGACCGTGGACGCGTCGAACGAGGCTTCCCTCCGCGTGCTGCTCAAACTGGGGATGCGTTACGAGGCGGAGTTTGAAGACGAGTTCGGCACCACGCTCATCTACGTGGTCGAAGATGAAGGGAGTGCTGTTCCCGGCTCTTCTCAGGAATAACGACGCCGCGCGCCGAAGAATCTTCGACCGAGCACGACGAGCGCGAGCGCCGTCGTCACGGCGGCGGAGACGAGGCAGTAAGTGCAGAAGGCGCGGAGCACGAAGGCTTGAAGGTAGAGGAGCCAGAGCGTGCCCGCGAACATCAGGGCGACGAGCGGCACGAGGAGCGTCCGCGTCTTCGGGTAGCCGAAGGCCGCGAGCGTCGCCAGACTGAAGACCGTGAAGTAGGCCAGAGCGCCGAGCGCGGCGAGCGGCACGTCGCCCGGAAGCGTGGCATAGCGGCTCGCAAGCACCGCGTCGCAGCCGCTCACGACCACGCACCTCACGCTGCGTCCCGAAAGGTGCTCGACCGTCAGATAAACCGAATCGAGCAGCCCGACCAGAGCGAGCAGCGCCGCCGCGCCGTCCCACAGCGCCGCGCGACGCTCGCCGCGCGACTCGGCCTCGCCCGCGCCTTCGTCCAAACCGTCCGACGTTTGTGCTCTCTCGCTCACTGTAGAGGTTTGGCGGCGGCCAGCGCCGCGTCAATCTGCGCGCGCAGCTTCGTTTCCGAAAGCGACTGATCCGCCGTCAGCTCGCGCCCGTTGAGAAAGAGCGTCGGCGTGCTCCCGACGCCGAGCGAGCCGCCGCGCTCGGCGTCGGCGATGATGCGCGAGGTGACGGACTGTTGTTCCATGTCGGTCTTGAACTTCTCGACGTTGAGGCCGAGACGGCTCGCGTAGCTCTGGAAGATAGGGCGCGGCTCCGGCGAGTCCTTCCACGCGTCCTGATTCTTAAAAATCATGTCGTTCATCTGCCAGAACTTGCCCTGCAAGGCCGCGGCCTCCGCCGCGCGCGCCGCCGTGAAGGCGTTTTTGTGAATGGATTGCAGAGGGAAGTTGCGGAAGACGACGCGGACGCGCTCGCCGTAGTCGTCCACGATCTTCTGCAAAACCGGGTGCATGCTGCCGCACGGCGGGCACTGGTAGTCGGCGAACTCTTCGATCACGACCGCCGCGCTCTGGCCGCCCTTCGTGTGCGGCGGCTGCGCGCCGGGAGCGCCCACGCGGCGGGCGGGCGCAGAGGGCGCAGAGGGCGCGGCGTTGGAAGTCGTGTTCGCCGGGGCGTTCGACGTGTAGTTCGGCTGCGCCGCCGGGCTCGTCTCTTTCGGGCGCATCAACAGCGCCGACGCGGCGACGACCGCCAGCAGAACCACGCCGATGATGACGAACGGGAGATAGCTTTTCGACCTCTGAGGCTTTTGTGGACTCATTCTTCCGGGCACCGTTTTCTGAATTTTGATGTAGCGAAAGTTCGACCGGGCTCGCCCCTTCCAATCGCTTCGGGCGAAGACTTCCGGGGCGTTTTCAGACCGCAACATGGTAACACCTGTAAATCTTCGTTGAGAAACGCCCGCGCACGAACTTCTGATTTTCGCGCGACTCCTTTATCATGCCGCGCTGCGTGCATTGACTTAGTGTGCTATTTTTGAGGCGTAGTCCAGAACACGAGCGGAGAGCCGGGAGGCGAATGAATCACAGCGAAGCGACCACCACACGATTCCCAGAAAGCCCGGTCTCGATTTACGACCGCTTCACCAACCTCTACGACCTGATGTTCCGCATCAACGGCTACGGGCTCTCGCTTGAGAGATATTTGCGCGAGAGCCGCCTGCAACTGCCCGCGGGCGCGAGCATCCTCGACGCCGGATGCGGCACGGGCCTGCTCACGCTCGCGCTGCTCCGCGTGCTCGAACGCCCGTCGAGGATTACGGCGGTTGACCTCTCGGCGCGCTCGCTCCAGACCGCGCGCCGCGCCGCCGAGAAGTCCGAAGACGCGGAGCGACACACCATCTCCTTCGTCCGCGCGAACGTCCTCGAACTCCCCTTCCCCGACGACTCCTTCGACTTCGTGATGACCAGCGGCGTGCTCGAATACGTCCCGCTCCACGAAGGGATGCGCGAACTGGCGCGCGTGCTCGCGCCCGGCGGCTACCTCCTCCATCTCCCCGTGCGTCCCTCGCCGATGAGCACGCTTCTCGAAGTCATGTTCCGCTTCAAGGCGCACCCGCCCCTCGAAGTCTCCGAACACACGCAGAGCTTCTTCCGCGTCATCGAAAATCATCACTTCCACCCCATCGAGCCCATCGGCTGGACGAAGACCGCCGTGCTCGCGCAAAAGCCGTGAAGTAGTGACGAATGACGAGCAAAGAGCTTGTCCTTAACTCGTCACTCGTCACTTGTCACTCGTCACTGCTTTTATCACCGCCGCCGCGACCGTCGGAATGATGTCGCGCTCTTTGGCGTGGTCGGTGGTGAAGGTGACGAGGACGAAGCGCTGGCCCGTGGGGAGTTCGATGTAGGCGGCGTCGTGGCGCGTGGTGCTCGTCCAGCCCGCCTTCGACCAGTAGCGCGCGCCGGGCGCGAGCGCGATGGAAGTGAAGCCGTGCGCTTGGTCGTCCGGGTCTTCCGACTTGCCCGCGAAGTCTCGCTTCATCAACTCAAGCATCTTCGCGCTGCGCGCGGGCGTGACGACGCGGCCCAACACGATGTCGGCCAAGAGCCGCGCCGTGGCGTCGGTCGTCAGCTTGTTGCGGTTCTCGAACTTCGGGCCGAGGAAGGCACGCTCGCGCCCGTAAGGCCCTTCGCACCAAGGCTTCTGGTTGACGTTGATGCCGCCCGGCCCGACCGCGTAGCCGAGCGAGTCGAAGTAGCGGTTGACGGCGTTCCGCCGGTGCGCCCACTCCTTCATCTCCGCCTCCGAAAGCTCCGCCCCGTTCGACGTGCCGGTCAGCGCGTCGAGGATAAAATGGGTCGCGTCGTTCGACGACTCGACGATCATGTCCTTCAAGGCGCGGTTCAGTTCCTCGGTCTCCTTCAACTTCCCGTCCTCCAACCAGCGATGCGCGGCGGCGAGATAGAAGAGCTTCACGACGCTCGCCGGGTAGATGGGCTCGCCGCCTCGGAAACTCGCCTGACGCGGCTTCTCCCCGTCGCTCAACTCGACGAGCGAGATCGCCAGATTCTTCTCCGCGAAGCCCTTCTCGCCGAAGCGACTGATGGCCGCGCGCGCCGCCTCATCTACAATCTTTTGCAGCCGCTCCGCTTGATGCGCCGCGTTCGCGGCTTCCGGCGCGGGCTTCGCGTTCTCCTGCGCGCGCGCGTCGTGCGCCGGGACTGTCAGGAGTAAGAGGAGGCCAATCAGAGACGATTTCTTAAGCATTTTTTCAGCTCCGCTCAGCGAAGAAAGTTGACGAAGACGGTGATGATGAGCAGGTTCGAGAAGTCTATGAAGAACGCGCCGACGACCGGCACGATGAGGAAGCTGCGCGGCGCGGGGCCGTAGCGCGCGGTGAGCGCCTCCATGTTGGCGACCGCGTTCGGCGTCGTCCCCAAGCCGAAGCCGATGTGCCCGCTCGCCGTCACCGCCGCCTCGTAGTCGCGCCCCATCAGAACGAAAGTCACGAGCACGGCGAAGGCGATCATCACGACCACCTGCGTCAGCAGGATGACGAGCATCGGGAGCGCGAGCCCCGCAATCTTCCACAGCTCAAGGCTCATCAGCGCGATGACCAGAAACAGCGCGAGCGCAATCCCGCCCAGCACTTCGATGGCGCGCGCGTCGAGGCGGAGCCAACCGAAACGGTCGTCCAGGTTCCGCACCACAGCCGCGAGCACCAGCGCGCCGATGTAATCCGGCAAGATGATATTCGCGCCGACGCCCGGAAGGCTCTTGATGCCCAAGCTCAGGAGCGCGCCCAAGCCCATCAGCGCGAGGATGACGAGCAGGTTGTGCAGTAAGACCTGACCCGTGAGCCTCGCGTCTTCTTCATCTCTTCCCTTCTCTGCCTCTCGCTCTTCGTCGAGATTCATGGTCGGGCTGAGCGCCCAGAACTCTTCCTCCGCGCCCGCCTCAGTCTTCCGCGCATCGTCCGGCCTCGCCAGTTTGAAGCGGCGGATGAGGGCCGTCGCCACCGGGTTCCCGACGAGGCAGGCCGTGAAGATGCCGAAGAGCGCCGAGGCGATGATGGCCGCGCCCGCGCCCTCGACGCCGAGCGCCTCGAACTCCTTCGTCCACGCGAGCCCCGTCGAAGGGCCGCCCGAAAGCGTCAGCGCGCCGCAGATGACGCCGAGCGCGGCGGGCGCTCCCAGAGCCACGGCGAGCCCTATCCCGACCGCGTTCTGCACCAGCGCCGAGGCCGAAGCGATGAGCCAGAAGAAGCCCATCCGCCAGCCGCCTTCGCGCAGGAGAGTCGTCGTCGCGCTCAGGCCGATGGTCGTGAAGAAGGCGATTTGCAGAGGCCCGCGCAGTGAAGTGTCGAGCGCGAAGCCGAGCGTCCCGCCCCGCCGCAAGGCGAGCGCGAGGAGCGCGAAGAGCAGGCCGCCGATGGCCGCCGCCGGGATGCTCGAACGCTCGAAGAGTCGCACGCGCCGCTGGATGAAGTGGCCCGCGAAGAGCAACAGCGCCGCCAGCGCGAGCGTGTAGATGAGGTCGAGCTTGACGGTGCGCAAGCCCTCGACGACGGTCAGTTCCAATGCCCTTCACCTCTTGTCCGCGACGCCCGCTTCGTAGATGACGCGCCCGTCCATGATGGTCAGGCGGACGCGTGCCTTCTCGATTTCGGTTGGGTCAATCCGAAAAATGTCGCCCGACAGAATCACGTTGCTGGTGTGTTGAAGGTCACGAGACACGCGAAAAGGGCGGAAGCAAAGACTTTGCTCGCTTTCATTGCCGGGGGTTTATTCCTCTGTCGTTCTTGAAATTCGCCGGGGCCGCGCCGCACTGCTTCACGGAGAACCTGTCTGTTACACGAACGGCGGGCGCGTAGTGTATCATCGCGGCGTCGCCTTCCGTTAACAATTTTCAAGTCGCTTGCTCGAAGACATTGGCCGATACACTCATCAACAATCTGCGCGCCGCGATCGGTCGAGAGCAGGTGCTCTCCGAGGCCGAAGAGCTGCTCGTCTATGAGTCCGACGGGCTCACGCACTACAAGTTCAGGCCGCGCGCCGTGGTCTTCCCGCGCTCGACCGAAGAGGTCTCGGAAGTCGTCCGCGTGCTCGCGCGCGAGGGCGTTTCGTTCGCGCCGCGCGGCGCGGGGACGGGCCTTTCCGGCGGCGCGCTGACTTTGGAGAGCGGCGTCTGCATCGAGTTGGCGAGGATGCGAAGGCTTCTGAAAGTTGATTTGGAGAACCGCCTCGCCGTGGTCGAGACGGGGATGGTCAACGCGCAAGTCTCGCGCGCCGTCGCGCGCCACGGCCTGCATTACGTGCCTGACCCTTCGAGTCAAATCTCCTGCACCGTCGGCGGCAACGTCGCCGAGAACGCGGGCGGCATCCACTGCCTGAAGTACGGCACGACCGTAGATCACGTGCTCGGCCTGCGCGTCGTCCTCTCCGACGGTCGAGTGGTTGAACTCGGCGGCGCGGGCGCGGCTGTCGGAGGCTTCGACCTGCTCGGCGTCTTCGTCGGCTCCGAAGGCACTTTCGGCATCGCCACCGAGGCCACGGTGCGCCTGACGCCGATTCCGCCCGCCGTGCGGACGATGCTCGCCGACTTCACCGACATTGACGACGCGAGCCGCGCCGTCTCGGCCATCATCGCCGAAGGCTTCATCCCCGCCGCGCTTGAGATGGTTGACGGCGCGACCATCCGCGCGGTCGAGGCCAGCGTCTTCGCGGCGGGTTTACCCTTAGACGCCGAAGCCGCGCTGCTCGTCGAACTCGACGGGCTCAAAGCAGGGCTCGACGAAGAAGTCGAGCGCATCAAAGCTCTCTGCTTGAAGCAGGGCGCGCGCACCGTCCGGCTCGCGGCGGACGAGTCGGAGCGGAAGAAGCTCTGGGCGGCGCGCAAAGGCGCGTTCGGCGCGATGGGCCGCATCTCGCCCGACTTCATGTTGCAGGACGCGGTCGTCCCGCGCTCGCGCCTGCCGGAAGTCCTGGCCGAGACTTACCGCGTCGGCGCGAAGTACGCCTTGCGCATCGCCAACGTCTTCCACGCGGGCGACGGCAACCTCCATCCGCTTATCTGCTACGACGCGCGCTCGCCCGCAGAGGTCGTGCGGGTCAAAGAGGCGGGCCGCGAAATCATGGAGACGTGCGTCCGCGCGGGCGGCACCATCACCGGCGAGCACGGCGTCGGGCTCGACAAGCGAGACTTCCTCCCGCTCATCTTCTCCGATGAATCGCTCGCCGCGATGCTCCGCCTCCGCGCCGCCTTCGACCCGACGGGACGCTGCAACCCCGGCAAAATCATCCCCACGCCCAAAGGCTGCGGCGAAGCCCGCGCCGTCACACAAGGCAGAAGCCCGACCGTCGGCGAGGGCACGAACGAGCAAGCGACCGGCAACGGACGGAAGCCCGTTGCCGGGCAGGAAGCAGCCCTCTCGTCAACGCTCCAAACTCAAACGCCTTCACTCGTGAAGACTTCTTCCGCCCTTCGAAGTTCCGCCGGAGCCTTCAACGCCGAACGCGCCGCCAACGCTCTCGCCTCCGTCGTCGGGCATGAACACTTGAAGGCGGAAGGGGCGGAGGGCGAGATACTGACCGTCTCTCCTTCCACTTCCGAAGAAGTCTGCGAGGTGCTGAAGCTCGCCTCTCAGGAAGGCTGGAAGGTCGAGCCCGTGGGCGCGGGCCGTTGGCTCGACGCGGGCAATCCTCTGCCGCGCGCGCGCGTCCGTGTGAAGACGGAGCGCTTGTCGCGCGTCCTCGAACACGAACCCGCAGACCTCGTGGCGACCGCCGAGGCGGGCGCGCGTCTCTCGGACTTCAACCGCGAAGTCGGGAGAAGCGGCCAGTGGCTCGCGCTCGACCCGCCGGGAGGCGACGGCGCGACGCTCGGCGGCGTGGCTGCGACCGGGCTTGGCGGGCCGCAATCCTTCGGCTACGGCCTGCCGCGCGCGCGCGTCCTCGGAATGCGCGTCGCGCTCGCGGGCGGCACTTTGATTCGCGCCGGGGGCCGCGTCGTCAAGAACGTCGCGGGCTACGACCTCTGCAAGCTCTTCGTCGGAAGCCACGGCACGCTCGGCGTCATCCTTGAGCTGACGTTGAAACTCCGCCCGCGACCACCGCTCGAAGCGACGCTCGCGGCCCGCTCGTCCGACGCCCGAACTCTGCTCCGCGCGGGCCGCGCGGTCATCGCCGAACGCCTGCTCCCTTCGGCGGTCGAACTGCTCTCGCCGCGCATGGCCGCGTCGCTTCACCTCTCCGACGGAGACGAAGCTCACGCGATCCTCGTCCGCTTCGCCGGGACGCCGGAAGCGGTCGCCTTTCAACTGGAACGCGCGCGCTCTGTAATCGAAGAGCAGGCGGCGGGCGCGAGCGTCGAGACGTTCGACGGCGACGACGCGGGCCTTTGGTCGAATCTCTCGGCGGCGGCGTGGGATGCCGAATCAAGTCTCGTCTGGCGCGCGGGCGTGCTCCCTTCGGAACTCGGCGCGCTGCTGGACGAAGCCGGAAGACTCCGCGCGGGCGTGAAGGATGCGGCGTGGCACGCCGGGCTCGGCGACGGAAGCCTGCGCGTCTTCGAGAAGGCGTCGGCGGAAGACGTTTCAGAGGTTCCGGCGTCGCTCCGAGACACGCGCCGGGCGGCGACGAAAGTGGGCGGCTCCTTCATCGTCGAGCGCGCGCCCGCACGACTCAAACGCGAGTTCGACGCGTGGGGGCTCTCGCCCTCGGCGGCTTTACTGATGAAGCGCGTGAAGGAACAACTCGACCCGGCGGACACGTTCTCGCCCGGTCGCTTCGCATTTGAATAGACGGCCCCGGCGCGACACGCTCGAAAGACGCTTCGCGGCTGTTCCGTCAGGCACTTATGTCCGAACCGCTGACCCAACTCGCGGCCACGCTCGCCGCCGAAGAGCGCAAGCTGCTCGCGTGCGTCCACTGCGGGCTGTGCCTCGAAGCATGCCCGACCTACGTCCACACGGGCGACGAGAATGACAGCCCGCGCGGTCGCATCTACCTCATGCGCGCCGTCGAAGAGGGACGGCTCGCGCTCGACTCGCGCTCGTTCACGCGCCACATTGACCGCTGTCTCGGCTGCCGCGCGTGCGAGAGCGCGTGCCCGGCGGGCGTCGAGTACGGGCAACTGCTCGAAGCCGCGCGTCAGGACATCTCGCACGCGGGGAGGCCGCGCGGCTGGACTTCGAGGCTGCTCGGACTCGCGCTCCGCCACGTCTGGCTGCACCCGCGCAGGCTCCGCTTCGCCTTCGGGCTCGCGCGTCTGGTGCGCGACGCGGGGCTCCCGCGCCTGCTGCTGCGGACGCGGGCGTCGCGCATCCTGCCCTCGCAGGCGGAGTTCGCGCTGGCGCTGCTTGAAAGCTCGTCCCCCTTGCCTCAAGCGAAAGTGCGTGGACGAAGCTCCGCGCCGGAGGGAAGCACCGCGCGCGCTCTGCTGTTTACGGGGTGCGTGACCGAAGGGCTCTTCGCGCGCGTCAACCGCGCGACGGCGCGGGTGCTCGAAGCGAACGGCTGCCGCTCTGACGCGCCGGGCGGGCAGGTCTGTTGCGGCGCGCTCCACGCGCACGCCGGAGACTTGGAAGGCGCTCGCGCGCTCGCGCGCCGCAACGTCGAAGCCTTCGAGGACGAGGGTGGCGCTCCCGTCGTCACCAACGCGGGCGGCTGCGGCGCGATGCTCGTCTCCTACGGTCAACTCCTTGAGCACGACGAGGAGTACGCCGCGCGGGCGCGCGAGTTCAGCGCGCGCGTGCGCGACGTGAGCCAGCAGCTTGAAGCGACGGGCGTGCGCGAAGGCGCTGAGATAGGCGACGAGACGACGACCTACGACGCTTCGTGTCACCTTTTGCACGGGCAGCGCGCGCACACTTCGCCGCTGCGCTTGCTGGCGGCGATCAGGGGCTTGCGGCTCGTGCCGCTGGAAGGCAGCGACGTGTGTTGCGGCGGGGCGGGCATCTACAATCTGGTCGAGCCGGAGTTGTCGGCGCGCGTGCTCGCGGAGAAGCTCGCGCGCGTCGAAGAGAGCGGCGCGCGGACGCTCGCCACCGGCAACCCCGGCTGTCACATGCAACTCGGCGCGGGCGCGCGACTCGGCGGGCTGCGGCTCCGCGTGTGTCATCCCGTGGAATTGCTGGACGAGTCTTACGCCCGCGCGGGCTTCTACGACGAGGCGGACGCCTCTTGAGCGCGGCCCGTCGTCGTCGGCCCCTTCGGTTGAAGATGAAGAGAGTGCTGACACTTCTCACGCTGGTTCTGCTCGCGGCCACGCATCACGTCTGGGCGGCGCAGAGTCCGCCCGCGCAAGATGCGGTCGAGCGCGTGCGCTCGCTCTACGAGACGGCGCGGGGGTTTGAAGTCAAGAACGACTGGCGCGCGGCGGAGGCGGTTTGGAAGGAGGTCGTCGCGCTCGTGCCGGGCGACGCGCGGGCGTGGGTGAATCTCGGCGTGGCTTTGAACCGGCAGGAGCGGACGGATGAAGCCATCGCGGCCTGGAATCGTGCCGCCGCCGCAGACCCTCGGCTGGCGGGCGCGCACTTCAACATCGGGCTCGCGCTCGTGCGGAAGAACGAGCCGAAGGAGGCCGTCCCGCACCTGCGGCGGGCGGTCGCGCTCGCGCCGGAAGAGGGCGCGATGCGGCGCACGCTGGCCGTCGCGCTCTTCGGCGCGGAGCGCTTTCAGGAGGCGAGCCGCGAACTCGCGCAACTGCTCGCGCGCGAGCCGCGCGACGCGGGGTTGCTTGAACTGGCCGCGCGCTCCTTCATGCGGCAGGGGCGCTTCGGCGAGGCGGTGACGGTCTTGCGGCGACGGCTCGACCTCGAAGGCGCGACCGGCGAGTTGTGGGCGATGTACGGCGACGCGCTCGACGGCGCGGGCCGGACGCCCGAAGCCGCCTCAGCTTACGAGCAAGCCGTCGCGCTCGACCCCGAATCGAACGTCACGCGCTACGGGCTCGGCGCGCTCTACTGGAAGCTCTACCGTTACGACGAGGCCGAGCGCGTGCTCAACGAAGTCTTGCGGCGCGACCCGAAGGATGCGCGCGCGGCCTTCACGCTCGGCGACCTCTACCTCACGCGCGGCGACGCGGCGCGATCTCTGCCGCTGCTCGAACAGGCCGCCCGCGCCTATCCTTCGGAGTTCGACACACACTTCGCACTGGGGCGCGCGCTCGCGCAGACCGGCGAACTTGAGCGCGCCGCCGCGTCGCTCCGCGAGGCCGTGAGGCTCAACGACAAAATCGCCGACGGCCACTTCCAACTTGGCCGCCTGCTGCTGCGCATGGGACGGAACGAAGAGGCCGCGCGCGAGTTCGACCGCGCCAAACAACTCCACGACGCGAAGCGCGAGGCGGAAGCCGTGCGCAAGCCGTAACGATTTGGATTTTAGATTTTGGATTGTTCGAGCTTACGAAGCTGAGCGCCCGAAATCCGGCTTCAGGCCGAAGTATCACGTCAATCCAAAATCTAAAACCCAAAATCCTCGAAGGCGACGCGACCGCCGACGAGGGTGAGGCGGACGCGCCCGTCGGCGTCGAGGGCCGTGAGGTCGGCGCGCTTCCCTGCTTCGATTGAGCCACATTCGCCTTCAAGATGTAGAAGCCGGGCCGGGTTGAAGGAGGCCACGCGGGCGAGTTCGCTCTCGCCGAGGCCGAGGCCGCGAACCATCCGCACGGCGTCGAGCATGGTGATGACCGAGCCCGCGATGCTCCCGCGCTCGTTCGACGTGCGGCCCGCGGCGACGCGGATCGTCTCGCCCCAGACGTTGTATTCGCCGTCGCCTAAGCCCGCGGGCGCAACCGCGTCGCTGATGAGCGAGACACGCTCGGTGGTCTTGCAGCGCAGGACGAGGCGAAGCATGAGCGGGTCGCTGTGGATGCCGTCGGCGATGACATCAACGCTCATCCGGTCGTCCGTCAAGCCCCAGCCGACGGGGCCGGGCTCGCGGTGATGAAGACCGGGCATCGCGTTCGGGAAGTGCGTCATGTGGCGCGCTCCGGCCTCGCGCGCCGCTTCGAGCACGGACAGTCCGGCGCGCGTGTGGCCGATTGAGACGACCCAGCCGCGCGCGACGAGTTCTCTGACCAATTCGACGCCGCCCTCGACTTCGGGCGCGAGCGTCATCATGTGCGCCGCGCCGGGGAAGTCGAGCGTCGCCAGCGCGTCCAAGTCCGAAAGCTCCCGGTAGGCGCGGAAGAACTGCGTGCGGAGCGCGCCGCACTGTCGAGTGTTGACGAACGGGCCTTCGTAATGCACGCCCACGGCGCGCGCCGCCGGAGGCCGTTGCGTATCCTGCTCGCGCATCAACTCGCCGATGGCGGCGACGGCCCGCCGGTAGTCTTCTTCGGGGGCGGGGACGAGCGTCGGGAGCCACGCCGTCACGCCGCTCCGCGCGAGGAAGAGCGCGACGCCGTGCAGGTCTTCAGCCGACGCCTCCATCGTGTCCACGCCGACCGCGCCGTGGATGTGCACATCCACGAAGCCGGGAAAGAGCGTGAGCCCTCTGAGTTCGACGACAACAGCCCGCGCCGCTTCCGCGTCGCCGTCTTCGTCCGCGAGCAGGCGCGCGATGCGTCCACGCTCGACGAGAAGCGCCTGACCTTCGGTCACTCCGCCGGGCAGGACGAGCCGCGCGCCTCGGAGCAGAAGCGAGCCCGCCTCTCTGCTTTCGTCCTTCATCCTCACCTCGATTCGCTTCGGTTGAGACTCGTAACGTGCGTGTGCCCGCGAAGCCCAGAGGGTTCCGCGGGCACACGCGTCAGGAGTGGGAAACGTTCGGCGCTAGAAAGAGAGCTTCGCACCGAACTGGAACTCGCGCGGCAGGCGCGCGCCGGTCGGCCTGCCGAAGGCCGTGCCCGTCGTCGAGAAGACCGTACCGACGCCGGTGAACTGCGTGTGATTGAAGACGTTGAAAGCCTCGGCGCGCAGTTGCAGCCTGACGGCCTGCTCCGTGTCGAAGTAGATGTTCTTCGTCAGGGAGAGGTTCGTCTGGTTGCGCCCGAAGAGGCGCGCGAAGGCACGCGGCGCGGTGCCGTAGGTGCCCGCCGTCGGCAGCGCGAAGGCCGCCGGGTCGAAGACGAAAGGCAGGCCCGTCGCCGGGTCTATCTGCCGCGCCCGCCCGCCGTTCGGGTCGCCGACGAGGTTCGGATAGAAGCCCGTGAGGGCTCCGCCGGCGGGCTGCGCGGCGGCGACGCCGACCCTCGCCACCGGCTGGCCGGAGGTGATGTCGGTGATGCCGGAGAACTGCCAGCCGCCGAGGATGGTGCGCTTCCAGCGGTTCGCGTCCTTCGTGAAGAAGGGCAGTTCATAGACGTAGCTCGCCGAGAAGATGTGCGGGCGCGAGGTGCGCGCCTCGGCGTACTCGAAGCGGTAGTTGAGCGGGTTCTGCGGGAAGTCCACGGCGTCGCGGTCGTTCGTCGCGTCCGTCATGTTCTTGCTGAAGGTGTAGGAACCCGTCAGGCTGAGCCCGTTGCCGAAGCGGTAGCTGATGGTCGACAGGAACCCGTGGTAGCGGGAGATGCCGCTCGTCTCGCGCCACGTGATGTGCTGGTAGCCGAGGAAGGGGCGAACGGTGTTGGCGTTGGCGAGCCCGACGCGGTTCACGTCCTCCGGCTGCGGCTGGTTGATGTCGAGCGGACGGATCAGGTGGTCGCCCTTCGTGCCGACGTAGGAGATGTCGGCGACGACGTTGCGGAACAACTCGTGCTGGACGCCGATTGACCACTGCTGAATCATCGGAGTCTCGAAGTCGGGCGCGGTAGCGATCAGCGCGCGCACCGGGAGCGTGCCGAGCGCGCCGCCCGACGGGTTCGAGAAGGTCACGCCCGCGCCGCTAAAGGTCGAGCGGCTGTTGAAGGGCGGGTTGACGAAGGCGTTCTGCTCGAAGATGCCGACGAGCGGCTGGTCGTAGTAGAGGCCGTAGCCCATGCGGACGACCGTCTTCCCTTCCTTGAACGGGTCCCACGCCAGCCCGACGCGCGGGCTGAAGTTGTTCTTGTCCGACGGGTAGATGGAGTCGCCGAAGCGCGAGTTGACCCCGGCGCGGGCGATGCCGTTCAGTTCGTCGCCCGTCCCGCGCACGAGCGCCGTGCAGGCGGCGGTGGTGCAGGTCGGGGCGTTGGCGCGGTTGTAGAGCGCCGGGTCGAAGGACGTGAGCACGTTGTTCACGTCGGTCACGGGGACGAAGAACTGGTAGCGGACGCCGAGGTCGAGCGTCAGGTTGGGACGCACCTTCCAGGTGTCCTGCACGAACAGCTCGCGCCGCCCGAAGCGGAGGTTGACCGTCACGTCGAACTGGTCTTCGGTGTAGTTGTCGGCGCGGCCCTGAAGGAGGTCGGCGAAGGCCAGCCCGGTCTGAGTGAGCGAGATGCCGCCCGACACGCCGCGCGTGCGGACGCCGGAGAAGGCGAACGCCCCCTGCGTGATGTTGTTGGCGTTCTCGTCCTTGAGTTCCCAAGAGGCTTCGCCGCCGAACTTCCAAGTGTGGTTGCCGCGCGTCCACGTCACCACGTCGCGGATGAGTTGATTCTTGTAGGCGATGTTGAAGCCCTGAAGCGAGTTGAGGTTCGAGTGCGCGCTCGTGAAGGTAATCTGCGGGATGACCCCGGCGTTGTTCTCAGGGAAGACTTCGGGGATCGTCTCGACGCCGGGGAAGTCCGCGTCCTTGCTGCGCCCGATGACCGCCGAGCCGATGAGGTTCGACGAGAAGTTGTAGGTCGCCTCGTTGACTAAGGTCGGCGAGAGCACGCTCGTCACCGAGAGGACGAACGTCATGCCGGGGATACGCGTCTCGGTCGTCCCGAAGTTGGGGACGTTGTTGACGGCGAAGAGCCCGCTCGGCTCGACCGTCCGGTTGAGGTCGTGCGTGTAGCGCCCGAAGAGCTTGTGGTTGTCGTTGAAGTTGTGGTCAACGCGGATGGACTCCTGCTGCGTGCGCAGCGCGTTAATCGGCGCGTGCGTGAAAGAAGAAGCCCCGGTGTTCGCCAGCGGGAAGGCGTTCACGATGGAGAGGGCGCGCGGGTCGAAGTCGCTCAAGGGGAGAATGTTGCCCGCGTAGGCGCGACCGTCCGAGGCGCGGAAGATCATCCCGGCGCGCGCCTGTATGACGTTGCCGTTGGTGTCGGTGACGTTGAGAGGCGTGTTCGTGCACGTCCCGACGCCGGGCGTGGTGCAGCTCGCGGGCGTCGCGGCGCTCGTGCGGAAGAGCGGCAGGCCGAGGTTCGGGGAGAAGTCGCCCGCGCGCTCGGCGGCGGTCGGGACGGTGGCCGTCGCCGCCGTGATGCCGCGCGTGATGCGCCGCTGCTCGTGCGAGAAGAAGAAGAAGGTCTTGTCGCGCCCGCTCCAGTACCACTTGTCGCCGACGCCGAAGTTCGGGAGCATGACGGGGCCGCTGAAGGTGCCGCCGAAGTTGTGGTAGCGCAGGCGCGGCGTCGGCAGGACGAGCGAGCCGTTGGCGCGGCGTCCGGCCCGGTTGTTGAAGAAGGTGTTGGCGTTGAAGCGGTCGTTGCGCGCGAAGTCGTAGAGCGAGCCGTGGAAGTCGTTCTCGCCGCCGCGCGTCACGAGCGTCACCGTCCCGCCGCCGGAGCGGCCCACCTCCGCCGTGTAGTTCGAGGTCAGCACCTTGAACTCCTTGATGGAGTCAACGGTCGGCGTCGACAGGAGCGTGATGTTCGAGCCCACGTCGGTGTTCGAGACGCCGTCCACGAAGACGTTGACCGAGTTGCGGCGCATGCCGTTGATGGACACGTCGAAGCGGTTCGAGAGGCCGAAGCCGGTCTCGTCGTCGAGGCTGGAACTGACGCCCGGCGTCAATTCAAGGAGCTTCGTGAAGTCGCGGTTCTGGAGGGGAATCTCCAAGACCTGCGTCCCGGAGATGAGCGTCTGGCCCGTCGGGCTGTCCTGCACGACGTTCTGCTCGCTCGTCACCGTGACGGTCTCGTTGACGTTGCCTGTCTCAAGAGAGACGTTCATGACCCGGCGGTCGGCGGCGTTCAAGGTGATGCTCGTCTCGACGTACTTCTTGAAGCTCGCCTGCTCGACCGTGAGCGTGTAGGTGCCGGGGCTCAGGGGGGTGATGACGTAGTAGCCGTCGTCGTTCGTCGTCACGCGCCGCTCCTCGTTGGTCGCGTCGTTGGTGATGACGACCGTCGCGCCGGGGACGATGGCCCCGGCGGAGTCCACCACCTGCCCGTTGATCTGGGCGGCTGTCTCGCCGACCTGCGCGAGCGCCGCGCCCGACAGGCCGAGGCAGAGCGCGAGCGCCCAGAGCGTGCGAAATGCTATCCGTGCATAACAAGTCATTGCTGTGTCCTTTTCGTTATTGGAAGTTCCGGGTGTGCCCGACGGCGCGACGGCGTTCGGCGAACGCTCGATCCCGGCAGACCCGTGGGCCTTATCAAAGTGTTTGCGATGTAGCGTGTGCCGCAAGTGCTGATGCGAAACTGCCGACCGTGTTTGGTGCCTGGCCGATGCGCTGGAAGTTTCCCCAACTTATACACCGGCGCGTTATTCGTGGCAAGAACAAACGCCCGGCGCGCGAAGCAGCCGAACGGAGGCGCGCGCCGGGCCGCTCACTCTCTCGCGGGCGCGAGGGCGAAAGCGCCTCTGCCGACGCGCTCCAAGTAGTCGCCCGAAGGGTTCAACTCGCCCGCCCGCGTCGAAGAGTCGTAGGAGAAGAGGATGACGCCGTCCGCTCCGGTCGCGCGCGCGGCGTCTATCTTCTCGACCGTCCCTTCCGCCGTCAGGCGGTACGCGCCGACGCCCGCCCAGACCTGCTTGCCCGACGCCCGCGCCGCCGCCCGCGCGACTTCGATCTGCTTCCGAAAAGTCTCGGTGTCGGTCGTGTAGGCCATCGGGCAGACCACGTCGAGGACGCCCATCGCAAGCCAGCGTCGCCAGTCCTGAAAGCGACGCGCGTAGGCGTTCTCGTCGTTGGCGAAGACCGCCGCCGAGACTACGGCCTCCGGTCGCCGCTTCTTGACGCCGTGATAGACGCGCTCGACGAGACTCGTAATCTGTTCGCGCTGGAAGTCGTGGAACTGCTCCTGAAAGGCGGCGGCGGCGGCCAGCGGATTTGCCTTGAGCGCGTCCGCGAGGAGCCGCCGCTCGGCGGCGCTGAGGCGCGGTTCGAGCCACGCGCGGAAGCGTTCGAGGGACGTGCGGCTGTAGTCGAAATCGGGACTGGCGAGCCGCACGTAGTCGAAGTGGAGGCCGTCCAAGTCGTAAGTCGAAAGCACGTCCATCCAGATCGAGTAGATGTGCTCGCGGACTTCGGGGCGCGCGGGCGAGGTGTAGATGCCTTCGAGTTCGGCGCGGTTCGCCTTCGACCACTCGACTATCGCCGTCCGGTAGCGCGGGTCTGAGGGCGGCAGCGAGTAGAGTTCGGCGGCGACGGCGCGCGGGACGGCGAGCCATTCGGGGTGCGCGTGGAAGACGTGCGAGGGCTCGGCGGGCAGCTCGTCCAAGTTGGCGAGCAGGCTCGTGTTGAGCCACGCGTGGACTTTGAGGCCGTGCCGCTTCGCCTCTTTGATGGTCGTCTCAAGAGGGTCGAAGGCGGGCGGCTGGTCTTTGAGCGCGGCGGAGCGCGGCTCCCAGCGCGAGCGGTAATAAGCGTCGCCGCGCCCGCGCACCTGCACAATGAGCGTGTTGAAGCCGTTCCGGTGCGCGCCCTCGACCATCGTCTTGATCTTGTCGGGCGAGGTCAAAGTCGTCCGCACGACCCAGAGGGCGCGCACCTCTCCGGCGGGCGGCGTCGGGCGCGGCGCGGGCGCAGCCGCAGGCGCGGGCGCGGGCGTCGGCGCGGCGGTTTGCGCAAAGGCCGAGGGCGCGCAGCAAAAAAAGACGCCTGAGAGCAGGAGGCTCAGGCGAAAAGCCGTGTCGAAGAGGCTGCGATGTAAGACCTGTTTCATTCAGTAAACTTAAACCTGTCTGGTCTTCGTCCGTCCGCTCGAAGAGAGGCGGGGGCGAAAGCTCGGAGCCTTCAGTCCCCCGCCCCTCTTCGGAGCGGGTCTTTAATACTGATAGCGCAACGAGACTTGCACGCTGCGCGGGGCGTACTGCGTGGCGACTCCGAGGATGCGACCGAAATTGACGTTGGTGATGTCGCTCGTGGGGAAGCCGTACTGGACGTGGTTGAAGGCGTTGAAGAAGTCGGCGCGCAGGGAGAAGCGGTGATTCTCCCACGGCAGAAGAAAGTTCTTGACGAGACTCAAATCTACGTTCTTCACGCCGTCGCCGAAGAAAGTGTTGCGCCCCAAGATGGGCGTCCCGAAGTCCGTGACGGCCAGCGTGCGGAAGGCCGCGCGCGGCAACTCCTGCACCGAGTCCGAAGGGTGGTTGATGTGGCCGCCTAAGACCGACGGGTCGAGGAGCACGGGCCGCGCCTCGGCGAAGCCGTCGAGGTTGAGGTCGAGCCCCGTCGTCGTGACCGTGAAGGGCGTGCCTTTGGCGAGCTTGACGACGGTCGAGAACTGCCAGCCGCCGAAGGCGTGGCCGAGGATGCCCCGGTCGTTCTGGAACCAAGGCGTCCGGTAAGTGCCGTAGAGCGTGAAGCGGTGCGGCGTGTGGAAGCGCGAGAGGCCGCGCGCCCCGCGCGCGTTGTTGCCCGTCTGGTTCGTGTCGCCCGCGCCGACGAACGTCGCCTCGGAGGTCGTGTCAATGGCCTTGCTGAAGGTGTAGGACGCCTGAAAGTTGACGTTGTGGCTCAGTCGCTTGACCCACTCGGCTTGGAAGCCGTGGTAGTAGCTCCAAGAGGCGTTGGCGACGGCAAGGTTGGTGGTGAACGCGCCGCTCGGTCGCCGCTCGTTGGTGCGCGGGACGCGGAAGCTGTACTCCAACGCGCCGAGCGGGACGGGCACAGGGCACTGCGCGGTGACGGCCACGCCCGCGAGTCCCGTTCCGGCACAGACGATGTCGGCGGCGGGCCGGAGCGTCTGCCCGCGCACGTCCACGGCGCGCGGGTCGCCCGGCGGGCGGTTGGCGGCGGTGTAGAGCACGGCGGGCGCGTTGTTCGGGTGGTTGGCGACGAAGACGCCCGCGGGGTCGTTGAGCGGAAGGTTTTCGAGCGCGTAGCGGAGCAGCCCGATGCCCCGGTTGCCCGTGTAGGTCAGGCGCATCGAAGAGGTGAAGGGCAGTTGCCGCTCGTAGCTCAAATTCCACTGCTGCGTGTAGGGCATCTCCAAGCCGGGGTCAATGTTCGTCAAAGTCGTGCGCGCCGTCTGCGGGCCGGGGACGAAGACGAAGCCGTTGGTCGGGTCGGAGAGGTTCGTCGGGTTGAAGGTCGCGGTCGGCGCGCCCGACTGGTTGTAGAAGAAGGCGTTCGGCGGGTTGAAGCGCACGGTCGCACCCGATTGTGAGAAGACCGACTGGAAGAGCCGCCCGTGGTAGATGCCGTAGCCGCCGCGCACCGAGGAGTTGCCGACGCCGCCGAAGAGGCTGCCGAGGAAGCCACCCTCGAAGTTCGGGCTCCACGCGAAGCCGACGCGCGGCTCGATGTTGTCCTTGTCGGCGCGGAAGCCGTAGTCAATGCGCCCGGCGGCCTCTTCCGGCGCGGAGACGTACTCGTAACGCAAGCCGATGTTGAGCGTCAGGTTCATCCGCACTTTCCAGTTGTCCTCGGCGTAGAAGTTCGACTCGCGGATGCGGTTTTCGAGGAAGAAGGGGCCGTAGCCCTTCTGGAAGTTGTTGACGCAGCCGTTCAGGAAAGCGTTATAAGCCGTGCCGTAGTTCGTGCCGTTGCAGGTCGCGGAGATGTTGAGGAAGCCGCGCGAGTTGCTGTCGGCCACGTCGTCGAGTTGCTGGCGGCGGATGTCGGTGCCCGCCTTGAAGACGTGGTTGCCGCCGAAGAGCGTCGAGACGTTATAGACGAATTGATGATCGGTCTGCCAACGATTGATGGGGAACTGCCCGGCGTTGCCGATGATCGAGCCGGCGACGGGCGTCCCGACGAAGCGGATAATCGGCGTGTCGTTCCCGGCCTTGATGCCGACGAGCGTCGTGCGCAATCCCAAGCCGTAGCGAAACTCGCCGACCGTCTGGCTCGAAAAGAGGTGCGTCCAAGTAAAGCCGATGTTCTGCTGCTTGTTGTTCTGGATCGTGGCCTCGCCGAGGATGATGTCCTCGTTGTCGAGAATCTGGCGCGTGTACTGCCAGCGGACGAAGAAGTTGTCGGCCTCGCGCGGATTCCAGTCGAGGCGGCCTGAGTAGTCCTTGAGCGGGCGGTCGAAGCCGACCGAGCCGGTGAAGGTGCGCGCGCTGCGCGGGTCGTTCGGGACGAGCGACGTAGGGAAGCGGTCAATGACCGACTGGATGAAGGCGCGGTTGGCGGGGGTGTCGTTGGCGGGCGTGGTCTGGAACCAGTTGGCCGGGTTGCGCTCGGCGGCCAGAAACACGTCGCGCGTGTAGCCGCCCGCGCCGCTGTTCTGCACGTGGTCGAGGCTCACGAAGCCGAAGACCTTGTTCTTCCAGAACGGGAAACCGCTCGTGAAGCCGTACTGGTTGCGACGGTTGACGGGCTTGCGCGCGCCGGGCGTAAAGACGTTGTTGGTGGCGTTGAGCGCGCTGTCGTTGTGATAGAGATAAGCGTCGCCGTGAATCTGGTTCGTGCCCGACTTGGTTTGCACGAGCACGACCGCGCCGTAGCCGCGCCCGAACTCGGCGGTGAAGTTGTTGGTGATGACCTGAAACTCTTTGATGGTCGAGAGCGAAGCGCCCTGCCGGTTCTGATTCTCACTAGAGTCGTCGTTGTTGACGCCGTTGATCTGGAAGGTCGCGCCGCGCGTGCCCGTGCCGTTGAAGTTGATGGAGGAGCCGGAAGAGGCCGTCGGGTTGTTCTGCCCGCCCGTCGGGTTCTCCTGAAAGCCGGTGAAAGTCTCGGCGAGCGTCAGGAAGTTGCCCTGATTGAAGGTCGGCTTGTCAATAATCTCCTGCGCCGTCAGAGACCCTTTAATCTCCTGATTCGTCGTGTTGATGGGCGCGAGTTCGGTCGTCACCGTCACTGTCTCGCCTACGGTCGGGCTGAGCCGGAAGTCGGAGACGATGGTCTGATTCAGGGGGACTTCGACGCCCTCGCGCTGCACGCTGTTGAAGCCCTTCGCCGTGGCGATGACGTTGTACCTGCCGAGCGGGAGGAAGGTGGCGTTGTAGA
>DASTQX010000595.1:0-1748 GCA_035761505.1 Pyrinomonadaceae bacterium
CTCAAAGGTCGAGAGCGGCGAGCGGTGGGCAGTCCCGACGATGGTCTGCGCGGCGAGGTGAAAGACGGTCTGGACTTCGTGCTCGTTGACGGCGAGCTCAAGCGCCCAGAAGTCTT
Source organism: Pyrinomonadaceae bacterium (assembly GCA_035761505.1). Taxonomy (GTDB): domain Bacteria; phylum Acidobacteriota; class Blastocatellia; order Pyrinomonadales; family Pyrinomonadaceae; genus JAIVJM01. The sequence goes on from DASTQX010000595.1 coordinate 117, forward strand.
CGAGGGCACCTTGCGCGACCGTCACGCGCTCGCTGTCACGGCTGCGGTAAAGCTCGCTCTGCGCGTTGGCGTCGCGGATCAGGGCAACGACGTGCGCGCCCGCGGCCAGCAAGTCCTTGACCAGCCACGAGCCGACGACGCCCGTCGCGCCCGTCACGAGCACCCTGCGCCCCTGCCAGAAGTTCGCGGGCGTCTGCCCGCCGGTCTCGGAGTTTTGTCGTTGCCGTTCGTCGCCCGCCGTCATTCCCACACCTTCCATTGCGCTTGTCCGCTCTGCCACAGACCTTCGAGCAATCGCACGTCGCGCAGCGTGTCCATGCACTGCCAGAAGCCGTCATGTTGGTACGCCATCAACTGCCCATCGGCGGCAAGGCGCTCCAGAGGCTCGCGCTCGAAGACAGTCTCGTCGCCCCCGATGTAATCGATCACGCCCGGCTCCATTACGAAGAACCCGCCATTGATCCAGCCCTCGCCGATCTGCGGCTTCTCCTCAAACCGGACGACGCGCTGGCCGTCGAAGACCATCCCGCCGAAGCGCGCGGGCGGGCGCACGGCTGTCACCGTCGCGAGCCGCCCGTGGCCGTGGTGGAAGGCCACGAGGTCTTTAATATCAAGGCTCGACACGCCGTCGCCATACGTGAGCATGAAGGTCTCTTTGCCGACGAACTCGGCGATGCGCCGCACGCGCCCGCCCGTCTCGGTGAAAAGCCCCGTGTCGAGCAGATGTACGACCCAGTCCTCGTGACTACCTTCATGAATTTTCACCCCGCCGTTGGAGAGGTTGACGGTCAGATCGCGCGCGCGGATGTGGTAGTCCCTGAAATATTCTTTGATGACCTCTCCCTTGTGCCCGAGCGCCACGACGAACTCGCCGAAGCCGTGCGCGCCGTATTGTTTCATGATGTGCCAAAGCACCGGCTGCCCGCCGATCTCGACCATCGGTTTCGGCTTGACCGTGGTCTCCTCCTGCAAGCGAGTGCCGAGTCCGCCAGCCAGAATTCCGACTTTCACTTCATCATCTCCAGCTAAGTTTCTCCCCGCCCCCATGAGCGCCGGCGGCGCGGGCCGAACTCTCACGCGACGGGTCGGGCTGCAAGGAAGCAGCGTGAGAACGAACTATGCTCCGCATCGAGCATATCCAGCGCGTACCCGGCGTCGAAGAGGATTTTCTGCACGTAAAACATCTGCGTGATGTTATGCACCTCGATAAAGAGCATCGGGCGCGCTGTCGCGAGTAACTCCTGAGCGCCTTCGAGCACGAGCTGTTCGGCCCCCTCCACGTCAATCTTCAGGATGGTCGGCACCGTCGCCCGCCCACCGCGCAGGAGCGTGTCGGCGCGGACAGTCGGGACGGTGGTGCGCTCGAAGTTCTCGTACCACCAAGCCTCGCCCGGCACCATCGCGTCAGAGAGGTGGCTGCCGGAACTGGTGCCGTCATCGACGTTCGAGCTGAACTCGAACGTCGCCTCGCCGTCCACGTTCGACACCGCCGAAGTCATCAGCGTGATGCGCTCGGCCAGTTGCGGATTCCGCTCAAGGTGAAGGCGGAAGCGCGCGACGTTGTGCGGGTTCGGCTCGAAGGAAATGACTCGGCCCTGCGGCCCGACCAACGCGGCGAAGCACAGGGAGTGA
>DASTQX010000596.1:0-12334 GCA_035761505.1 Pyrinomonadaceae bacterium
GGCGCGCTGATGGTCAGGCCGTGGCGGATTTGAAACTCGCCGGGCTCGACTTCGAGCGCGCGGCCCCGCGCGTCGCGCGCGCTCAAAAGGAAGCGGTTGAGCAAGCCCTCCTGCAAGACGAGGGGGACTTCAAACAGCTCGTCGCGGACGGCGTGCCAGCCGCTCGTCCAGAAGCCGTTGTCGGCGTCAATCCTGACCTCGCGCGCCTCCGAAGAGTCGCGCCCGCCGAACTTGCCCGCGACCAGAGTTTGCGGCGCGGCGCTCACCGGCTCGAAGGCGAGACGCACCGAAAGCCGCCCCTCCGACTTTGACGAAGGAGTCTTTGACTCGCCTCCCGCGTCGCGGCGCTCGACCGTCGAGGCGTAGATGCACGCGCCGCGCGCGACGACCGTCATCGGGTCTAACGAAGAGTCAACCGCGACGCCGAGGTGTTCGCCGAGGGCCGCGCGGACGAGCGGCATCTGCGTCTGGCCGCCGACGAGGAGCACGCGGTCGAGGTCTCGGCCCGCGACGCGCGCGCCCGCCAGAGCCTCGTCCGTCAGGCGCAGGCAGCGCGCGAGGAGCGGCGCGACTTCCCTCTCCAACTCTTCGCGCGTCAGCGTCAGTTCGGCTTCGATGGCGTTTCCTTCGTCGTCTTCGCCGAGGTCGAGGAAGCTGACGACCGTCGCGCCCGCGCTCGTCAACTCGATCTTCGCGTACTCGGCGACGAAGGCGAGCTTGCGCAGGAGTCGCCGGTGCGCCGTCGCGTCTTCGGCGGCGCGCGGCAGCGCGAAGTTTTGCGAGAGGAAGGGGAGGAAGATTTTTTCGACGACGAGGCGGTCAACGTCTTTGCCGCCGAGGTGGTTGTCGCCGCGATGTTCGAGGACGTGGAGGCGGCCTTCGCGCGTCGAGACCACGGCCACGTCGAGCGTCCCGCCGCCGAGGTCGAAGACGAGCCAGCGCTGGTCGCGCGCGGCGGCGGGGCTCGCGCCGTAGGCGATGGCCGCCGCGATGGGCTCCTGCAAAAGCGGGTGCTCTTCCAACCCGGCGAGCCGCGCGGCGCGCGCTGTCGCCTCGCACTGCAAGGCGGTGAAAGCCGCCGGGACGGTGACGCACGCGGCGCGCATCTCCTCGCCCGTCCGGCGGCGCGCGTCCGCCGCGAGCGCCTTCAAGACTTCCGCCGACAACTCTTCGGGCGTCAGCACGCGCCCCGAAGCCGGAAACGTCTTCGCCGACTTCTGCCCCATCAAACGCTTGAACTCAAGCGCCACGTTGTCCGGGTCTTCGACGATGGCGTTGTACGCGCGCCGCCCCGTCATCAGACTCCCCGACTTCAGCACCCGCACGACCGACGGCGTGACGTTCGACTGATCGTTATTCTGGACGACCTCCGGCCCGCCCGCCTCCATCCGCGCAAGGCAAGAGTTCGTCGTCCCCAGATCAATCCCGAAATCAATGTAACGGCTCATGCCATGAAACCTCGGTGATAAGTGATGAGAGATAAGTGATAAGAAAGACCTGCTTGTTTTCTCTTATCACTTATCTCTCATCACTTATCACTTATCTCTCATCACTTCTTTCTCACAATGACCTGCCCGTGGCGGACGACGGTGCCGCGCCAGAGGACGATGGGCGAGAGCATCTCTTCGACGACCTCGATGCCGGGGGGCGTGCGGGCGTCGCGCACCACGTCCAAGACCTCGACGGCGAGGCCGGGCTCGTAGCCTCGGCCCGTGAGGTCGAGGACGCTCACGTCGCGCGCGGCGAGGAACTTCGACAGCCGCCGCGCGACGTGGCGCGCGGGCGAGACGGGCGCGTCGGGGCCGAAGGAGCCCGCCCAGCGTTCGAGCCGCCAACACTCGACCGCCAGTTCGGCGAGCGAAGAGAGGGGCACTTCCAAAGTCTGCGGTAGCTGCTCGTTCATGTGCGGTTGGGCGCGTCCGACAAGTTTAAAGTGTGCCGCGGCTGCTGACGGCGGGCCGGATGGATTCTAAACCATCCGGCGTCGCGGGCCGTCAATTTTTCGGCGTCGCGGCGGGCGACGGGCTCGCGCCTTCGCGGCGCGGCGCTCGCGTCGTCGTGGTCGGCGGCAGCAACGGCGGCTCGTCGGGCGTGCCGCTCTCGTTCCTTTTCGGCTGCGGGCGGGCGGGGTTTTGTCTCCGCCCCTTTCTCTTCGTCGTGGTCGGCGGCGTCAGCGGAGGGATGTTGAGCGGCTCAAGGTTCGGCATCGGCGGGATGACGATGCGCGGGGCGTTGTAGTTGTAGTTGTAGTTGAAGTTGAAGGTCGGCGGGAGCGTGCGCGTGCGCCGCGTGTTGATGACGCCGCACTTGTCGAGCAGGAAGCAGAGCACGATGACGACGGCGTAGAAGGCGATCTGGCCGACGCAGCCCTCGACCGTGTCCGTCCCGCCCCCGGTCGCCGGGACGAGGACTTCGCCTTCAAAGAGCTTGGGCGGCACGCTCCTGTCGGCCAGTTCGGCGGCGAGCGCGGCGGCGTACTCCGTCTCGTCGCGCGCCACCAAGACCGCCGAAGGGTCGAGTGACCGCAAGCCCTCTTCGGCCACCGCGAGGGCCGTCGAAGAGGGCGGCGCGAGAGCGCGCGACTGGCGATAGACGTGTCGGCTCTGCTCGTCGAAGCCCTGACCTTTGTAGCCCGCGGCGAGCACGTGCAGGTTCTCCGCCGCGAGTTCGCAGGAGCGGCGCAGGGCTCGGCTCCGCGCGCCCGCGAGGAGGAGAAATCTTCCGAGGAAGGGCTTGACGCGCCAGTGGAAATTCTTCCACGCCTCGTCAAAGTAATGTTTGTGCCTCAGCCTGTCGCCGCCGCCGGAAAAGAGCGAATCACCGAACGCCGCGACGCAGAGCGTTTCGGCGCGGTCTTCGACGGGGCCGAGGACGGCGTTCTCGTACTCTCCGAGCAGCGTTTCGGGCAGCGCCGCCGCGCGCAGGATGTCGAGGACGCGCGCGGCGGTCTCGAAGTCGTCGCGCGTGACGGCTTCGCGCGCGCGTTCGACGAGCGATGCGGTCAGCAGGCGAGGCGCGCGCGCGCAGAGCGCCTTGACCTCGCCGTGGTTGGCGAGTTGCTCGAACTCGCCTTTCAAGTCCGAAGCGACGAGCAAAGACCAGAACTCTTCGCGCTCCAACACGTCGCGCCAGAGCGCGTAGGCTCTGACCCACGCGTCGCGCTCATTGAATCCGGGGTCGAGACTTTGGAGCGCGGCGAGCGAGAGCAGCGCCGCGTCGTGTCTCGCCGACGGCCCCTCGGCGCGGAGCAAGGCGTGGACGGCCTCCCGGATTTGCGCGGTCTCGGCGGGCGGCTCAACCGTGGGGAGCGTGTGGAACCAGAAGAGGCGTTCGAGGATGCGTTGCGGCGGGTCGGCGAGTCGGCCCAGAGCGTCGCGCACGTCCGACTCGGCGCGACTCAAGGGGCCGAGCCACGCGAGGTCGGCGTCGAACGTCTTCTCGACGCCGAGCTGGTGCGCGAGCCGGAGCGACGTGGCCCGCTCGTGTATCTCGCCCTGCGAGGCCGAGGCCGCGAGCCCCAGCGTGCGGAAGGCGTTCCGCTCCAGCGCCGGAAGCTGCCGCCCCCGCTCGCTCTGCTTCCCGCCCCTCGTCTGAACTTTCGTCGCCACTAAACTAAACTCAGGAGTCAGGAGTCAGGAGTCAGGAGTCAGAAGCCAGAAGCCGGAAGAAAGAGGTTGCCGCCCCTTCATTCTGACTTCTGGCTTCTGACTTCTGACTCCTCCTTCATCGTTTGCCTTTCTTGAAATTGTACATCGTTGACCTTCGCTCACAGCCCCGCCATGTCCCACTTGCGGATGATGTCCGTGACGAGCGCGGCCACCTTGTCGGTCACTTTGTCGAAATACTCTTCGGCCTTGCGCTGGTCGAACTTCGGGTAGCCCTGCCCCGGTTGGTAGAGGCCGATGGACGAGGGGAAGGGGGCCGCCGACCAAGTACCGGGCGCGGGGTACGGCGTGGCGAGTTCGGGCTTGTAGCGTCCGGGGTGGACGAGCGTCGGGTCAATGGCTTGGATGAAGGCCGTTTCATTCAAGCCCGCGTGGCCGCCGTCCTCGCCGAAGACCTGCTTGGTCACGTCGGAGGCGAACGACCACCAGTTGACGACGAGCGTCCGCACCTTTCTTTCCGCCGAGACTTCCGCCGCGACCGCGTTCAAGACCGCCGTCTGCGGCCCGCCGTGGCCGTTGACGATGATGATGTTGCGGAAGCCGTTCTTCGCCAAGCCTTCGAGCACCTGCTTGACGAAGGGCCGGTACGCGCTCTCAGTTATTTGGAACGCGCCGGGATAAGCCTCCATGCTCCCGGTCATGCCGTAGGGCAGCGTCGGCGCGACGAGCGCGTTGACGCGCGGCGCGATGCGGCGGGCGATGGCGAGCGGGGCCGTGTTGTCCGCGCCGTTGTTGATGACGCCGTGCGGCTCCAGAGTCCCGGTCGGCAGAAGGACGGTCTGGACGCGCGCGGGCACGACCTCTCGGAACTCCATCCAGTTGATGCGCTCCATCTCGCGCGTCGAGACGAAGTCCTTCTGCCCGGCGGTCGCGCCCTGCGCGCGCGCGGCGACCGTGCACAGCAAGAGCAGCAGCACGACGAAGCTTAAACGTCTCATCCCGGCTCCCTTCTGACTCTGAAAATGATTTCCGTTTGACTCGCCGACGCGAGACAGTGTAGAAGCATTGCTTTCGGCCCGGCAGAGGATACTTCATCAAACGCGAGTGTGGGAATCGCTTTCGACGGCGACGCCGCCGCGCGGCCCCGCGCCGCCGCGAGTGCGAGAGAGGCCACGGGAGGGTTTGCGGATGCGAGAGCACACGGCTGCCGGCGACGGCGGCGACGGCGGCGAGGCGGCGGCGCGCTGGGGCAAGGTCATTGACCAGACGCGCTGCATCGGCTGCCACGCCTGCACGACCGCCTGCAAGTCCGAGAACCTCGTCCCGCTCTCGGTGACGCGCACCTACGTCAAGCACGTGGACGTGGGCGAGTTCCCGCAGGCGCGGCGCGCGCATCAGGTGACGCGCTGCAACCAGTGCGCGCACGCGCCGTGCGTCACGGCCTGCCCCACGGCGGCGATGTTCAAGCGCCCGGACGGCATCGTTGATTTCGACAAGTCTATCTGCATCGGCTGCAAGGCGTGCATGGCCGCCTGCCCCTACGACGCCATCTTCATCAACCCCGAAGACCACTCCGCCGAGAAGTGCAACTTCTGCGCGCACCGCATAGACGCGGGTTTGGAGCCCGCGTGCGTCGTCGTCTGCCCGGTCGAAGCCATCCTCGTCGGCGACCTGAACGACCCCGACTCGCGCGTCGCGCAGATCGTTAACCGCGACACCGTGAACGTCCGGCGGCCCGAAAAAGAGACGCTGCCGAAACTCTTCTACAAGGGCGCGCATCAGGCGACGCTCGACCCTCTGGCCGCGCGACGGCCCGAAGGTGGACTCTTCATGTGGAGCGAGCAGCGAGAGGGAGACGACATAGTTAACTCCGGCCACCCCGCCTACACGAACACCTCGGCGGCGGCGCTCCTCTCTTACGACATCGCGCACTCAATCCCGTGGGACTGGCGCGTGAGCCTCTACACTTGGACGAAGGGCATCGCGGCGGGCGCGTACCTCGTCGCGGCGCTGCTCTACGTTTACAGCTTCGCCTCGGCGGTGAACGCCGCCGACGCCGACTGGACGAACTCGCCGCCGTGGCTCATTTTCGCGGGTGGCCCCTTATGGCAATGGGTCGCGCCCGTCCTCTCCGGCGCGTTCCTCGCCGCGACGGGCGCGCTGCTCATCTGGGACTTGGAGCACCCCGCGCGCTTCTACATGATCTTCACGCGCCCGCAGTGGCGGAGTTGGCTCGTCAAAGGCGCGTTCGTCATCGCGGGCTACTCGCTGGTGCTCGCGGTGCATTTTCTGGCGGCGCTCTTGGACAACAGAGCCTTGCCCGTGCTGTTGATAATCCCCGGCGTGCCGCTTGGCGTGCTGACCGCCGTCTATACGGCCTACCTCTTCGCGCAGGCGAAGGCGCGCGACCTCTGGCAGAGCCCTTTGCTTCCGCCGCATCTGCTCGTCCAATCTCTTTTGCTCGGCTCGGCGGCGCTGATGCCTTTCGCCGCGTGGCTTGAGCCAGAGGCGGTCGCGCCGCTCGCGTGGACGCTCGGCGCTTCGTGCCTCGCGCATCTCCTGATGGTCTGGGGCGAGGTGACGCTCGCGCACCCGACGGCGCACGCCTCGCTCGCCGCGTGGGAGTTGACGCGCGGGCGTTACGCGGCCTACTTCCGCGCCGGGGTCGTGCTCACGCTCCTCGCGGTCGCGGCCCCCTGGCTGGGGGTGGCCGCCGCGCCGCTCGCGCTCACGGGGCTCCTGCTCCACGAGCACGCCTACGTACAGGCCGGACAGTCCGTGCCGCTCGCTTAAGACGCTCAGAGGAAAAACTCCGCCGCCGGGAGATGAAGCGATGGTGAAGAAAAAGTCTCTGACCGAACAGGCGCAGCCGAAGAACTCTCCGAAGAAGAGTTCTCCGAAGAAGAGTTCTCCGAAGAAGAGTTCTTCAAAGAAGAATCCGCCGCCGGGCTCTTCCACCTCGAAAGGCGCTCAGGCGCGGGCCGCGTCGAAAGCTGCGGCGACTCCGGCGGCGAAGCGTTTCCGCGTCCTGCTCGAACCGTGCGCGGGGAGCACGGCGGCGATGCTCACGGTTCCCTTCGACGCGGCGAAACACTTCGGCACGCGCGCCCGCGTCCCCGTGCGCTGCACCGTCAACGGCTTCACCTTCCGCAGCTCCATCTTCCCGAAGGGCGACGGCACGCACTACATGGTCGTCAACCGCGAGGCGCGCGCGGGCGCGAACGTCGGCGGCGGCCAGACCGTCACGATGACGATGGAGCGCGACGACGAGCCCCGCGTCATCACCCCGCCCGCGGAACTCGCCCGCGCCCTCAAGTCGAACAAGGCCGCCCAAGCCGCTTGGGACAAGCTCAGCTTTACGCACCGGAAGGAGTACGCCCGCGCCGTCGAAGAGGCCAAGCGACCCGAAACCCGCCAGCGCCGCGTCGAGCATACGCTTGCCGAACTCTCCGCCGGGAAGAAGCCGCGCGGGTAGCGCGGGCGTCGTGCTAGACTACCGACGACTGACTACATTGAGAGTGAGCTATGAAGACCATCGAGGTAACGATTGACGAAGCCCTGCTGGCGGAGATTGACAGCGCCACGCGCTCTCTGGACATCTCGCGCGAGACTTTCATCAACGCGGCTTTGCAGAGGGCTCTGCGCGAACAGTCGCTCATCGCCTTAGAGCAGCGGCACGCGCAGGGTTACGCCAGTCACCCGCCCGCCGCCGACGAGTTTGAAGATTGGGAGGCCGAGCAGGTGTGGGGTGCGCCGTGAAGCAGGGCGACGTTTACTGGTACACCTTCCGCGCGCCGGACAAACGCCGCCCGGTGCTCATCCTGACACGCGACTCGGCCATCCCTTATTTGAACGGGCTGACCGTCGCCCCCATCACGACGCACATCCGAGACATCCCGACGGAAGTCGTCCTCACGCCTGCGGACGGAATGCCCGCCGACTGTGCCGTCAACGTGGACAACATCCAGACCGTCAGGAAAGCAGGGCTCGGCGACCACATCACTCACCTTTCGCCCGCGTTGATGCGCGAAGTGCGCGCCGCAATCGAGTTCGCGCTCGGCTTCGATGCGCTTCAGTGAGCACGTACAGACACCCGTCGGGAATTGAGTCATGAGCCTCAAAGAGTTGAATCAGCGTGTGAGCGCGGCGCGCACAGAGACCGAGGCGCGCGGGGAGACTTTTTATCCGGGGCCGAGCCGCGTGCATCTGGCGGCGTTCCCGCCGAAGGAGCGTTGGGACGACTGGGTGGAGTTGGAGTCGAAGGCTTGGCCGAGGCGCGAGGAGCGGCGTTACATGCTCGTGCCGACGACCTGTTTTAACTGCGAGTCGGCGTGCGGGCTTCTGGCCTACGTGGATAAGGAGAGCCTTCAGGTGCGGAAGTTCGAGGGCAACCCCGAACACCCCGGCTCGCGCGGGCGCAACTGCGCGAAGGGGCCGGCGACGCTCAATCAAATCACAGACCCCGACCGCATCCTCCACCCCTTGAAGCGCGCGGGGCGGCGCGGCGAAGGCAAGTGGGTGCAGGTCGGCTGGGACGAAGTGTTGGACGACTTGGCCGCGCGCATCCGTAAGGCCATCACGGAAGACCGGCACAACGAGGTGATGTATCACGTCGGTCGTCCCGGCGAGGACGGGTTCACGGAAAGAGTTCTGGCGGCGTGGGGCGTGGACGGTCACAACTCGCACACGAACATCTGCTCGTCTTCGTCGCGCGCGGGCTACCAGTTCTGGATGGGGCTCGACCGTCCGAGCCCCGACCACGCGAACGCGAAAGTGATTCTGCTCATCAGCTCGCATCTGGAATCCGGCCACTACTTCAACCCGCACGCGCAGCGCGTCATCGAGGCGAAGGCGGCGGGCGCGAAGCTCATCGTCTTCGACACGCGCCTCTCGAACACGGCGACGCACGCCGACCACTGGCTCGCGCCCTATCCCGGCTCCGAGGCGGCGATAGTGCTGGCAATCGCGAATTATTTGATCCAGCACGACCTCTACAACCGCGAGTTCGTGCGGCGCTGGTGGAACTGGGAAGAGTATATGGCCGTCGAGCGCCCGGAGACGGAGACTAACTTCGAGAACTTCGAGCTGGTGCTGAAGGAGCTTTACGCGGACTATACCTTCGAGTACGCCGCCGCCGAATCGGGCGTAGGCGCGCGCACGATTGAAGAGGTGGCGCGCGTCGTCTCGACCGCCGGGACGAGGTTTTCCAGTCACAACTGGCGCTCCGCCGCTTCGGGCAATAGCGGCGGGTGGCAGGTGGCGCGGACGCTCTTTCTCCTGAACACACTCCTCGGCGCGGTGGCGACCGAGGGCGGCGTCTTCCCGAACGCGTGGAACAAGTTCGTCCCGAAGCCCATCCACACGCCGCCGCACCCGCCGCGCTGGAACGAACTCACCTGGCCGCGCGAATATCCGCTCGCGATGAACGAACTCTCTTTCCTCCTGCCGCACTTTCTGAAAGAAGGGCGCGGCAAACTCGACGTCTACTTCACGCGCGTCTACAACCCGGTGTGGACCAACCCCGACGGCTTCTCTTGGGTTGAAGCCCTGAGCGACGAAGAGAAGGTCGGCTGCCACGTCGCCCTGACGCCCGTGTGGAGCGAGACGGCTTACTTCGCCGACTACGTGCTGCCGATGGGGCTCGGCTCCGAGCGACACGACATCCACTCTTACGAGACGCACGACGCGCAGTGGCTCGGCTTTCGTCAACCCGTCCTGCGCGCGGCGCGCGAAAGAGTCGGTGAGCGGATTAACGACACGCGCGAGGTCAACCCCGGCGAGGTCTGGGAGGAGAACGAGTTCTGGCTCGAACTCACCTGGCGCATTGACCCGGACGGGAGTCTCGGCATCCGGCAGTTCGCCGAATCCAAAGAGCGACCGGGCGAGCGTCTGAGCGTTGACGAATACTACGCTTACATCTTCGAGAACTCCGTGCCGGGCCTGCCCGAACGCGCGGCGGCGGAAGGCTTGAAGCCGCTCGCATTCATGCGGCGTTACGGCTCGTTCGAGGTGCGGAAGAAGGTCGGCGCGATCTACGAAGAGCAAGTCCCGGCGGAAGAGTTGGACGACGTGCGCGTTGACCGCTTCGGTCGCGTCTATACGCGGACGCCGAAGCCCGCCTCTCCGAACGTCGTCCCCATCCCGACGCCCGACGCCGATTCGGAGGGCCGCCGCTTCGTCGGCGTTGAGGTTGACGGGCGCACTCTGCGCGGCTTCCCCACGCCGAGCGGGCGGCTCGAATTCTACTCGAAGACCCTCGCCGACTGGGGCTGGCACGAGTACAGCACGCCCACTTACATCAAGAGCCACATCCATCCCGACAACCTCGACGAAGACCAGACGGTTCTCATCTCCACCTTCCGCCTCGCCGTCCAGATTCACACGCGCAGCGCGAACGCGAAGTGGCTGAACGAAATCGCGCACACCAACCCGCTCTGGATTCACCCGACGCACGCGGCGCGACTCGAACTGCGAACCGGCGACCTCGTCCGCGTCGAAACCGAGACGGGCCACTTCGTCGTCCGCGCGTGGGTCACGGAAGGCATCCGCCCCGGCGTCGTCGCGTGCAGCCACCACATGGGCCGATGGAAGCTTCAGGACGCGGGTGCGCGCCAGTTGATGGCGACCGTCTCGCTCGACCGACAGGGCAGCGAGTGGGGTTTAAAACGCGAGCGCGGCGCGGGGCCATACGACTCCGCGGACGCCGACACGCGTCGCATCTGGTGGACGGACGTGGGCGTCCACCAGAACCTGACTTTCCCCGTCCACCCAGACCCCATCTCCGGTATGCACTGCTGGCACCAAGCCGTGCGCGTCAAACGCGCGCAGCCCGGCGACCGCTACGGCGACATCTCCGTTGATACCGCCCGCTCGCGCGAAGTCTTCCGCGCGTGGCTCCAATTCACCCGCCCCGCCGACCGCCACTCCCCCGACGGCACGCGCCGCCCCTACTGGCTCCTCCGTCCCTTGAAGCCCGCGCGCGACTTTTACCGCCTGCCCGCCGAGATGGTGGGAGAAGAAGGGGGAAAGGGGTAAAAGGGGAAGAGGGTAAAAGGTAAGAGCAAAAACTCTCCCCGGCTCTCTTCTCTCTTCCCCTTTACCCTTTTACCCTTTTACCCTCTTCCCCCTCTTCATTTCTCATGGAACTCTTTCGCGCACTCGCAGCATTGGCCGAGCCGCCTTCGGACGAAGGGAGCGCGGGGCGTCTGTGCGAGGTGCTGGGGCTCGGCGCTGCGCCGACGGCGAGCGAGTACGCGGAGGTGTTCGTCTTTCAGCTCTATCCTTATGCCTCCGTCTATCTGGGCGCGGAAGGGATGTTGGGGGGCGAGGCGCGGGAGCGGGTGGCGGGTTTCTGGCGGGCGTTGGGGCAGAGGCCGCCGGTGGAGGCCGACCATCTCGCGGCGCTGCTGGCGCTGTACGCGCGGCTGGTCGAGTTGGAGGAGACGGAAGAGGACGCGGCGCGGCGCGAGGGTTGGCGGGGCGCGCGGAAGGCTCTGTTGTGGGAGCACCTTTTGAGCTGGTTGGGCGCGTACCTCGACAAGCTCTCGGAGGTCGCACCGCCGTCTTATCGCGGGTGGGGTGAGTTGTTGATGAAGGCGCTGCTGGCGGAAGTCTCCGTGGTCGGCGAGCAAGGGGCGTTGCCCGCGCACCTGCGGGACGCGGAAGGGCTCGCCGACCCGCGCGCGGGTGAGGTCGAGGAGTTTCTGCAAACGCTCCTCGCGCCCGCGCGGAGCGGGTTGATTCTCGTGCGCTCCGACCTGAGCCGCGCGGCGCGCGCGCTCGGACTCGGCGCGAGGGCGGGCGAGCGGAAATTTACTTTGAAGTCTCTGCTCGGTCAGGACGCGGCGGGCGTGCTCGGCTGGCTGGCGGAAGAGGCGGCGGCGTGGACGCGGCGACACCGCGCGCGCCGCGAAGCGCTCGGCGCGGTCGCCGCGTGGTGGGAGTCGAGGGCCGCGTCGAGCGCCGCGCTGCTCGGCGAACTCGCCTCCGAGGCGCGGGCGGCGTCGGCGGCCTCCGAACATTTTTCAGAATAGTTTGAGGCCGCGTCGCTGTTCGCGCGCGAGGCGTTCGAGGAAGGCTTCGCGGGGGATGAGCTTGGCTCCGAGAGCTTGCATGTGCGGCGTCATGACCTGAATGTCGAGCCACCGGAGGCCGCGCGCGCGGAGGTGTTCGACGAGGTGGAGGAGCGCGAGTTTGGAGGCGTTGGGGCGGAGGCGGAACATGCTCTCTCCGGCGAACGCGCCGCCCGCGTCCACGCCGTAGATGCCGCCGACGAGCGCGTCGCCCTCCCAAGCCTCGACACTGTGCGCGTGTCCGAGGCGGTGGAACTCGCAGTAGCCACGGATCATCGAGGGGTTAATCCAAGTCCCCTTCTCGTGCGCGCGCTCGACCGAGGCGCAGGCGCGGATGACGCGCTCGAAGGCGCGGTCAATCGTGAAGGCGAGCGGCGTGCGCCGTCGCTCGCGCGCGAGGCTGCGCGGGACGTGTAGCTCCGCGAAGTCGAGCACGCCGCGCTCCGGCGGGCTGAACCAGAGCAGAGGGTAGCCGTCCACCGGCCACGGGAAGATGCCCCGGCGGTAGGCTTCGAGCAGGAAGACCGGCTCCGGCTCGCCGCCGTAAGCGACGATGCCTTCGGGCGTCGCGTCGCGCGGGTCTGGGAAGCGGACGAGTGCCATCGGCCCCAGATGATAAAGCAAAGTTGCGCGCCGCACATCAAAAGCCGCAAGAGG
>DASTQX010000597.1:0-8598 GCA_035761505.1 Pyrinomonadaceae bacterium
TTCGTCAACCGTGTCCGCAGTTGACGAAGGCCGCGCCGTCTTCAATCCGCAATCCAAAATCTGAAATCCGAAGTCCCTTCACCGCCAGTCGCCGTTGAGGACGAACGGAGCCCAGTAAAACGGCGCGCTGTACTTCTTCCCGGCGATCATGTTGCGGCGCGCGGCGCGCATCGCGGCGCTCGGCGTCAAGCCTTGCGCGCCGAGCAGGTGCTTGTAGAAGTCGGTCATCAGCTCCGCCGTGGACTTGTCCGCCACCGACCAGAGACTCACGCCGACCGTCGGCGAGCCCGCGTACATGAAGGCACGCGTCAGGCCGATGACGCCCTCGCCGCGCTTCTCGCGGCCCAACCCCGTCTCGCACGCCGAGAGCATGACGAGCGGCGAAGAGAGACGGAGGTTGAAGACTTCGTCGGTGCGAAGGAAGCCGTCCATCCCCGCGTTGTTGCCGACGAGCGAGAGGACGACGCCCGTGAACTGCGGGCGCTCGGCGTTCAGCAGCCCGTGCGTCGCGAAGTGGAGGACGCGGTATTGACGGAGGTCTCGCTCTTCGATGTTCGACTCGCTCGCGTCGAGGTCGAGCCAGGTGTCGGCCTTGCGCCCGGAGGCCGCCGCGAGACGCGAAATCTGCTGCGCCTCCTCGCGCGTCCCGGCGAGGCGCACGAGCACGCCGCCCTTCCCCGCCCCCGCCGGAGCGCCGCCCGCGCTCTCCCTCTGCGACACGTCGGCGAGCGCGCTCTCGAAACTGAGTCCGCGCGCCGCTTCCGCCCCCGCGACCTGCTCGCCCGCCGCCGTCTGCTTCGCGGAGCCGCGCGCGCGCGCGTCCCGCTCGTCGAAGACCGGGTCGGCGACGAGCAGGATGCCGCCGCCCGCGCGCGAAGCCTCGGCGGTGCCCGCGCGCTGCTGCCGGATGACGGCGACGACCGAGGCCGAAGGGGCGACGATGGACTCGTTCGTCTTCAGAAGGTAGGCGAGCGTCGAGAAGTCCGCGCCCGCCGCAGGCGCTTCGGTGACGAGCGCGTCGAAGGGCACGTAGTTGAGCGCGCCGTCGGCGACGACGAGCAGGCGGTTGGTCTTGAGGAGCGGCGCGGCGGGCTCGACCACGGTCTTGTAGAGCGCGTGCGCGACCGATGCGTAAGACGAGACGGCGGCTGGCGTCGCCTGCGTCCCGCCGCCCCCGCCGCTCACGGTGAGCCCGCGCTGCGGGTCTGTGGCCGCCGCCACGGTGTCGGTTAGAGCGCGGCGGAGCGAGGCCGGGATGATCTGTTGACGGAGGGCAACCGCCTGCTTCTCAATCTCGGCGCGCGCGGGCAGGCGCGAGACGGTCAGCGCGTCTCGCGTCACGGCGTAGAGGTAGGAGCGCTCTTCGCCGAGGCTGTATTCGAGGAGCGTCGTCTCGGCGTCCAAGACCTGCTGGCGGATGTCGGCGAGCGAGAGCGGGCGCGCGGCGGTGAGCGCGGCGTACTTGGGGCTCGCCGACCTGATCTGGTTCTCGATGCTCTCGAACTCGACCTGCAAACGTCCGAGTTCCGCTTCGAGGTCTTCCAGAGACTTCTGCGGCCCTTCGCCGCCGAGGTTAACGCCGGTCAACTGCGCGGCGATCTCCTCCTGTCGCGCCTGATTCTCCTGCTTGCGCTGCAAGAGGTCTGAAGGCACGCCTTCCGTAATCTCCGAGCCCGTCTCGCTGAGCATGTCGAGGAGCGAGCGGGCGCGGCCCTGCTCGACGACCGAGAGGGCTTCGGCGGCGTATTCGTGCGCGCGCCCTTCGAGCGGCGCGGAGGTGACGGGAGCGTTCGGGTTGGCGGCGTTCGCGCCCGCGCCGAGCGCCATCTCGGCGAGCGCGGCGGCGGCCTCGTCGAAGACCTCTTCGGTCGTTGCCAGAAACGTCGTCCGCGCTTCGTCGGCGCGGAGGCTCCCGCGCCTGATGGTCTCGATGGTCGAGAGCGCTTCGCGGTAAGAGCCGAGCGCGTCCTCGCGCAGCTTGAGAGCCTTCTTCTCGTCCCGCTCGGCGGCGGCCTGCGCCCAGAGGCTGCGGCCCGTGCCGCGCTGCGCGGGCCACGCGAGGTCGAGACGCGCGTCCTCGCGCGCGCCCTTCTCGGCGTCGTTGTAGAGCTTGACGGCGTCCGCGTAGCGCGCCTGCTTGAAGGCGATGTCGCCGAGCGCGGTGCGCGCGGCGGTGCGGTAGCGGCGTGTCTGGCCGAGTTTGCCGACGACGGGGAGGCTCCCGACCGTGGCGGCGAGCACGTTCTCGAAATGCTTCTTCGCCGCGTCGTGCTGGTCGTTGAAGTAGTCCACGCGGCCCATGCCGAGTTCGTGGACGACGTAGATGACCGTCTCGCGATAGGCGTTGAATGGAGCTTTGAAAGTCGAGGCGGTGTCGGCCACCACGTCGGCAGCCGCGCCCGGCGTCGAGATCGTGGGACGGCCCGACAGCACGCCGCGCATCCGCGAGCCGAAGCCCGTCACCTTGCGGGCCTTCGACTCGGCGTTGCTCTTGCCGCCCTGCGCGGCCTTGAGCATGTCGGTCTCCGGCTTGGTCACGCGCATGCGCGAGAAGGCCGCGCGCGCCTGTTGGATGTCGCCGCGCCGGTAGTGCATCTGCCCCGTCTTGGCGAGCATGAGGTTGGCGTTGTACGCACCCTCCTGCGTCGAGACGGCGGCGACGAGGTTCGACTGGCGGCTCTCGCTCAGTGCGAGCTGGTTATAGATTTTGTAGGCGTCGTCGAAATGCCGGAGCGCGATGTCGTAGCGCCCCTGCCGCTCGTAGAGTTCGCCGAGCAGGTCGAGCGTCGAAGCCTCGCCCGACTTATCATTCGTCTGCCGGAACTGCGCGAGCGCGACTTCGAGGTGGAGCAGCGCCTCGGCGGCCTTGCCCTGCCGGAGCAGGGAGCGCGCGCGCTCGCGCTCCGCGACCGCGCCGCTCCCTTGCGCCTGTGGCGCGGTCGCCTGCGACGGGGCCGCGACCGCCGCGCGCGCGCGCGGGAGGGGCGAGCCGTTTGGCAGACCCGCCAAGATCAAAGTGCCGACGAACAAACCCGCGAGGCCGCTGGTGAAAAGTCTCATCGCAAAACTCCTGCTGGAAGTTGTACTGCCCCGACACCTCGCGGTGCAGGGGCAGTGAGGGAAAATGCTTCGTCCTTAGTCAAAGCGCAGGCGGCGAGTTGAAGTCTCGCCCGCGCCGGACGCGTCCGGCGGCGCTCATTTGTGTACGAGGTCAACGGTCGTGACGAGCACGTCGGCGGTCGGCGAGTCGTTGACGCGGACGACCGCCGGGGCGGGCTGCCCCTTCGTGACCGTGATGCCGCGCGTCATCGCCTCGCTCTGCACCGGCACGTGCAGCGCGGCGAGCTGCGTGTTGCGGCCCTCGCGGACGCGCGCGCCGGGAGAGCCCGCCTTAATCACTTCCCACTGGGCGGGCGTGGGCTTCCATTTACAGCCCTCGCGCAGGGGGCCGCCGCAGAGGTCGAGGAGCGCCTCGCCCGTCGGGACGCCCGCCAGCGGACGCCTTGAGAGGATGATGTACAGGCGCTCGGTGGCGGGCACGTTGTCGAACGTGAAACTCGCATCCTTGTCGGCGGGGAAGAAGTCGCGCGCGCGCTCGGCGATGGCGTTCGCGCCGCCGTCGAGCAGGTTATTCGGGTAGAGCATTTCCGGGTTGGCCCCGTTCTCCGTGTAGAAGATGTAGAGGTAGCCGTCCGTGTTGGTTTCGAGCGAGATACGAATCTGCTCGCCCGACTTGAACTCCCTGCTCGGTTTGACGGAGACGAAGTTGTCGCCCTCCTTGACGAAGATCGTGTAGCCGAGGCCGATGGCCTGATTGCCGGCCTTGACGAACTTCGCGGGCGCGTCCGCCGCGCCGCCCATCCCGGCGCTCGCCGTCCCGCTGTTCAGGTTCGCGTTCGCGCCCGGCCCCGTCGCCAGAGCGCCCGCCTCGTGCGCGTCGTGCGCGGCGGGCGTCGCGGCGGGTTGCTTCTTCTTCTTCGACGCGGCGACCTCCGCCGGCGAAGCCTTCTTCCGGCTCCCGCCCTTCGCGCCCGCGCTCTTGCGGCCCGCGCCCGAAGATTGCGCCGTCTGGCGCGGCGGCGCGGCCTTCTTCACCTCGCTGGGGTCAACGATGCTGACTCCGCGCGTGCCGATGAAGTCGTCAATGATTTTCTGGTCGTTCTGCGCGTCCTGCGCGAGGCCGGAGGCGACGAGCAGGGCCGAGGCGGCGAGCGTGAGAGAAAGTTTAAAGCGCATGTCTGGTCTCCTCAGATTTCAAGAACGCGGCGGCGAAGAAAACTTGTGCGCGAAGTTCACTGGTGGTTGATGCGGATGTCGAAGACGACGGGCTGCTCCTTCGCGGCTTCGGGCACGGTGACGACGACGCGTCGTTCGCCGCCCTCGCCTTTCACCTCCTTCTCGTGCGCTCCGGCGGCCTTGTGCTTCGCGCGGAGTTCTTCAAGCTGCGCGACCTCCGGGGTCGTCAGCTTGTACCCGTCCTTCCCGGCGAGGAACGCGGGCGCTTCGAGCAGCGTCGGCGAGTAGATGATGATTAAATCCTCCGCGCCGGGGTTTTTGTCCAGTTCAAACTTCAGCTCCCCGAAGGGGAAGCGGAAGTCGGCGTCGCCCGACACGAAATTCGTCTCCAACTTCCCCGAACCTTGCGCGGTGAGCACGGTCGTCGGGGCGTTGCCACCCTTGCCGGGCGCGACGATGTAGAGGTAGCCGCGCTCACGCGGATAAAAGTGGAGCTTGAAGAATTGCCCCGACTTGAGAGTCGCCGAAGTCTCCGCGATGCGGCTGCCGCTCTTGTCTTTGAGCTTCTCGAAGGCTTCCACCCAGTAGCTCACGGCTTCGACTCTCGGCGCGGGGGCGGGCGCGGACGCGTTCGACGCCGACACGTTCGCGGGCGCGTCCGCGTTCGTGCTCCCGCTCAAGCCCCTGAAGGCCAGCCAGCCGCCGACGCCCACGAGCAGCACCAGCGCCAGCGCGCCGCCCGCGACGAGCGGCATGACCGAGCGTTTCGGCGCGGGCACAGCCGACGCCGGCGAAGCGTAGTCCGTCACCGCCTGCGGCTGGACGAGGGGCTGCGCCTGCGACGCGGAAGAGTTCCCGGCGGTTGCCCCGCCCGCTTCCGTAGGGAAGGTGTGCGAGGTGGAAGTCGCGCGGCCACGGTCGCGCGGCGGCTCGACGACGCGGCCCGTGGTCGCTTGATTCGGCATCCCCGCCGAAGTCTCGCGCGCGCCCCCGTCGGGGCCGATGTCCGAGGTGACGATGGTCTCGGCGCGGCTCACGTCGAGGTGCGCGGTCTGCGCGCCGGGAAGGTTGGCGGTCGCGGCCTCGCTGCTGCTCGGCGGCGGGACGTGCTGTTTGGTGACGACGCTCTCGCCGTCGCCGCCGCCCTTCGCCGTGTCGTAGTCCTGCGCGGCGGGCCTCGACGTGCGCGCGCGCGCGTGCATGCCGAGCGCGGCGCGCAACTCGTTGATGAACTCGCCCGCGCTCGAAGGGCGGTCGTTGCGATCCTTCTCGACGGCGCGCGCGACGGCGCGGCTGAAGGCTTCCGGCACGTCCGGCGCGACCGCGTTCAAAGTCGGCAGAGGCTCGGAGACGTGCTTGTGCCTGAGTTCCGAGAGCGTGCGCCCGCCGAGCGGCTTCTTGCCCGCGACCAGCTCGAAGAAGATGACGCCGAGCGAGTAGATGTCGGTGCGCCCGTCAACTTCGGGCTTGCCGTCGCGCGGCATCTCGCCCCACTGTTCGGGCGACATGTAATAAGGCGTGCCGAGAATCTGTCCGGCGACCGTCAAAGAAGTCGCCTCGGCGGCGTGCACGTCGCCCGCGCCGACCATCTTGGCGATGCCGAGGTCTAAGACCTTGATGACTTCGTGCCCGTCGTCGGCGCGGCCCAGCATGACGTTTTCGGGCTTGAGGTCGCGGTGGACGACGCCGCGCGCGTGCGCCGCGTCGAGCACGTCGGCGACCGGCTCCAGGACTTCGAGTGCCTCGGCGGGCGTGAACCGCCCGCGCCGCTTGAGTTCCTTGTCGAGCGTATGCCCCTCGACGTACTCCATCACCATGTAGATGAGGCCGTCGCTCCCGGCGGAGAGGTCATAGACGGTGACGGAGTTCGGGTGGCGGAAGGCGCGCGCGGCCTTGCCCTCGCGCTGGAAGCGCTTGAGCCATTCGGCGTTGTTGCGCATCTCGGAGCGCAGCGTTTTGATGACTACGTCGTCGCCGAGCAGGATGTGTCGCGCGCGATAGACCGCGCCCATGCCGCCCTGCGCGATAAAGCTCTCGACCTTGTACTTGCCTTCGAGCACTTGGCCGACGATAGTCTCGGCGTGCTCGTGCAGCACTTCGCCGTCGCGCGGGCAGAAGCTCTGCGAGTCCTCGTAGGTGTTGTTGCAGGTGGCACAGAACTTCATGTGGAATTTTTCTACGCCCCGGCCCGTAGAAGGGCCGCCGAAAGGATTTCAAAGCGAGCGGTCGCTGGGCCGTTCCGATTCGCCCGACCGTTGAGAGATACAAAGTCTAACACGCCTCAACTCGCGGGGGAAGAAAGGGCAGGTGGAAAGCGTTTCGGAGCGCCGGAAGGGACTCTTGGCCGCTTTTTCCATACAACGATTGAGTCGCCTCCGATAATCTAATTTCCGGCGCTCCCCGCTGATTCCGACCACCCGAAGGCGCTCTCGGCGCGAACATTCCGGCTCCGGAAGAGGAAACGATGAAACTGTTAGAGCGAGTGGGGAGGCTCTCAAAATTCACCATCATCACGGCGGGGCTTTTGCTCGTCGCGCTGCTCGGCGTCGCCAACTACCTGAGCGGCCCCGATGTCTCCTTCCTCATCTTCTACACCGCGCCCGTCTTCCTCGCCGCGTGGTACGTCGGTCGCGGCGCGGGGCTTTTGATGTGCGCGGCGTGCGGGCTCTCTTGGCTGCTCGCGGCGGCGGGGACTTCCGAGCACTACGCGAGCGCGCTCACGCCCTACTGGAACGTGGCGGTGCGGCTCGGCTTCATGCTCATCCTCGCGCACATCGCCTCGGCCTTCAAAAAGTCGCTTGAGCACGAGCGCGAGCTGGCGCGCAAGGACTATCTGACGGGGGCCGTCAACGTCCGGCACTTCGACGAGTTGGCCGCCGCCGAGATCAACCGCGCGCGACGCCACGAGCACCCCTTCACCGTCGCCTACATGGACGTGGACGACTTCAAGCTCGTCAACGACCGCCACGGCCACAGCGCGGGCGACCGGCTGCTCCGAATGGTCGCCGACACGACGCGCCGGAACGTGCGCGTGGTGGATGTGGTGGCGCGGCTCGGCGGCGACGAGTTCGCCGTCCTCATGCCGGAGACGGGCGCGGAGGCCGCCGAGGTCGTCGTCCGGCGCGTGCGCCGACGCCTCCTCGAAGCCGCGCGCGCCGAAGGCTGGCCCGTCACCTTCAGCATCGGCGTCGTGACGTGGGACGCGCCGCCCGACTCCGTTTACGAGATGCTCCGGGCCGCCGACGCGCAGATGTACGCCGCCAAGCGCCACGGCAAGAACGCCGTCCGCCACAAGGTCTCGAACCCGCGAGCCAACGCCGCCTGAACTCCCCGCGCGCCCGCGTTCTTTCTATTGTGAATTCGATGGCGGTGTGAGAGCATCTTTTTCATTAAAAAGATGCTGTGGGCGGGCGACTTGGACGGCGATGGGCGGCTGGACTTGTACATGAACTTGAGCCGTCAGGATAACGTGTCGCGGCGAACGCTGTTCCTTTCCACGCGGGCGCGCAAGGGCAGGCTGGTGAGAGAGGTGGCGGAGTTCGTCACCTCTGGTTGTTGAGCGTTCGGGGCGGGCCGCGCACGCAGGCCGCGCCGGGAGAGAAACGTCCGTGACAGCAAAAGTCATCGCGGTGGCCGTCAGCACGGCCTTACTCATCCTCGCCGCGGCGGCCTTCATCCTGCTCATGCTGATGATCGGGATGAACGGCGTGCAGGAGCGGAAGGCGACCCCGGTCTTCATCGGCTATCTCTTGATGGTCGGCGCGGTCGTGCTCATCTCAAGCACGCTGAGCGGCTGGGGCTCGAAGAAGCTGGCGACGCGGATGCAGTGGCCGATGCTGGCCGCAGGCACTCTGAGCGTGTTGACGGTGTCACTGGCCGGGGCGCTGGCGCTGGTCGCCGGGTGCTTCCTCCTCCTCGTCGTCCTCGGCGTGCAGTGAGATGCACGGGCGGCGTTCGTGTTACCGGCACGAACGACCCGCCGCCTCGCCCCGGCGCGCGCCAAAGACCGCCAGTGAGGCGAGCCACCGACGCCTTCAAGCCGAACCGAAGGCGGGCCGCGCCGAGAGCCGCCGTTGACTTCAATACCTTTTTGCCGTAGAAGTTCTCTCACACTTCCCTCGGAGTAAATTTACTGATTCAGGAGGACTCTTATGCAGGGACCTATGCGCGGAATTCTGGCGGGCATCGCGGCTTGGAAACTCGGCGGGGGATGTATCTCGACGGTGCTCATCTTTATCCTCGTCTTCTGGCTGCTCGGCTACGTCAACTGCTAAAAGCGGCGGGCTTCGACGTTCGACCAAAAGTATGCGGCGGCTCTCAAACCCGAAACTACTTAGAGAGTCTTCGGAGATGAGAGCCGCC
>DASTQX010000598.1:0-5512 GCA_035761505.1 Pyrinomonadaceae bacterium
AATCCAAACCCAACCTCCGCCTCCCCGGCCTGTCTTGCGCCGCCCGCGCGGTCGTCATACTCCGAGAGAGGTAATAAGGTTAACAGATACGGCACTGATTTCCGAGCGCCACTCGCCCCACGCCCGCGCTCTCAAGAGCAGGACGGCGAGAGTTTGATGCGGAATCGTCTTGTTTAGGTGCGCAGAGCCGCGTCGGCGGGGGCGGAAATCTCTTTGCCCTCTTCGTCCCCCGCGCCGCGCGGGTCAACTATTCGAAGGGTCGAACTCTCGGAGACATCTCGCGGCCCCTGCGGGAAGAAGTAATACCACCACATCAGGAAGCCTGCTTACAATTATCCCGCGCCTTCGCGCTCGTTGCGGGTTTTGATGCCGAGGGCGCGCATGCGGCGGTAGAGGTGGCTGCGGTCGAGGCCCATGAGTTCGGCGGCGCGGGTGACGTTGCCTTCGGCCTCGGCGAGTTTGGTGCGGATGAAGTCGCGCTGGTGGGCCTCGCTGGCGTCCTTGAAGGAGGAGAAACGGGTGGGGGCGGCGGGCGGCTCGCTCCCTCCGAGCGGCGGGAGGTCTGAGACGCCGACCAGAGTCTTCTCGTGCATGATGCAGACGCGCTCGACGGTGTTGCGGAGTTCGCGGACGTTGCCGGGCCAAGAGTAGGCGCGCAGGGCTTCGAGGGCTTCGGGGTCGAAGCGCTTCGGCTCTTTGCCGTAGGCGAGCGAGAACTTGCGGTTGAAGTGCTCGACGAGAGCCGGGATGTCTTCGGCGCGCTCGCGCAAGGGGGGCAGTTCAAACGGGATGACGTTGAGGCGATAGAGGAGGTCTGCGCGGAAGAGGCCGCGCTCGATTTCGAGTTCGAGCCGCTTGTTGGTGGCGGCGATGACGCGCACGTCCACGCGCATCGGAGTGGTCGAGCCGACGGGCTCGAAGCGCTGCTCTTCGAGGACGCGGAGGACTTTGGCCTGCATCCGCGCGCTCATGTCGCCAACCTCGTCGAGGAAGAGCGTCGCGCCATCGGCCAGCTCGAACTTGCCCCGGCTCGCGCCGGTCGCGCCGGTGAAAGCTCCGCGCACGTGGCCGAAGAGTTCCGACTCGATCAACTCTTCCGGCACCGCCGAGCAGTTCAGCTCGACGAAGGGCGCGGAGGCGCGGAGCGAGCGCGCGTGGATGGCGCGGGCGACGAGTTCCTTGCCCGTCCCCGACTCGCCGTAGATGAGGACGCGCCCGTCGGTCGGGGCGACGAGTGCGATCTGCTTGCGCAGCGCGCGCATCGCCACCGATTCGCCGACCATCACCCACTCGCCGCGCAGGTTCTCGCTCAAAGCCGCGTTGACGCGTTCGAGTTCTCTCTGCCTCAGCGCGTTGCGGACGGTGAGGACGGTCTTCTCGATGGAGAGCGGCTTCTCGATGAAGTCGAACGCGCCGAGCTTGGTCGCGCGCACCGCCGTCTCGATGTTCCCGTGCCCCGAAATCATCACGACCGAAGGTTCCGGGCCGCGCTCGCGCAGGCGCGTCAAGGTCTCAAGCCCGTCAATGCCGGGCAGCCACACGTCGAGCAGCACGCACCCGAAGGCGCGGCGCTCGACCGCCTTGAGACACTCCTCGCCCGTCGCCACCGCCTCCGTCTCGAAGCCCTCGTCTTCCAGCACGGCCCGCAACGTCTCGCGGATCCCGCGCTCGTCGTCAACAATGAGAATCGAATCAGGCATAAGAGGACTGTTAGCGATGAGCTGTCAGCTATAAGCGATGAGAGAGAGCGCAACCCGTCTTTGTCTAACCTCTGACATCTCACATCAAGCATCTATCTTTCGTCCGCGACCGGCAGTTCAATCAGCATTCGTGCGCCGCGCGGGCGGTTCTGTTCGGCGCGGATGCGCCCGCCGTGCTCGGTGATGATGCGCTGGACGATGGCGAGGCCGAGGCCGGTGCCGCGCCCGCGCGTCGTGAAGTAGGGCTGGAAGAGGCGCGCGAAGTCCGGGCGCGAGATGCCGTGGCCGGTGTCGGCGACTTCGGCGATGAGCAGGCCGCGCGCGGGGTCGTGGCCGGTCGCGATGGTGATGCGGCGCTCGCCCTCGACCTCGGCGAGCGATTCCAGAGAGTTGTCAATCAGGTTGACGAAGACGCGGCGGAGTTGCTCGGCGTCGAGCAGCGTACCGGGCAGGCTGTGCGCGAGCAGCACGTCGAGGCGCACGTCCTCAAGACGCTCTTCGTAGAGCGCGACGGCCTGACGCACGACCTCGTTCAAGTCGGCGGGCGCGAGCCGCGCGTGCGGCAGGCGCGCGAAGCGCGTGAACTCGTCCACCATCGCCTTGAGGCCGGAGACCTCGCGGCTGATGGTCGCCGTACATTCTTCCACCACGCGCGCCACGCGCGTCTGCTCGGCGGCGTCGAGAAGCTCACCGCCGTCCGTCGCCGGCAAGTCCAAAATCGTGTCCGTCGAAGCGCCGCCGTTCGCGTTGTTCGCTTTCTCTTCGGGGGCGTGCAAGTTGCCGCCGTTCGCCGTCGGGAGTGTCCCGCGCGCGCGCCGGAAGTTACGCGCGATGCGTTCCGCCGAGAGTTGAATCGGCGTCAGGGGATTCTTTATCTCGTGCGCGAGGCGGCGCGCGACCTCGCTCCAAGCGGCGGCGCGTTGCGCGGCGAGGAGTTCGGACAGGTCTTCGATGACGAGCACGACGCCGCGCCCCTTCTCGTCCGCGCGCGGGATGAGCGCGGTCGCCGTGAGCGCGACGGGGATGAGGTCGCCGCCTCCCTGCCCTCTCGCGCCGCCGTCGCCGTTGCCGCCGCGCTCGCCATGTGCCGTGCCTTCGCTCAGGCCGTTGCCGTTCGCACCGCCCGTCGCATCGTGACCGGGGCCGCGCGCCAACTCTATCTGCTCGGTCGCGCGACCGCGCAGGCGCGCGCGCCACAGCACGCGTTCGAGGACGAAGTAATCCTGCTCGCTCACGATTTCCGAGAGCGGCGTCGAGGGCGGCGGAGCCTGTTCGAGCCTGAGCATGGAGAGCGCCGAGGCGTTGATGGTCGTCACGAGGTTCGCTTCGTCGAGCGAGATGACGCCGGTCGAGACGGTCTGCAAGACGGTCTCGATGTAGTTGCGGCGCTCTTCGAGCGCGAGGTTCTTGTCGCGGAGTTCGGCGGCGCTCCCTTCGATGCGTCGGCGGTTCTCGGCGAGCTGCTCGGTCATCTCGTTGAAGGAAGCGGCGAGGACGGCCAGCTCGTCGTCGGCGATGGCCGTCACGCGATGGTCGAGGTTGCCGCTCGCAACCTCTTTGGCGGCCTCGGCCAGAGCGCGAATCGGCGTCCCGATGCCGCGCGCGAGATAGATGGCGCTCCACGTCGCGGCGAAGAGGAGCATCAAAGTCAGCAAGCCCAACGTCGAGAGTCCGAGCAGGCGCACCTTGCGCTGGTTGCGTTTGAAGTCCTCGAAGGTCTGCGCGCCCGCGACCAGTTTTTCCAAGTTCTCGTCCACCCGCCGCTCGCGCGCGGCGACGAGGATTGAGCCGTCCCGCATCCTCACAGCCGCCGTGTTGAAGACGACGCCGCCCGCCTCGAAAGTCGTGCCCGCGTCGCCGCCTTCGACCGCCTGCCGCAACATCGAAGCGGAATCGCCCGCGAGCGCGCCGCCTTCGTCGGCCAAGACGCGCGCGCGCACGTCGCCGCCCGCCGAGACGACCGCGAGCAGCGAAAGCCTCGCGCTCGAAAGGAGCGGCGCGAGCCGCGCTTGCAACTGCGCGTCGAGAGGCGGCGCTGGCGTCTCCGCCCCTTCGGGCGGCGCGGCTTCCGCCGGCTGTCGGGCCTCGGCGCGCGGCGAGGCTCCGTCGAGCGTCCGTGTCTCGTCTTGCGCCCGCGCTTCGCCTTCGAGCGCGGCGGCGACGGTCGCGGAGATTTCGCGCAGCCGCTCGACCTGTCGCCGCGCGTCCTCGTCGCGCGCCTGCTTCGCCTCGCGCACGACCTCCTGCGGCAGGCTGCTGAACCACTTCTCCAGAGAGCGGTTGAAGAAGATGTAGGAGAAGAGCGCCATCGCCGTAATCGGCAGCAACGAGACGGCGATGAAATAGACGATCATCCTCGTCTTGAGCTTCGAGCCGAGTTGTCGCTCGCGGCGCTCGCGGCGGAGCTTGAGCAGGCTGCGGACGAAGATGAAGGTAAAGAGGAAGAAGGCGACGAAGTTGAGCGTCGAGAGCGCGTAGATGAGCAGCGTGTCGCTCGCCGTGTCGGGCGTGAACATCTCCCACAGCCCGAAGACCTGCAACACGACGAGCGCCGAGAGCAGAAGGAGCACCAGCCCGCCGAAGAGCCACGGCGCTCCGCGCCTGCGCGCGCGCGGCGGCGTCTCGGCCTCGCCCGTTGGTTCGTCTCGTTCGTTCATCATCCGCAAAGTCCGCGGCGCGAGTTTATCACGCGACCCTCGGCGCGCGCACCGCACGCTTACGCCCTCGCCCCGATTGCAATAGCCGCTCCGCGCGGGCGTTCTTTCGGGTATAGTGTCGAGGCTTCGTTCGAGACTTTCGGCGGGGAAACCGATGGAAATTCAAGACCTCTTTATCAACCGCGCGGGGCGCGTGCGGAGCGGCTGGCGGCTGGCCGTCTTCGTCGTGACCTTCCTCGTCGTCCTCATGGTGTTGCAGGGGCTGACGTTTTTCGGCCTCGGCCTCCTCCTCTCGCGCGAGAGCTTCGACCGCGTGCTCGACGGCTGGGTCATCCAGTCCGTCATCTTCCTCTTCCTCCCGGCGGCGGTCGCGGGTTGGGCCTGCGGGTTCGTGTTGGAGGAGTTGCCGTGGCGCGCGCTCGGTTGGATGCCGCACCGTGGCTGGGGGCGAGACCTTCTGCTGGGCGTGCTCTTCGGCGCGGCCTCGCTCGGCGTCGCGGCGCTTCTGGGCGTCGCCTTCGGCGGCTACCGCTTCGCCCTGAACGACGCGGCGCAGACGACCTTGATTGTGCAGACGCTCGCCTCCTCGGCCTTCATCCTTCTGCTTGGGGCCGCCGCCGAGGAGATGCTGTTTCGCGGCTACCCGTTGCAGACCTTGATGCGCTCGTGGCCTCTGTGGGCGGCGCTGATTCCGTCCTCGGTGTTCTTCGCGGCGGGACACCTTTGGAACCCGCACGTTGCGCCGCGCTTCACGTTCGTGAACACGTTTCTGGCGGGCGTGTGGCTCGGCGTGGCTTACTGGCGGACGCGGAGCATGTGGTTCCCGCTCGGCCTCCACTGGGGCTGGAACTGGGCGATGGGCGCAATCCTCGGCTCGCCCATCAGCGGCATCACGGAACTCGCGCCCGACCCCATCCTGCGCTTCTCAAGCACCGGCCCGGAGTGGTTCGGCGGCGGCGCTTACGGCGTCGAAGGCGGCACCGCCTGCACGCTCGCGCTCCTTGTCTCGACCGCCTACGTCTGGCGCACGCGGCTCCTCTCCGGGACGGAAGAACTCAGGCAGTTCACCGACGGCGAGAACCCGAATTTATCCGCCGCGCCCCTCTCGAACTACCTCGCCTCGGCCCCGGCGGACGCGCCCGCCGACGCTCCGCA
>DASTQX010000599.1:0-4049 GCA_035761505.1 Pyrinomonadaceae bacterium
GGGCTCAATCATTCCGCCCCTTCGAGAGCTTTGCCTGTAAATAATTCCGGCCAAAAGAACGCCCGCCCCGTCTAAATCAAACAGGCAGGTTCGGTCGGCCCTCGCACGGAGAAAGCGGCCCGCGCCGGGGCCGAAAACGTCTGTCGGGGGGGGCGCGCGGTATGCTATATTCTTTGTGCCCACTCCGAGAGAAACGGGCGCGCCCTCGGTCTTCGTAAGCCCGGACGAAATTTCCACCTCACAACCGAATCAAAGTCACGAGCGGAGTCTTCATGGCTAAGCATTTCTACTCCCCTTTTGCGGCGCACTGCGCGCGGCTCCTGAGCGCGTGCGCTCTCGTCGCCTTCGTGCTCTCCGCCGCAGCCTCGGCGCAGACCGCGCCGGGCAGCCCCGTCCTGCTCACCGAAGGGACGGGAACGACGACGCGGGCCGTCGCCTTCGACTCGGTGACGCACGGCTCCGAGCCCTTCTCGGTCACTTCCACTTTCGACTGGGCCGCGAACAAGCCGGGCGACCGGCGGACGCGCGTCACGCTCTTCGTCATGAACCTCGCCTTCCTGCCCGGCGAGGGCGCGAGCGCTCTGACGGCGGACGCGCAGGACGCTTCGGGGCGCATCTACTCGCTCAAGGTCGAGCACGTCTCAAGGCCGAAGTACGTCCAACTCCTGCCCGCGCCTGGCAACCCCTCGCTCATCATCCCGACCGAGGTGCAGCAGGACTGGCTCCACGCCGTCGTCGTGCGGCTCAACGACGAGATGACGGATTCGCTCGGCGATGTCTTGGTGCGAGTCAACCTCCACGGACTCGCGTCGAACGGCGCGCGCGTCGCCATCGGTCAGGCGGGAGGCGGCCCGCCCGTGGACGCCGCGACCGAGTTCGTCGCCGCCGCGCCCGCGACTCCGCCGCCCGCGACTCCGACCCCGACGCCAAAGCAGTACGGCCCCGGCGAGTCGAACGACGCCGACGTGGTGCGGCTGCTCGAACAGGCTTCGTGGGGGCCGAACGCGTCCGAGGTGGCGCGCGTCAAAGCGATGGGCCTCCGCGCCTACTTGAACGAGCAACTCAACGCGCCGTTCCTCGTCCCGGCGTCGAACGCCGACTATCCGAGCCTGACTTTCCCGCTCGACGATTCGAGCCAGCAGTGCCCCACGGGGCCGACGCAGGCCGACTGTCTGCGCGACAACTACGCCATCTATCCGGTCAACCGGACGTTCTTCACCAACGCTCTTTACGGAGGCGACCAACTGCGCCAGCGCGTCGCCTTCGCCTTACATCAAATCCTCGTCGTCTCGGCGGCGAGCGAGGTCAACCGACCGAGCTGGATGACGAACTATCTTCAAGTGCTCGACCGTGGCGCGTTCGGCAACTACCGCACGCTCCTGCAAGAGATCACACTCAACCCGGAGATGGGCGAGTTCCTCGACATGCGCCTGAGCACGCGCACGAACCCGAACGAGAATTTCGCGCGCGAGATACTGCAACTCTTCTCCATCGGCGTCAACGAACTCAACCTCGACGGCACGCCGAAACTCGACGCGCAGGGCGTGCCCGTCCCTTCCTACTCGCAGGCGACCGTTGATAACTTCACGCGCATCCTGACGGGCTGGAACCTCTCCCCGGCCATCTCGCCCGGCGTCACCAACTTCCGCGACCCGATGATCCCGCGCGGCGGCACGACGCATGACACCGGCGCGAAGACGCTCCTCGGCGGTGTTGTCGTCCCCGCGTGCATCGCCCCGAACACGAACGCGCAGTGCGCGCAATCCGACCTCACCGCCGCGCTCGACAACATCTTCAACCACCCGAACGTCGGCCCCTTCGTCTCGAAGCAGTTGATTCAACATCTGGTGACGAGCAATCCTTCGCCCGCTTACGTGGCGCGCGTGGCCTCGGCCTTCAACAACAACTGCGACGGCCTCTACCCCGACAACTGCACGGGCGCGCGCGGCGACCTGAAGGCGTTGGTGCGCGCTATCCTCTTAGACCCGGAAGCGCGCGGCGACGTGAAGACCGACGCGAACTACGGGAAACTCCGAGAGCCCGTTCAGTACCTCAACAACATCCTGCGCGCCGCGAACGCGAAGTCTTTTGACCGGACGACGAACAGCGACGGCGTGATCGCCAACCGGACTGGCCTTTCGGGCGGCGACCCGACCGTGCAACTCAGTCAAGACCTCTTCCGCCCGGCGACCGTCTTCAGCTACTACCAGTCCGACTACGAAGTGCCGGGGGCGAAGATTCTCGGCCCCGCTTTCGGGATTCTCTCGACCGCGACCACGCTGCGGCGCGCGAACGTCGTCAACTCGCTCATCTACACCGGAATCGCGCCTTCGACCGGCGGGAACACGGATCGGCCCTTCGGGACTTCGCTCGACCTCTCGAACCTCGAAGCGCAGGCCGCGAACCCCGGCGCGGTCGCTGACCACTTGAACGCGCTCATGCTGCACGGCACGATGTCTTCGCAGATGAGAGGCTCCATCGTCGCGGCGATGAGCGCCATCCCGACCACGGACGCGCAGTTCGCGCGCAAGCGCGCGCAGGTGGCCGTCTATCTCGTGGCGACCTCTTCGCAGTACGATATCCAGAGATGAAGACCATGTCACCCACACGCAGAGACTTCCTCCGCCACGCCGCGTGCGCCCTCGGCGGCGCGGCCCTCGTGTCGAGCGTCGAGAGCTTCCAGCTCGTCAACGCGCTCACGCCGCAGGCCGCCACGGACTATCGCGCGCTCGTCTGCGTCTTCATGAATGGCGGCAACGACGGCAACAACATGGTCGTCTCGCTCGACCAGTACGCGGCCTATTCCACGGCGCGCAACGCCGCCGGGCTCGCCATCCCGCAGGCGAGCCTTCTGCCCGTCTCGCCCGCGAACGGCGGCGGCTCTTTCGGCCTCCACCCGAACATGCCGGAGATGCAGGCGCGCTTTAACGAAGGCCGCCTCGCCGTGCTCTGCAACGTCGGGCCTCTGGTCGAGCCTCTGACGCGCGCGACCTACCAGAACGGCACGGGCAAAAGGCCGCTCCAACTCTTCTCGCACTCCGACCAGATTGGGCTCTTCCAGACGGCGGTGGCGAACACCGTCAGCCAGACGGGCTGGGGCGGTCGCGTGGCCGATCTCACCGGAGTCCTCAACGGCGCGGCGACGTTCCCGCAGAACATCTCCATTGCGGGCCTCAACCTCTTCCTGTCGGGCGCGGACACGCGGCAACTCGCCATCGGCGACTCGAACACGGCGCTCAGCAACGTCCTCCCTCTGACGATGACGGGCTCGACCGCCGAGCGGACTTCGCGCCGCGCCGCCTTCGACGAACTGCGCGTGCTCGACCACAACTTCAAACTCGTCCGCGCCGCGAGCGACACGCGTTCGAGCGCCTTGCAGACGAGCGCCGCGCTCGCCAGCGTCAACCCGGCCTTGAACACCTTGTTCCCGAACACTTCGCTCGGTCGCCAACTCTTGCAGATCGCGCGACTCATCAAGGCGAGCACAGACCCTGCGGCGGGCATCAACATGAAGCGGCAGATTTTCTTCGCGCAGATCGGCGGCTTCGACACGCACTCGAACCAGCGCACCAACGGTCAGGACGCGCTCCTGCTTCAAGTCAGTCAAGCCCTCAACGCCTTCTACCACGCGACGGTCGAGTTGGGCGTGCAGAACAACGTCACGACGTTTACGCTCTCCGACTTCGGGCGCACGCTCCAGCCCGCCGGGAGCGGCGCGTCGGTCGGCAGCGACCACGCCTGGGGCAATCATCATCTCGTCTTGGGCGGCGCGGTCAACGGGCAGAGGTTCTACGGCACGTACCCGACGCTCGCGCTCGGCGGCCCCGACGACACCGACGGCGGCTCGACTCCGCGCGGGCGCTGGATTCCGACGACCTCCGTCGAGCAGTACGCCGCCACGCTCGCCGCCTGGTACGGCCTCTCGACGAGCGACTTCCCGGCGGTCTTCCCTTTAATTGACCGCTTCCCGTCCTCAAATCTCGGCTTCATGCTGTGAGAGCCGAAGGCGCGGGCTAGTAAAAAAAGAATCGAATCAGAAACGCGGTCGA
>DASTQX010000600.1:0-19451 GCA_035761505.1 Pyrinomonadaceae bacterium
CCACGACTTCGGGAAGCCCTCGACGACGCAATTCCTCGAAGGGCGCTGGCGCTCGCGCGGGCACGACGAGGCGGGACTCGCGCCGACTCTGAGCTTCCTCGAACGCCTCAAGCTCTACACGCTCGAAGGCTACGACGTGCGCGCGCAAGTCCTCGCGCTCGTCCGCGACCACCTCAAGCCCGGCGACTTCTACCGCGCGCGCGCCGAGATTACCGACGGCGCTTTCCGCCGCCTCGCGCGCCGTTGCGAGCTGGAACTCCTCTACCGCGTGGCGAAGGCCGACACTCTGGGGCGCAACGCCGAGTGGGTGCCGCGCGAGCGCTGGTTCACCGCCGAGGCGCAGGATTGGTTCATCGCGCGCGCGCGCGAACTCGCCGTCGAGCGCCGCCCGCCCGCGCCGCTTCTGATGGGGCGGCACTTGATGAAGATGGGCCTCAAGCCCTCGCCGCTCTTCGGCGAAATCCTCGACGCCATCTACGAACTCCAACTCGACAACCGCGTCCGCAACGTCGAAGAGGCGGAGCGGGCCGCGCGGGAGATAATCGAGCGCAAGGGAGTCGCGGGCGCTTGAGCAGCGCGCGGAGGGCCGTTTCGCGGACGGCGCGCGGCGGTGGTAAACTGCACGGTTCGCGCCCTCGCTTCCGTTAAGGCAGTGCCACGCCGTTGAGCCCTGCGAAAGACTATCTCCCGACCGTACTTATAAATTTAAGAGGCACACATGATTGACTTTGAACTGACCGAAGACCACAAGGCCATCCGCCAGACCGTCCGCGACTTCGCGCAGAAGGAGGTCGCGCCGCGCATCAAGGAACTGGACGAGAAGCAGCAGTTCGACCGTACCATCCTCGACAAGATGGCCGAACTCAACCTGCTCGGCGTCTGCATCCCCGAAGAGTACGGCGGCGCGGGCTTCGACTACATCTCGCTCGGCTTAGTCTGCGAAGAACTCGAAGCCGTGGACACCTTCATGCGCGTCATCATGAGCGTCCACACGGGCTTGAACTCGATGACGCTCTACACTTGGGGGACGGAGGAGCAGAAGCAGAAGTACCTCGTCCCGCAGGCGAAGGGCGAGAAGATTGCCACTTACGGTTTGACCGAGCCGGGCGCGGGGAGTGACGTGGTGGGCTCGCGCTCGAACGCGCGGCGCGAGGGCGACGAGTGGGTCTTGAACGGCGAGAAGATGTGGATTTCGCTCGCCGGAGACGTGGCCGACAACTTCCTCTTCTTCTGCTGGACGGACGAGGAGAAGCGCCGCCAGAGAGATCACACCGGCATGTCCTGCTTCATCGTCGAGCGCTCGATGCCCGGCTTCTCTTCGGGCACGATTCACGGCAAGCTCGGCATCCGCGCGGGCAACACCGGCTACTTCTCCTTGCAGGACGTGCGCGTCCCCCAAGAGAACATGGTCGGCGAAGAGGGCGAGGGCTTCAAGATTGCGATGTTCGCTCTTGAGCAGGGGCGCTACACCGTCGCGGCGGGCGCGACCGGCATCATCCGCGCGTCGCGCGACGCCTCGGTCGCCTACGCCTTGGAGCGCGAGACGTTCGGGACGAAGATTGCCAACCATCAGCTCGTCAAACAGAAGATTGCCGAGATGGAGGCCGATTACCAGATGAGCCACTTGCTCTGGCTCCGCGCCGGTTACTTGAAGAACGAGGGGAAGCCGAACGCGCGCGCGACCTCTCTGGCAAAGTGGCAGGCGACCGTCCGCAGCGAGAAGGCGGCCTCGATGGCGATTGAGGTGCACGGCGCGAACGGCTACTCGAACGACTACCCGGTCGAGCGTTACCTCCGCAACTGCAAGGCGGCGGTCATCTACGAAGGCACGCGCGACATCCACACGCTGATGCAGGCCGACTGGGCGCTCGGACTCAAAGGCGAGAAGTCCGCCCGCAAGACCCTCCCGCCCTACCGCCCCGCCGAGTCGCGCGACACCGTGGCGGCGGATTAATGAAGTCAGACGACCCCGGAGGGGCGGCACGCGGCGACGCGGAGTGTGTGCCGCCCCTTCGGGGCTCACCTGATTTTCTTGCCGTCGAACCACGGGCTGATGCCCTCGGCTATCGCCTGCCGTCCCTTCGGGACTGTCTGACTTCACTTCGCGCGGGGAGTCATTTTAAGTCTCTACAAATCACGTCTTCTCTGCTAGTATGCCTCTGCCTATCCAGTCGCCAGCATTCAATTCACGACGGAGTTCAGACGGCACCAAATCTTCAAAGGGCTGCGGAGCGTAAAGGCATGGGTCAAGAGTGGAATAGCGTCAACCTCTCGCTGGATTTCCTGAGCGTGTGCGAGGCGGCGGCCATCGCCTCGGCGCGGACGATGGGGCAGGGCGACCGCAAGTATTCCGACCACGTGGCCGTCGAGGCGATGCGCGAGCAGATGGACACCGTGCCGATGCGCGGGCGCATCGTCATCGGCGAGGGCGAGCGCGACGAAGCCCCCATGCTCTACATCGGCGAGGAGGTCGGCTCCGGCTCCCACGCGCCGCCCGAACTGCTCGACGAGTATCCCGAAGTTGACATCGCCGTCGACCCTTTGGAGGGAACGAACCTCTGCGCGCTCGGCGCGAACAACGCCATCGCCGTCCTCGCCGCCGCCGAGCGCGGCGGGCTCCTCAACGCGCCCGACATCTACATGGACAAGATCGTCGTCGGGCCTTCGTCGCGCGGGGCGATAGACATTGACGCGCCGGTCAAAGACAACCTCAAGAACATCGCCCGCCGTCTGGGGCGCGACGTGGAGGACTTGACCGTCATCGTGCTGGAGCGCTCGCGCCACAAGCAACTCATTCAGGACGTGCGCGACGCCGGGGCGCGCATCCGCTTGATCGGCGACGGCGACCTCTCGGCGGGCATCTCGGCGGCGGTCGCGGGCACGAACATCCACGCCCTGATGGGCATCGGCGGCGCGCCCGAAGGTGTCCTGACGGCGGCGGCCATGAAGTGTCTCAACGGCGAGATACAGGCGCGACTCGTCTATGACCCAGAACGCTTGGGCGTTGACAAGGACAAGGTTCCGCCGGAGGCCGAGGTGCTCGCGCGATTGAGCGAGATGGGCATCAGCGACCCGAAAAAAATCTACGACACCAACGACCTCGCGCCCGGCAAGAAGATCATCTTCGCGGCGACCGGCGTCACCGACGGCTCGCTCCTGCGCGGGGTGCGCTTCTTCGGTGCGGGCAAGCGCACGCACTCGCTCATCATGACTACCGAGTCGCGCCACATCCGCTTCGTTGATACCGTCCACGTCGAGGGCGGCCCGGACACAGTCATTCGATTTTAGATTTTGGATTGGGTCGGCGACGAAGGCCGAGCAGTTCCGAATCCGGCTTCGAGGTTGAGAAGCACGCTCATCCGAAATCTAAAATCCGAAATCCAAAATCCTTGTATGCCTTCTTTGATTTCCGAGTACGTCCCGCAGTTCGTGACGGGCGAGGAGGCCGCGAGGCGTCGGCGGGCGAGGCTCGTCGTGTGGGGCGCGGCGGCGTCGTTGGTGGCGCTGTTCGTCGGCATCATCGTGCTCGCGCCGGCGTTGCGCGCGCGGGGCTTCATGCTCGCTTCGGAGGTCATCTACCAGAGCCTCCGCGTCGCGTGTCACCAGCAGGCCGAGCGCTCTTTCCACTTTGAAGGCTTCCCGCTCGCGGTGTGCGCGCGTTGCTTCGGGCTCTACGCGGGCGCGGCTGCGGGGCTGGTCGCCTACCCGCTGCTCCGGTCGCTCGACCGGACGGACGCGCCGGGGCGGGCGTGGCTGCTGGCGGCGGCGCTCCCCACGTCGGTTGATTTCGCGCTCGGCGTCCTCGGCGTCTGGGAGAACACGCACCTTTCGCGGTTCCTGACGGCGCTGCTGCTCGGCGTGGCCTCCGCTTTCTTCATCATGCCGGGGCTGTCGGATTTGGTTCGGATGAGGTTCGAGCGCACGGCCCGCCGGGAGTTCGCGCGCGGGCGCGGGGAAGGGCTGCCGGGCGGGCGTGCGGCGTGAAGGTTTTCCGGGAGAACCCCGAAGCGCAGCGTTCCGGGGACGACGTTTTGAAGCCAAAGCTCTAAAAGACATTCGAGAGGAAGGTGTGGACGAAATATGAATAACAGGACGAAGGCCGCCGTCATCGGTGGCGTACTCGCGGGCGTACTCTCGGCGTTACCCCTCATAAACATGTGCTGCTTCCTGTGGGCACTCGCTGGCGGCGTGCTTGCCGTCTTTATGTACCAGAAGGGCGCGGGTGGGCCGATGACGCCCGGCGACGGCGCGAAACTCGGCGCGATGGCGGGCGCAATCGGCGCGGGCATCTACCTCGTCCTCGCGTTGCTGAGTATGTTCGTCTTCGGCGGCGGCACCGCCGCGATGTCGGAGGCCATCCGGCAGCAGGGGGGCGAGGGTGTCATCGGGGCTGGCGCTATCGCCGGTCTCGGCGCGTTCTTCATCGTCGTGGTGGCGGGCATCATCGTCGGCCTCGCGGCGCTCGGCGGCATGATCGGCGCGGCCATCTTCGGCAAGGGCGCGGGCACGCCTCCTCCTCCTCCTCCGGCTGGCGGCTTCGGCGGCGGCCCGACGGGCGGCCCGGCGGGCGGCTCGTTCGGTCAGGGCTCGTAAGGAGTCCGGGGCCGGGAAGAGAAGCGGCGAGAGTCTGCGCGCGCCGCCCATGAAGGCCGCGCGCGCGGACTTCCGCGGCCCGCGCTTTTCAGGGCGCGGGCATCTCGACGGCTGCGATTCATGCATCTAAGCGGGCGACGCCCTCGCACGGGGGGCGTCGCCCGTTCGCCTTTAACGGAGAAGTGGAGAAGTAAGCAGGAGCGATGCCTTTGAACATTCTTTCAGCGGCGATGCAGAGCGCGCCCGACCCGCTCTTCCGCATCTACGTCGAGGAGGCCGTCTGGAAGACGGCGGAGAACATCAGCCCGCTTTACCGCCTCGACGCCTTCGACTGGACGATCCTCATCCTCTACTTCGCCGTCCTCTCGGTGCTCGCGCTCTACGGCGCTTACCACATCAAGCAGGTCGTGGACTTCTGGCGCTACCGCCGCCTCGCGCCCCGCCCGCGCGCGCTCTACGCCGAAGAAGAGTTGCCCCAAGTCACCGTCCAACTCCCGCTCTTCAACGAGATGTACGTCGTCGAGCGCCTGCTCGCGGCGGTGACGGCGATTGACTACCCGCGCGAGCGGATGGAGATTCAAGTCTTGGACGACTCGACCGACGAGACGCGCGAGGTCGCGCGCGCAGCGGTCGAGCGCTACCGGCGAGAGGGCTTCCGCATCGCTTACGTCCACCGCGAAGACCGCGAGGGCTTCAAGGCGGGCGCGTTGGAGCACGGGCTGAAGACCGCCACGGGCGAACTCGTCGCCATCTTCGACGCGGACTTCGTGCCGCGCCCCGATTGTCTGAGGAAGCTCGTCCACTTCTTCAACGACCCGCTCGTCGGCTGCGCGCAGATGCGCTGGTCACACATCAACGGCTCTTACAACCTCTTAACGCGCCTGCAAACCATCCTCCTCGACGGCCACTTCGTCGTCGAGCAGACGGTGCGCAACCGGACGGGCGGCTTCTTCAACTTCAACGGCACGGCGGGCATCTGGCGGCGGCGCACCATCGAGCTTTCCGGCGGCTGGCAGCACGACACTCTGACCGAAGACACAGACCTCTCCTTCCGCGCGCAGTTGATGGGCTGGCGCTTCATCTACCTTCTGGACGAAGACGCGCCCTCGGAAGTGCCGGTCGAGATCAACGCCTTCAAGGCGCAGCAGCGTCGCTGGGCGAAGGGCGTGACCGAGGTCGGGTTGAAACTCTACCCGCGCATCTGGCGCGCGGAGTTGCCGAGACGAGTTAAGCTGGAAATGTTCTTCCGCCTGACGGGCAACATCAGTTACCCCTTGATGATTCTGACGAGCCTTCTGCAATTCCCGCTCCTGCTCGTCCGCTACAATCAAGGCTTCTATCACCTGATGCTGCTGGACGTGCCGCTGCTGTTCTTCTCGACGATCTCGGTCGTCCTCTTCTACGGCACGGCCATCTGGTATCTCGACCGCACCGGCTCGCGCCGCAGGCTCTTTCACCTGCCGCTCGTCATGGGCCTCGGCATCGGCCTCGCGTTCTCGAACGCGCGCGCGGTGCTCGAAGCCCTGCTGCGAATCAAGACCGAGTTCGTCCGCACGCCGAAGTACAAGGTC
This sequence comes from Pyrinomonadaceae bacterium, assembly GCA_035761505.1. Classification (GTDB taxonomy): domain Bacteria; phylum Acidobacteriota; class Blastocatellia; order Pyrinomonadales; family Pyrinomonadaceae; genus JAIVJM01. Next base: position 6,165 of record DASTQX010000600.1, read on the forward strand.
GAGGGCGCGGCAGACGAGACGTGGAAGCGCAAGAAGTATCGCCGCAAGCGCGGCTGGCTCCCGCTCTTCGAGCTGGCGTTCGCCGCCTACTTCCTGCTCGCCATCCTGTATGCCGCGCGGATGGAGATGTGGGGCACGATCCCTTTCCTCTCGCTCTTCTGCTTCGGCTACGGCTACATGGGCGTGATGAGCCTGCTGCAAACCTCCGGCGTCCGCCGCTGGCTCGAAGCGCTTCGGCCCGTCGCCGTCGGGAGAAGATAAAAGGCAAAAGCCCGACCGTCAGGCATCTCCGAAGGGAGAGGCAGACAAAAGCCGGGGGCGAAGTGACCTTGTCTCACTTCGCCCCCGGCTTTTGTCTCAAGCCCTCGAAGGGCTTCGGTTGCGGCTTAACGTCGTCCCGCGTTCAGGATGTTGAGGAGCGCGAGGAAGATGTTGAAGGCGTCGAGGTAGAGCGAGAGTGCGCCCGCGATGTACTCGTTGACGGGGTAGCGGCGGATGATGTTCGACGTGTCGTAGAGCACGAAGCCGGAGAAGAGCAGCAGCGCCGCCGCCGAGATAGCGAAGCTGAACGCGCTCGACAGGATGAACATGTTCAGCAGCCCCGCGAGCACGACCACGATAAGTCCCACTATCACCATCCCGCGCATGAAGCTGAAGTCCTTCTTCGAGATGAAGACGTAGGCCGTCAGGCCGCCGAAGATGCCGACCGTCAGCACTCCCGCCTGAAGGATCGAGGCCGGGTTTAGTTGCGTGTAGATTGCGATGAGCGGCGAGATGACGACGCCCGTCAGCGTCGTGAACGCGAAGAGCGCCAGCAGGTTCAAGCCCCGCACGTGGCGCACGGCCTGCGCGCCCATCACGCCGCCGAGCATCACGAAGAGCATGATAAAGGGGTGCTCGAAGGCGAAGCGGAGCAGCGGCGGGAACGAGAGTCCGAGCCCGACGCCGCCGACGGCAAAAAGCGTCGCGGCGAAAAAGAGCGCGTACACTTTGCGCACGAACGACATGCGTTCTTCGGCGCTCACCTGCGCGGCGGTCACGGGCTGGAGCCCGCCCCCGGCCCACCCGCCCGGCTGCGGCGGCCACGCTTCGGGCCGGTTGTACCTCTGCTGGTTATTCGGTTGGTAATCGTTCATCTGAAAATTCCTCTTTTGTTAGACGAAACTCCTAGCGCGAAAATCCGCGCCGAACGTTTAGATGCCGACGCCGGATGCGCGGATGTATTCTGTCACACACGCCGCGCGGAAGCCAAAGGAGTTGAGCCGCCGTGTTCTTTGTTTTCCCTCACGTTGATGCTTAAATGGGCCGATGTTGAGAGTCGCCTTGATCGGCGTGGCCGGGCTCGCGGGCACGCTCGGACGCTACTGGCTCGCGGGGGCGCTGGCGCGGCGCTACGGCGAGGAGTTCCCCTTCGGCACGCTCGCCGTCAACGTCCTCGGCTGCTTCCTCATCGGCGCGCTCTTCTTCCTCTTCGAGGAGCGCGGCGCGTTCGGCGAGACGGCGCGCGCCGCCCTGATGGTCGGCCTGCTCGGAGGCTTCACCACCTTCTCCTCCTACGGCCTGCAAACCTTCGCGCTGCTGCGCGAGGGCGCGCTCGGTCGCGCGGCGCTCTACGTCGTCGCCTCGAACCTGTTCGGGCTGCTGACGGTGTGGGGCGGCTACGCTCTGGCGTCGCGGGCGCTCCCGGCAAGCCGATGACGAGGCCCGCACCCGCGACGCGCGACGACGACGCCGACGCCGCCGGAGAGGCTGCGAAGCCGAAGGGCTTCCCGCCCATCCTCTACGTGCTGGCCGCCGCGCTGTTGTGGAGCACGGGCGGGCTCTTCATCAAGGCGACGGAGCTTTCGGCCTTCGAGCTTTCGTTCGGGCGCTCGCTGCTGGCCGCCGTGACGGTCGGCTACTTCACGCGGCGCGAGGGCTTCCGCGTCAACCGCCTGACCGCCCTCCTCGCCGTGCTCTACGCGGCGCTGCTCCTGCTCTTCGTAATGGCGACGAAGATGACGACCGCCGCCAACGCCATCTTCATCCAGTACACCGCGCCGGTTTATGTCCTCATCCTCGAACCCTTAATTTATAAAGAGAAGTTCCGGCGGCGCGACGCCTTCGTGGTCGCGGCCTGCGCCGTCGGCATCGCGCTCTTCTTCGTCGGGCGGCTGCGGCCAGAAGAGATGATGGGCAACCTGATGGCGATGCTCTCCGGGCTCTGCTTCGCCTTCTTCATGCTCTTCATCCGTCACCCGCGCGCGGGCGAGGTCAACCGCGCGTCCTCGATCTTCTACGGAAGCATCCTGCTCGCGCTCGTCACGCTGCCCTCGTTCGTCGCGGGCGCGCACAGGGTCGAGGCGTCGGACGTGGGCATCATGGTCTTCCTCGGCGTCTTCCAGATCGGGATTTCCTACACGCTCTTCACGCGCGGCATCGAACGCGGCGTGCGCTCGCTCGACGCCGCGCTCGTCGGCTACATCGAGCCGATCTCGAACCCCGTCTGGGTCTTCCTCTTCCTCGGCGAGCGCCCGACCCCGTGGGCCTTGCTCGGCGGAGCCATCATCATCACGGCGGTCGTCCTTCACACCTACATGAGCGCCCGCGAGGGAGTCCGCGCCCGCCGCGCCGCCGCCGAGTCGCACGCGCTGGGCGAAGGATGAAGAACAAACGATGAACGCGGAACGATGAACGGTGAACTGAAAGACAAGTCTCTTGCTCTTCAGTTCATCGCTCGGCGTTCAGAGTTCATCATTCGTCTTTAACGAAAGTCGCGGATGAGGACGACGCCGGTGGTTTCGGCGCTGCGGGCGGCGACGAGTTGCTTGCCGTCGCGGGAGAAGTCGTAAGCGGCCACGCCGTCGGTCTTAAAGTCGGTGAGTTGGACGGGCTTGCCGCCGCTCAAGGGTTGCATCCAGACGTTCGACGTGCCGGAGCGCGTGTCGAGGTAAGCGAGGCCGCGATTGTCGGGCATCCAGACGACGTTGGCGCGGAACGTCTGGTCGAAGTCGAAGAGCTTGATGGGCGGCCCGCCTTCGATGGGGACGACGGCGAGTCTGGGCTGCGCGTTCCGGTCGGTGTCGTAGAAGACGCAGGCGACGAACTTCCCGTCGGGCGAGACGAAGGGCCAAGAGGCGGGCGCGTCGGTGACGGGCACGGGCTCGCCGCCGTCGAAAGGGACTTTCCAGATGCGACCGAGCGCGCCCGTGCCGAGCGTCGCATAAACGACCCAGCGACCGTCCGGCGTCGGGTGCGCGAAGTTCTCCCCCGGCCCCGAAGTCAGGCGCACGGGGTTGCTGCCGTCCAAGTCCATCCGCCAGACGTTGAAGGCTTCGCCCGCGCGGTTCGAGACGAAGATGATGTGCCGCCCGTCAGCCGAGACCGCAGGGCCGTAGTTCGAGCGCGCGCCTACGGTCAACTGCCTCTGCCCCGTCCCGTCCGCGTTCATCAACCAGATGTCCCAACTCCCGCTCGCCACCGACGCATAGACGATGCGCCCGTCCGGCGTCCAGGAGACTCCGTAGAAGCCGTCGAAGCGGCCCGCGCCCGAAGTTATCTGCCGCGCGCTCGCCGCGTCGCCGACGGGCGCGACCCAGACGTTAGGCACGCGGTCGGTCTGCACGGCGACGAGCGAAGAGCCGTCCGCCGTGAGGCTCGCGCCCTGATAGGTGTTGAGGTCGTTGGTGACGCGGCGCGCTTCGCCCGTGGGGAAGGAGAGCAGCCAGATTTGCGGCGGGCTCAACTCCTGCTCCGCGCCGTTGATGACGAGCGCCGAACCGTCGGGCAGCCAGGAGAGGCCGTTGACGGCGAGCCAGCGCTCGTTCGTGACGCGCGTCTCCGCGCCGTCCGAGACGTTGAAGGCGGTCACGCCGAGGTAAGTGGTGTTCGGGTCTTGGTTGGTCGCGGAGCCATAGACGCAAGCAATCAGCTTGCCGTCGGGCGACCACGCGGGCAGGCCGATGGCGACGTTGGGCGGCAACTGCAAGGGGACTTGGCGCACGTCGCCGCCGTCGGCGTCGGCGGTGTAGAGGACGCGGGTCGAGAGGTCGTTGCCGCCGCCGAGGAAGGCGAAGCGCTGGCCGTCGGGCGAGAAGGAGATGGGGCTCCGGAGGTTCTCTTGAACCCTTTTCGGCGTGCCGCCGAAGACAGGCACTTTGTAGAGTTCGGGGGCGGGCGTCCGGCTCTGGAAGACGGCGTAGAAGAGGTGGCTGCTGTCGGGCGAGAAGACGAGGCCGCCGGAGCCGCCGTTTTCGACGGGCGCGGCGACGCGTTGCGCGTTGCTCGCGGCCCCGACCTGTCTCACCCAGATGCCCTGATTCGCGCCTTCGGGCGTGACGTAGGCGAGGTATTTCCCGTCGGGCGAGATGACGGCCTCGCGCACGTCCCCGGCGACGGGCAGGCGTGTCACCTTCATGGACTGGAAGGCGGGCGGGCGCGGCGCGGAAGTGTCTGGCCGCACGGAGAAGCGGAAGACGACGTAAACGAGAGCGGAGAAGCCGACGACCGCCGCCAGCGAGATGAGAATCGCCGCGCGGACGGGATGGCCCGATTTTTGGTGGGCGCGTTTTTCGTCAACGCGCGGCGCGTCGGCGGCGACGGCGGCTGCGGCTGGCGAGTCCGGCGCGGGCGTTGATGAAGGGGCGGCTGATTGAAATGTCTCCGGCGTCGGCGGAGTTGAAACAGCCGGGAGACTTGAAGGGACGCGTGCCGACTCGTCGTCAGTCTCAGGCGTGGCTTCCGGCGTGGCTTGTGTCGCCGCCGTCGTCGGCTCGCTCGGCTCGCTCGTGTCGTGCGTGGCTGCGGCGCGCGCGCGCACTTTGGCGGCGAAGCGGTAGCCTCGGCGGGGGACGGTTTCGATGTACTGTTGCGGTTCGCCTTCGTCGCCGCGCGCGAGCGCCTTGCGGAGGGTGAAGACGTTCTGCGCGAGCGTCGCTTCCTCGACGAAGGTGTCGGGCCAGATTTCCTTGAGCAGTTCTCCCTTCGACATCACGCGCCCGCCGCCTCGGACGAGGACGAGGAGCGTGTCGAACTCCTTCGGCGTGAGGCGGACGTGCTCTTCGCCGCGCCGGAGCGTGCGCTCGGAGGCGTCCAAAACGAACGGGCCGAACTCGTAGAAGTTGCCGGGGGTGCTCGTCATAAAGGCTTTTGAAATCTCTTTGATAACTCTTTCAAAACTATTTTGGCCGACTTTGAAGGGCTTTTGAGAACATTCCGGCCCCGCCCGCCGCGTTATCCCGTGACAGCCGAGGGCGGCTGGCGTCGCCGCCTCGGACGGTCTGAACGAAGGCGCGGCGGCAAAAGGTTCGACCGGCCAAAGAAAATTTTAAGTCACCGAGACTAAATGGAGGAGTTATGAAAAAGCAAATCATGAGAGCGTTCGCCATCTGCGGCCTGCTGTTGACGCTGGCCGCCACTGCCCAAACCGCGTCGGCGCAGGGCACGCGCCGCCTCGTCGTCAACATCCCCTTCGACTTCACGGCGGGCCGAGAGCTTCTGCCCGCCGGGCGCTACACCATCAAGAGGGTCGCCAAGGATTCCGCGCGGGCGCTGCTCATCCGCAGCGAGGACGGTCGGGCCTCAGTCACCGTCCTGACGAACACGGCGGAGCGGGGCGGCGAACTCCCGCAGGTGAGCTTCAAGCGCTACGGCGACCGCTACTTCCTCGCCAGCGTCTCCGAGCCCGGCGTCGAAGCGGCCCGCGCGCTCCCCGCGTCGAGCCTCGAAAAGCAGTTGCGGCGCGAGCTGGCGAAGGGAAGCAAGACGAAGGGCGACGAGTCGAACGTCGCCGCGACCGTGACGATTAAAGCCGGAGTGCGGTAAAGACTCGGAAGCCCGAAGGGGCGGCACATTCGGTTGAGAGATGTGCCGCCCCTTCGGGGCTGACGGCCTTGAACTTTGAACCTTGAACTTCGGGCTTTCAGGCGGTGAGCTGGCCGATGATCTGGAAGAGCTTGTCGGGGTCAACGGGCTTGGCGACGTGGACGGAGAAGCCCGCGGCGAGGGCGCGCTCGCGGTCTTCGTCCATCGCGTGGCCGGTCAGCGCGATGGCCGGAACGCCTTCGAGGCCGGGCGTGCGGCGCAACTCGGCGAGCAAAGTGTAGCCGTCCATCTCCGGCATCGAGATGTCGGAGATGATGAGCCCCGGCTGCTGCTGCTGCGCGAGCGCGAGAGCCTGCGCGCCGGAACCGGCGGCCATCACGTCGAAGCCCTTGCGCGCGAAGAGCATCCGCAGCAGTTCGAGCGTCTCGCTCGAATCCTCGACGACGAGCACGCACAACCCTCCGCGCGTCGGCGTCCCTTCCGCGCGCGGCTCTTCGACCCCGACCTCGGCGGCGACGCACGGCATCCCGAAGATGAAGCGCGAGCCGTGGCCCTCGCCCTCGCTCTCGGCGCGCACCCAGCCGCCGTGCAGCTCGGCGAGCGCGCGGACGATGGCGAGGCCGAGGCCGAGCCCGCCGTAAAGGCGCGTCGTCGAGCCGTCGGCCTGACGGAAGCGGTCGAAGACGTGCGGGAGGAAGGCGGGCGCGATGCCGATGCCGTCGTCCGAGACTTCGACGCGCGCCTCTCCGCCCTCGCGCCACGCGCGCACGCGCACCGTTCCCTTGCTCGGCGTGAACTTGACGGCGTTCGACAAGAGGTTCCAGACGACTTGTTGGAGGCGGACGGGCGCGCCCTGCACGACGAGCGGGCAATCCGTGAGTTCGACTTCGAGCGCGACGCCGCGCACGCGCGTCTCGGCCCGCACGGTCTCGACCGCCGCTTCGACCACGGCGCAGAGGTTGAAGGTGTCCCACTCGATGCGGAGCTTGCCGGAGACGATGCGCGAGATGTCGAGGAGGTCGTCCACGAGACGCGCCTGAAGGCGCGCGTTGCGCTCGATGGCGTCGAGCCCCTGCGACATCAGCGCCGGGTCGGCGTTCATCCCGCCGGAGCGGAGGAGGTTGACCCAGCCGAGGACGGGCGTTAGGGGCGTCCGCAACTCGTGCGAGAGCGTGGCGAGGAAAACGTCTTTGGCGCGGTTCGCCTCGGAGAGTTCCTCGTTGACGCGTTGGAGTTCGGCGGTGCGTTCCTCGACCCTCCGTTCCAGTTCGCGGTTGAGCTGTTCGAGCCCGGCGCGCGCCTCGCGCTCGGCGAGCATCAACTCGCGGTGCTCGATGGCGCGGCGGACGGTGTGCTTGAGTTCTTCGATGATGCAGGGCTTGGTGAGGTAGTCGTATGCGCCGCGCCGCAGGGCCGCGATGGCCGTCTCCAGCGCGGCGAAGCCGGTGAGGACGATGGTGATGGTGAGCGGCGAGCGATGGCGCACCTCTTCGAGAACGTTGAGGCCGTCGCCGTCCTCCATGTGGAGGTCGGTGAGGACGAGCGCGTACTCGGCCTCGCTGAGCCGCGCGGCGGCGTCCCTGCCGCTCGAAGCCACGTCCACCGTGTAGCCCTCGATGCGCAGCACCTCGCTGATGGTGAGGACGATGCTCTCCTCGTCGTCCACCACCAGCAGCCGCGCCAGCGACGCTTTGGCCCCGTGACTCTTGGTTTCGTCGAGCATAGAAGGATCGGTCATTGGCCGTCGCCCGGCGGTCGGGGAAACTCGAAGCCGAAATCTCAAATCACAAATTCGAGCTTTCGGCTTCGAGCTTCAGATTTGTGATTTTAAATCCTGAGAGCCGCCGTCCACCAATTCTATTGCGAGGCGCAGCCCGTCGGCCAGCCGCCGCCGCGTGGTGATGTCTTCGAGTTCGACGCCGAGCTTGACGAGGTCGGCGGCGACGTGGGCACTGACGCCCGTGATGATCGAGTGCGCGCCGAGGAGGCGCGTCGAGCGCGCGGTGTTGATCAGATGCGCGGCGGTGTAGGTATCTACGACCGTGCAGCCCGTGATGTCTATGATGACGGCCCGCGCCGACTTCGTGCGGACGGCTTCGAGCACCGCGCCCGACATCTGCGAGGCGCGCGCGTCGTCGAGCCTGCCGACCAGAGGCAGGAGGAGCACGCCGTCCCAGATTTCCACCACCGGGCTCGAAAGCTCGTGGATGCGCTGCCGCTGCTCGCGGTGTTCGAGCGCGCGCCTGACGGTGCGCTTGAGGTCGTCCACCACGCACGGCTTGACCAGATAGTCATAGACGCCCTGCCGCAGCGCGTCTATCGAGGACTCGATGGACGCGTAGCCGGTGAGGACGATGGTGACGATGTTCGGGTGCCGGGTCTGGAGTTCGTGGAGCAGCGTGATGCCGTCCATGTCCTCCATGCGGAGGTCTGTGAGCACGAGGTCGAAGTCCGCGCGCGCGACGCGCTCAAGCGCCTCGCGCCCGTCCGAGGCGGTCTCGACCGCGTAGCCCTCCTGTTCGAGGATGGCGGCGGTCGTAATCCGCACGTTCTCGTCGTCGTCCACGACGAGCAGGCGAGAGGACGGGACGCCGCGCCAGACGCTCGGCGCTTCGCCGTTACTGTTTTGCTTGTCCGGCATCTGCTTCGGTGAGCGTGGGCGAGTCCACGGGGAGGATGACGTTGAAGGTCGTGCCCTGCCCTTCGGCGCTCGTGACCTCGATGCGCCCGCCGTGGTGACGGACGATGTCCTGCGTGACCCACAGGCCGAGCCCCGTCCCCTTCGTGCGCGTCGAGAAGAACGGCTCGAAGATGCGCGCCAGCGCGGCCTCGCCGATGCCGCGCCCGGAGTCGCCGATGCGGACGGAGACCGTGGGCTGTAAAGCCTGATCGTAGCGCGAGGTGCTGATTTTGATCTGCCCCTCGCCCTCGATGGCCTGCTGCGCGTTGAGGAGGAGGTTGAGGAAGACCTGCCGGAGTTGGTCGGCGCGCGCGCGCACCGCCGGGAGCGCCGGGTCGAGTTCGCGCGCGACGTGGACGCGCGACTGGCGGAGCTTCTTCTCGATGAGGATGAGCGTCTCCTCAAGGAGCTGGTTGACGTTGATCCACTCGACCTCGCCGGAGCGGCGCGCGAAGCCGAGCATCTGGCGGATGATGTGCGAGACGCGTTCGGTCTCCTTGCGCGCCACGTCCAAGAACTTCGCGTTCTGCTCGACGCTCCGGTTGGTCGTCAGAAGATAGAGCGAGTTCTTGATGGCTTCGAGCGGGTTGTTGACCTCGTGCGCGATGGAGGCGGCGAGGCGACCGACCGCCGCCAGCTTCTCCGACTCGAAGAGTTGCTGCTCGACGCGCCGGCGCTCAAGCTCTCTAATCTCCGAGAGGTCGTGGAGGATCGAGACGACCGCCGTCACCTGCCCGTTTGAGTCCGTCACTTCGGCGGAAGTAATCTCCATCGGGAGGCCGACGCCCGTCTCCGGGTCGATGAGTTCGATCTCGGCCTGACGGCCCGTGCCCGTCTCGGAGGCGAGCGCCGAGATGAACGAGGTGAGCTTGACCGAGTTGGCCGACACGGCGCGGGCCGCGCGCGGCGACTGGCCCGTGGCCTCTTGAAAGAGCCTCTCGGCGCGCTCGTTGAAGAGGATGAACTTGCCGCTCGTGTCGCAGACGGCGATGGGGTGGCCGACGTGCTCGATGATGAGGTCGAGGCGGTCGCGCTCGCGCCGCGCCTCACTCTCGGCCTGTTGCAGGAGGCCGAAGTTGCGCGCGAGTTCTTCGTTGGCGCGGCGGAGGTCGGTCACGTCGCGGAAGATAGAGACCATGCCGATGCGCTCGCCGCGCGCGTTCAAGGCCGGGGTCGAGATGACCTCGAAGTGGATGTCCCAGCCTTCGAGCGGGTCAACCAGAGTGAGGTCGCGGCCCACGATCTCTTTTGAGGCGACCGCCGCGCTCGACAGGTAGGCCGAGAACAGCAGGTCGTTCATCTCAAGCGCTCGGCGCTTCCCCTCGCTCGCGTCCTTGAGGTCGCTGAACAACTCTTCCGCGCGCCGGTTCTGGAGGAGGATTTCGTTGTCCATGTTGGTGAGCACGATGGGGTCGGCCACCGACTTCATGATGGACTCGACCCACTGGCGCTCGCGCTGCAACTTGCGGACGGTCGAATTGAGGCGCTCGATCTGGATGGTGTTCGAGAGGATGACGCCGACGCGGTCGGCGAAGCGCGCCAGCAGGCTGAGTTGCGTGTCGTCCACGTCGGCGTGCCGCGTGCCGATGTAGAGCGCGCCCATGCAGAGCGCCTGCGGCATCCAGTAGCGCTCCTCGTCGTAGGGGCGGCGCGCGAAAGAGCCCTGCGCGGATGAAGACGGCTGCCCGCCGAAGAGCGGCAGCGCGAGCATGTCGGAACTGCTGCGGGTCTGTTCGAGGAAGGCGCGCGCCTCGGCCTCTTCGCCCTCGCGCTCGATCCACGCGGGGCGACCGTCGTGGACGACCCGCACCTGCGGCGCGTTGGAGTCGAGCGGCAGTTCCAGAGAGCCGACGCTCTCGTCTTCGGGGAACCCGACGGCCATCCGCATCTTGAGCAGGCCACGGTGCTTGTCAATGAGGGCGAGCGCCGCTCGCGGGTAGCCGAGCCCCGTCGTCACCGTGTCGAGCACGAGCGAGATTTGCTCTTCGAGTTTCTGCGCGGCCAGAAGCTGCGTCGTCATCTCGAACAGGAACTCGTACTGGTGCAATGGCATACTCCCGCCCGACGCGCCCTCAGCGAAGGCGTCGAGCGGGGCCGCAGTCTCGGTGAGACGGTTATCCATAAGACGGTGAGCAGTGAGCGGTGAGCAGTAAGCAGTAAAAAGAAGAAACCCGTTTTCCGTCGTCGGATTATGGATTGAAGATTTCAAATCCTGCTTACTGCTCACCGCTCACTGCTTACTCCTTAACTTCTCTCCACGTCGAGCGTGACGCGGCGGCGGGAGGCGGTGGTGTCGTCGGCGAGCGGTTCCGCCGTGCCCGGCCCCATCGCGGGACGCGAGACGGCGGGCGTCAGGCCGACGGCCTCGGCGTACTTCAGATAGGTGTCAATGGAGGCGACGACGACGCGCGCCTCGACCGTGATGAGGTCAATGCCGACGAGCGAGATGCGAACCCACGCGTCAATGACGATGCCTTTGTCCAGCACGCGGTCGAGAACGTCAATCAGACTGGTGCCGCCTGGGGCTCTTTCAACTGCCATGTGGTTTGATTCCTCTCTCTCAGACTGAGTCGAAACTTCGTGCCGCCGTCCGTGCTCTCTTGCTTCGCGGGGCGGGGCGGCTCCGAGCTTCCTCTACTGCGAAATGCGCGCGAGGGGAGTTTGATTTCGCCCGGCTCGCGCCCTGCGAGCGCCGGGGCTTTCCAGCGCGACCCTCTAAGGCGGCGGGCGCTTGCGGCCCCGCGCGGGAGGGCCGCCCGCGCCGCGCTTCGACGGCGAAGAGGCGGGGCGCGACTTCGAGCCCCCGCGCGCCTTGGAAGGCACGGCGGCGCGCGAAGGCGGCGCGTTCAGTTGCCCGAGTTCGCGTTCGAGGGCCGCGACGCGCTCGCGCAGTTCCGTGTTCTCGGCCTCGGCGGCGGCGGCGCGCGTCGTCAGGTTCGAGTCGTAGCGCCACCAGTTGAGCCCGATCTGCTCGGCCTTGTCTATCGAGCAGACGAGCAGCCGAATCTGCAAGGTCAGAAGCTCGACGTTCGCCAGAGAGACTTTGATGTCGCCCGCGATGACCAGCCCCTTGTCGAGAATCCGGTCGAGCACGTCCACCAGACCCGGCGGGCGCGACGTGATGAGACTAGTTCGCTCGCTTGACAACTCGCTTCGTCTCCTTCCGAAGACTGGGAACAGAAAACAGTTGTGAGTTTTCAGTTTCAGAATCTCAAATTCGAGATTTCAAATTCTGAAAACTGAAAACTGGCTACTGAAAACTATCCGCTCTTAAATTAAACGACCAATCGGGCCTAAATCGAGGTTGAGGTCTTCGTCCTCCAACCCGAACTGCCCTTTCAGCTCCCGCATCTTCGCTTCCAGCTTCATCAAAGCGAGCCCCAACTCCTCGACCTGTTCGGGCGTCAGTCCCTCGCCCTCCATGCGCCTGATGGCCTGCTTCTCCAACAGGCGGCGGATGAGTTCGATGAGGGTCAGAACGAGTTTCGCCAACCCCTGCTCGACCGACTTCGCATCAACGTTGATGCGTTCGGGGAGCGCGTCGGCCACGCGCCGCAACTCGGCGACGAATTCGCCCGCGTGCTCGGTCTCAATTTCCGGCTCGACCGGCTTCAAGGGATCATCTGGGGGATGCTTCACAAGAGTACCTTGTCCGTGCGCGATGTGTCCACAACGATTCTCCGTCGGCGTGCCCTTCAGGGCCGCACGTCGCCGAAACTGTAAGGGGGCCACGGCCCGCTCGTCAAAAACCGGAGGCTCCCCGCGCGCTCTTCGCCCAGTTGATGCACGCGCGCGCGGAACTCCTCGACCTGCCCGCGCCCGACCAGATGCGCCGCCCGCACGACGAGCGCCCCCTTCGGGTTGACCACGACGCGCGCCTCGCGCGCCAAGTCCGAGAGCCGACCGCCGAACCAACCGGCGAGCGCTTCCGCCTTCTCCCGCAAAGCCTCGCCGCTCAGAATCTCCCGCCGCTTCGCCAAGAGGAAGGCCGTGCCGCTCCCCCCGGCCTCGGAAGTCGCCTCGGAAGTTGCCGTCGCGCCCTCCGCCGCTTCTTCGCCCTCCGCCTTCGACGCCTCCGGCTCCGGCCCGACGGCCTCGCGCTTGACCGCCTCCAAGTCCCAGATGATCTTCACGCTCATCTCAACCGCGCCGCGCACGCGCGCCAGAGCCTCGCGCAGAGCCGCCTCGTGCGACTCGATGAAGTCCAAAAGCCGCGCCTCCGCGACGAGCGTCCCGAAGCGGAAGGGGAGCGGCGTCGAGCGCGCCAGCAGCGCCGCGTTCACACGGTTGTGCGTGAGCGCGTTCTCCGGCGTGACCGGCACGCGCTCCTCCGCGAACGCGCTCACGACCGCCGAGATGTCGCCCCGCCCGACCAGACTCAAAGGCGCGCCGTCCAGACCGCGCGCGCCCTCGACCATCTCCGCCGTCACCTCGTCGCCGAGGCAGTAAACGTACCAACGGCTCATTCCGCCTCGCCCATTCCGCCGCCGCCTTCCGCGCCGAGGAGTCCACGCCACCGCACACTTTCCGAAGACCCCTCGCGCCCCGCCAGCACCTTGTTGACCGTCTCGACCGAGCCGAGCAGGAGATTCAAACCGACGTACACCAAGTCAATGTCCGCCACGGCAATCGTCACCTCGCCCGCGATGACCAGCCCTCGGTCAAGCACGTGGTCGAGCGTCTCCAACAGAGACAACTCGTCCTCCTCTCCCAACTCGAAAACTTCGTCAACCATAAAATTCAAGAAGGGTCAAAATGAAAAAGGCGAAGAGGGTCAAAGGGAAGAGCGGGCCAAGCGATTTAAA
>DASTQX010000601.1:0-1555 GCA_035761505.1 Pyrinomonadaceae bacterium
ATTAAATACGTCATCGAGCAGCCGCCGCAGCCGAAATAGAAAGCCGCTTCAGTGTTCGTCGTTTGTCGTGCGGAGGGCGTGAGGCTCTTCAGGCTTGGGCGGCGGTCAGGTAGGCGTCGGATTCGAGTTCGGCAATGAGCGCTTCGAGTTGGGCGGGCGTGTCTTCGCCGTCGGCATAGCCCTTGCCGAGCAGGCGGAGGATACTGCGCGGGCGCGTCTCGCCCTTCACTTCTTTCAGCAGCGCGCGGCAGAAGGCGGCGACGACTTCGGGCGCGAACTGCTTGCCGGTGTTGCGGCGGAAGTCTTCGAGCACTTCGTCGAAGTTGCGGCGGCGGCGGTAAGGGCGGTCGGTCGTCATCGCGTCGAACGAGTCGGCGAGCGAGACGATCTTCGCGCCGATGGGGATTTCGTCGCCCTTCAAGCCGCACGGGTAGCCGCGCCCGTCAAGGCGTTCGTGGTGGTAGCGCGCCATCAAGGGGATGTCGGCGTAAGGGTGGTTGATGGGCGAGAGGATTTCGTAACCGGCAGCCGGATGCTTGTTCAGCTCAGACGATTGCTTGGCGTCAATGCGGTGCGGCGAGTTGATGATGTTGCGGTCAACGACGAGCTTGCCGATGTCGTGCAGGTATCCGGCGACCGAGATGCCCTCGACCTCTTCCGGGCTCCATCCCATCTCGCGCGCGATGATCTCGCTGTACTTGCCGACGCGCTCCGAGTGGCCTTGCGTATATTTGTCCTTGCAATCAATCGCGGCGGCAAAGGCGCGCACCGTGTCCTTGTAGATGGCGCGCAACTCGTCGTAGAGGCGGAGGTTTTCGTTGGCGCGGATTTCGACCTCGCGGAGCAAGCGGTGATTGTGCAGACCGACGCCGATGTGACGACCGAGGGCGCGGACGAGTTCGTTGTCCTCGGCGAAGAAGGGCTCGCCGCTTGCCTTCCCGCCGAGCAGGATAACGCCGACCAACTCGCCTCGCACCAGCAACGGCGACACCATCTCGACCTGCCAAGTCTCGAAGCGTGGGCTCAGTTTGGCGTCGAGCCAAGACACCTCATCGCCCGCGCCGCCGTCGCCTTCCGGCGCGAATGACATCTCGCGCGGGAACTCTTCGCCCATGCCGCGCACGGCGACGAAGGAGAGCGTTGACGTTTCGCGCCGGTACTCCGCCACCGCGCCCCTGTGAATACCGAGCGCGCCCTGCACGACATGCAAGGCGGAGCGCACCATCTCCTCGAAGTCGCTCGTCTCGGCGATCTCCTCGCCGAGGTCGGCGAGCGCCGCGAAGGCGTGCAGGACTTTGCGCATCCTGTCAGACATAGTTTCAAGAACCGTGAATGGTAAATGGTAAATGGTGGCTGCGCGTTCCTCGACTTGAGTATTCAAGTCCGGCGCGGCTCAACGACTATTCACCATTCACCATTGACCATTGACCTTTTCAGTGTCCGGGCCGGGGGGAGTCAGAGTCGAACTCGGAGAGCGTAGCGAGCGCGGCCTCTTCGCTCTCGGCCAGAGCGACGTGGCGCGTGAGGCCGAGCATGTCGAAGAGCTTGACGGTCT
>DASTQX010000602.1:0-1169 GCA_035761505.1 Pyrinomonadaceae bacterium
TGAAGTCGGAGTCGCTAGTAATCGCAGATCAGCAACGCTGCGGTGAATACGTTCCCGGGCCTTGTACACACCGCCCGTCACGTCACGAAAGTCGGCAACACCCGAAGCCGGTGGCCTAACCCGTAAGGGAGGGAGCCGTCGAAGGTGGGGCTGGCGATTGGGACGAAGTCGTAACAAGGTAGCCGTACCGGAAGGTGCGGCTGGATCACCTCCTTTCTAAGGAGCACACGCCCCGCGCCACCGCCGTCCGTGTGGTGGGCCATGGTGGTGTTCACTAGTGGAATCGTCGATGAAGGACCCTGGTCGTGGTCCCGTTCTCCTCAGTACTGCCCGTTCCGTCCCCGTTGGGGGTGGGTGGGTGTGGAACGTGGGGGGTGGGGGTGCGAGAAGGGTGGGTTGGCACACTGTTGGGCCCTGAGGGATCAGCCGGTTGGCTGGTTGCTTGTGGCCTCCTTCGGCCCTGTCTTCGCGTGATGCGAGGGTGGTGGTGGTTGGTGGGTTTGTTGTTTGAGATCTGCATAGTGGACGCGAGCATCTTTGTAGCAATTGTTGTTGTGTTGTGTGTGTGAGACAAGCTATGAAGGGCACATGGTGGATGCCTTGGCATCGAGAGCCGATGAAGGACGTAGGAGCCTGCGATAAGCCCTGGGGAGTTGGCAACCAAGCTGTGATCCGGGGGTGTCCGAATGGGGAAACCCAGCTGGAGTCATGTCCAGTTACCCGCGCCTGAATATATAGGGTGTGTGGAGGGAACGTGGGGAAGTGAAACATCTCAGTACCCACAGGAAGAGAAAACAATAGTGATTCCGAGAGTAGTGGCGAGCGAAATCGGATCAGGCTAAACCCCGTGCGTGTGATAGCCGGCAGGCGTTGCGCAGGGGGGGTTGTGGGACCATTCAGTATCCGCTGCCGCGGGTGCACAGAGTAAGAAACCTCGTGTGAAGTTGAAGTCCATTGGAAAGTGGCGCCGTAGAGGGTGATAGCCCCGTAAGTGTAAGCATGAGGCTCTGGAGTGTCATCCCAAGTAACACGGAACCCCTGAAATTCCGTGTGAATCTGGCGGGACCACCCGTTAAGCCTAAATACTCCTCGATGACCGATAGCGGACAAGTACCGTGAGGGAAAGGTGAAAAGTACCCCTGGCGGGGAGTGAAATAGTACCTGAAACC
>DASTQX010000603.1:0-1406 GCA_035761505.1 Pyrinomonadaceae bacterium
AAGCGTCAGGCGTTGCGCCCTCGCCCTCTGCGCTTCGTGCGGTGCGTCGCGTGTGGAGAAGGCGGCGCGTCTAAAAAGAGTCGCGCGCGGAACGTCTTCAATGAAACTCGAAGCGGTAGCGTCGGGGACTCGACGAAACGCGGCGGGCTGAAAAATTTCAGCTTCGAGGTTCGAGGTTCGAGGTTCCGACTCCGCGCGCTCAAGCTCGTTGCCTCTCTTCTCTCTGCTCCCGACCGACACGCCGGGGAAGAAGTGCTCGACGATTTGACGATAAGACGCGCCGCGCCGCGCCATGACGTGCGCGCCCGACTGGCAGAGGCCGAGGCCGTGGCCGAAGCCGCTCCCTCGGAAGACGAAGTTGCCGCCCACTCGGCTCACGTCGAAGCGCGAACTCTTCAGGACGTTCCAGCCGAGCGTGCGCCCGACGATGAGCTTGAAGTCCCAGCCGCGCACGACGCGCCGCCGCTCGCCTTCGAGCGCGACCGCCTCGGCCCGCCCCGACGCGTCGCGCCGCAAGACGCGCACCGAGTCGAGATGCGCGCCCACGTCCGTCCGCTCGTCCGCGCGCAGAGCCTTAACCAAATCCGTCGCCGGAATCACATCCTGCCACGCGCGGTAAGCCGTCCCCGCGCAGAAGTCGTCGCGCACGCCGCGCAGGTGCGCGGGCGCGGCGTGCGGCGTGCCCCAGAGCGACTTGAGGTTGGCGGTCGCGCCGCCGCAAGAGGCGCTGAAGTAACTCTCGGCGAGACGGCCCGCGCGGTCGCGCAGAGTCTCGCCGGAAGTCTCCGCGACGGCGCGACGCAACAACTCATAGAAGTCCGGGCGCGCGCTCCCGTCGCCGACGTGAATGTAGCGCTGGCAATGAGTGCTGCTGCAAAAGTCGAAGCCCTCGCGCGCGTGCCGCCGCAGGTTCTTGAGCGCGTAAGTGCGACTCACGACCGACTGCGCCTTCAGAGCTTCAAACTCGTCCTCGACGCTCCCCTCCGCCGCCACGACGCCGAAGACGTACTCGTCGAGCGGGAGCGAGAGCGTCCGGTCGGCCCGCGACAGATGGACGCGCACGACCGTCGAGCCCGCGCCCGCTTGAGGCGAGTCAGCACGACCTTCGTCAACCTCGTCTCGCGCGCCCTCCGCCTCTCTCTCGCCTTCCGCCCGGCTCGAACTCGCCGCCGCCGCGCGTCTCAACTCCGCGACGCGCGCGTGTTCGCGGAAGACGCCGCGCGCGACTTCGGCGGCCTGCGAGCCGTGGCCGCGTTTGAGGAAGACGAGGACGGCGAGGCCGACCGACTCCGCCGACACTTCGCCGCCCGCGCCCCGCTCTACCGCGAAGCCGACGAACCAGCCCTGCGTGCGGAAGTCGCCCGGCGGCGTCGAAGTGCCCGTCTTGCCGAAGACGTAAGCCGGGA
>DASTQX010000604.1:0-6654 GCA_035761505.1 Pyrinomonadaceae bacterium
CGGCGGCACCGAGCGCGAAGATACCGGCGAAGTGCGGGCAGCCTTGTTCGGCGCGGGCCGCCGCGTCGGTGCGCGCGCGGTACGAGTCGTTGCGCATGACGAAGGGGTCTTCGACGGCCAGCCAACTGATGGTGCGCGCGCGCGTCCGCGCGAGGAGTTCGCGCGAGAGATAGACGAAGCCGGAGCCGTAGCCCGCGAGCATCCACTTGTGGCCCGTGGAGCAGAGCGCGTCAATCCGCATCCGCTTCACGTCAATGGGGAAGACGCCCGCCGACTGGGCCGCGTTGACGACGAGAGTGTGGCGGCCCTTGTGCGCGCCGAGCGCTTCGAGGTCTGCGCGGAAGCCGTTGGAGTATTGGACGTGGCTCAGGCAGATGACGCCCTCGCGCTCGCCCGCCGCCGCGAGCACGTCTTCAATCCTCATCTCTCCTTCGCGTGCTTTGACGAGTTGGACGGGCACGCCGCGATGCATCCACGGGATGGTCGAGACGGGAAATTCCAACTCGCAAGAGACGACCTCGCCCGCGCCTTCGAGCGCATCTACGATGAGGTTCATGCCGGAGGAGGTGTTGGTGGTGAAGGCAATCTCGTCCGGCTCGGCGTTAATCAGACGCGCGACGCTCTCGCGCGCCCTCTCGCGCCGCGCGAGCCACTCGTCCCAGAGCCGGTCGCCGGATTCCAGAGTCTCTCGGTAGAACTGCGTGGATGCCTCAAGCACGCAGGAAGGCACAGGCCCCGCGCCCGCGCTGTTGAGGTAAGCCATGCGCGCGGCGACGGGAAAATCGGCGCGCACGCGCCGCCAGTCAACCGCTCCGGCTTGGCCCGAAGCCTGTTCCCGCATCATAAATTTCCCCTTTTCGTCCCCGCGCTTGACGCTGCGCGCCCGGCGGACTTATCTTCACAAACGTCTTTCCCGTTTCATACCCTTTTCATTCGGAGCCGGTCAACTGATGCCAACACCCAACGCCATCCGCGCCGCCCCAGCGTGGACGATTCCGGGCTATTTAGAGGCGCTTGAAGGTCGTTTGGTCATCAGCGGCGCGGACGCGCTCGCGCTCGCCGCAGAGCACGGGACGCCGCTCTTCGTCTTCTCCGAGCCGCGCATCCGCGCGAACGTCGAGCGCCTGCGAAGCGCCGCGCGCGCCGTCGAGCGTCCGGTCAGGTTCTTCTACGCCTCGAAGGCGAACTCGAACATGGCGGTGCTCAAGACGGTGCTCGACGCCGGGATAGACATCGAAGTCAACAGCGGCGGCGAGTTGTTCAAGGCGCTCCGCGTCGGCTTCGGCCCGGAGCAGATCGTCTTCAACGGGACGAGCAAGACCGTCGAAGAGATTGACGAGGCCGTCCGCGCCGGAATCTTCTCCATCAACGTTGATTCGGTGTACGAGATCGAGTTGATTGAAGCACGCGCGCGCGCGCTCGGCAAGCGGGCGCGGGTCGCGCTCCGTCTCGTCCCCGAAATCGGCACGCGCTCGCACCTCGGCTTGCAGACGGCGCTTCAGACTTCCAAGTTCGGCATCACCTCGAACGAAGTCCTCGACGCCTTCCGCCGCGCGCTCCGCCACCCGGAACTCCTGCACGTCTGCGGCATACACATCCACGTCGGCTCGCAGACGCCCGACGTGGAGCCCTTCGCCGAAGCGTTCGCGGCGATGTGGGGACACCTCAAGACCATCTACGACGAGTCGGGCCACGTCCTCGAACACATCAACCTCGGCGGCGGCATCCCCGTCAACTACCTCCGCGACCGCTCGCAGGCCGACCAGTTCCCTGAGCACGAGCGCGAGATGCTCGGCGCGGAGCTTGAGCCCTCGGAACTGCTCTCGGCGGCGCTCCGCGTCGCGCGCGAGTCGGCGCGTGGGGCGGACGCCGAACACCTCTTCGATCAAGTGACCGTCCTGCTCGAACCCGGCAGGAGCATCATCGCCGACGCGGGCGTGCTGCTGACGACCGTGCAGAACATCAAGGAGCGACCCGAAACCGGCGACGTGTGGCTTTTGACCGACGCGGGCTACAACCTCATGATCTCGATGAGCATGTACAAGTGGTATTACCAGCTCGTCTCGGCCACGCGCGCCGACGCGGCGCACGACGCGGACTACAAGGTGGCCGGGCCGCTCTGCGATTCGGGCGACGTGTATTTCGACATCGAGCGCGGCGGGCGGCTCCCCGACTACCGGCGGCTCCCGGCGGGCGTGCGCCCCGGCGAAGTGCTCGCGCTCCTCAACACGGGCGCGTACACCCTCGCGCAGATGTTCCCCTACAACGGACGCCCCTTACCTGCCGCGGTCATCGTGCGCGAAGGCGGGCACGCCGACCTCGCCCGACGCCGCGACACTTACGAAGACCTGCTCGCGGGCGATGTCTGGTAAGGCTGTTTTAAAGACCCGCTGTGACCGCCTGTTCGAGTGACTTGTTATGAAGTACACACGATTCGAGGAACTTCCGGTCTGGCAGGCGGCTATTAATCTGGCTATCGGAATCTATCAGTTTACGGGGGACGAGAAGTTCAGGGGTCAGGGAAGTCTGCGCGACCAGATTGAGCGGGCGACGGTTTCAATCTCCAACAACGTCGCCGAAGGCTTCGAGCGCGGGACGACGAATGAGCTTCTTTCATTCCTCTACATCGCGCGGGGCTCGGCGGGCGAAGTGCGCTCCATGCTCTGCCTGATTGAGAGGCTCCCCGCCTTTAACAATTTCAAATTTGAAATCTTCTGCCGAAAATATCTCCCGGCAGTTACGAGCTTGGGCCGATGCGCTGCAAAATTCCGAAATCAAGGGCCAGCGTTATTTAACTGAAAAGGGGCGTCGTACTTCGCAGGCGAGACGTGAGCGCGAAGAGTTCGTGGCGGAACTCCGCCGGGCACAGGAGACGAACATCCGGAGTCAAAGTGGGCGCGACGCGAAGGGCAAGTGAGCGGAGCCGGTAATCAAATGCAACCAACCACCAACGCGCAGCAAACAATAACTCTCATTCGAGGGCTGACGCTCATCGCCGCCATCTCCATCATCATCGGCAACGTCATCGGGACGGGCGTCTTTCTGAAGGCGCGGGTCATGACGTGCAACGTGGGGACGCCGGGAATGGTCGTGACGGTGTGGGTCGTGGCGGGGCTTCTGAGTCTCGCGGGGGCGCTCACTTACGCGGAGCTTTCGGCGATGATGCCGAGGGCGGGCGGCGAGTACGTCTTCGTGCGTGAGGCTTACGGGTCGGGCGCGAGTTTCCTCTACGGGTGGATGCAGGTCTTCATCGCAAAGACGGGCTCGCAGGCTTCGGTCGCCGTCGCGCTCGCCATCTTCATGAACGACCTGACGGGCGGCGCGCTCAACGCGACTTTCTTCTCTTACCCGCTCTTCGGCAAGAGCGTGCCGTTCGGGATGCTGCAAGTCGTCGCGCTCTCTTCGATTATCATCTTCACGATAGTCAACTGCGCGGCGGTGGTCGTGAGCGGCTGGGTGGCGACCGCCCTGACGTGCGTGAAAATCGCGCTCGTGCTGGGCATCGGCCTCGGCGCGTTCCTTCTGGCCGACGGCGACTGGGGCCACTTCGCGATGACGAACGCGGGCGGCGCGTGCGAGGGCGTGTCGGAGACGGCGCGCTGGGGCGTTGCGGGGTTCGCGGCGGCGATGCTCGGCGCGCTGTGGGGCTACGACGGCTGGAACAATCTGACGCTGGTCGCGGGCGAGATTAAGAACCCGCAGCGCAACGTACCACTGGCGCTTATCGGCGGGACGATCACGATTATCCTTCTCTACGTCTTCATCAACGTCGCATACTTCTACGCGCTCGACCCGACGGCGGTGGCGAGCGTCTCGGCCAACTCCTCGGTCGCGGCGGAAGTGACGCGCAGCTTCATGGCTTCTTTCGGCGAGGGCGCGCAGCGTTCGGTGGCGGGGCTCATCGCGGCGGCGCTGATGGCCTCTTCCATCGGCACGCTCCACACCTCGATTTTGACGGGCGCGCGCGTGCCTTACGCGATGGCGCGCGACGGGCTCTTCTTTCAAGGGCTCGCGCGACTCAACCCGAAGACGAGGGTGCCGGTCGGCGCGCTCATCGTGCAGGGCGTGTGGGCGTGCGTCCTCGCCCTTTCGGGCTCGTTCGACACTTTGACGAACTACGTCATCTTCGGCTCGTGGATTTTCTACGGGCTCGTGACCGGCTCGATCTTCATCCTCCGCCGACGGATGCCGCACGCCGCAAGACCCTACCGCGCGTGGGGCTACCCGGTCGTGCCCGTGCTCTTTCTGCTCGTCACGGGGTTTTTGCTCGTGATGACTTTGCAGACCTCGCCGGTCGAGGCGCTCGTCGGGCTCGGCCTGATCGCGCTCGGCCTGCCGGTTTACTACTTCTTCTTCAGGCACAAGCGCATCGCCGACACGCAGAGCGCGACGGGCGACGACGAAGGCGTCTAAGAAAGGTTGACGAGAGACGTGAGTTCCGTGGCGACAGGACGGGCGAGGATAGCTCTTGAGCGGCTGACGGACGAAGAGCTGCTCGAATTTCGCCTCTGCGACCTGCCCGTGCGCATCGAGGGCACGCACCTCGAAGAGCGCGTCGCGCAACTCTACGCCGAGTTGGAAGAGCGCGGCCTGCGCTTCCGCCCGCACGTCTGGCTGTCGGAGGAATGGTTCTCGCCCGACGGCGTGCCCGGCTTCGCCATCCCCTTTTACCTCGCGCACCCGCGTCTGATGAGGCTCGAACGCAAGCAGGTGCTCGAAGTCGAGGGCGGGACGGCTAAAGAGTGCATGGGCTTCATGCGGCACGAGGCGGGCCACGCGCTCGACAACGCCTTCCGCTTCCGCTCGCGCCGTCGCTGGCGCGAGTTGTTCGGCCTCTTCAGCCAGCCCTACCCGCAATCCTATCAACCGGAGCCGACGAGCCGCGACTTCGTCCTCCACCTCGGCGCGTGGTACGCGCAGGCGCACCCGGCTGAAGACTTCGCCGAGACGTTCGCCGTCTGGCTCGCCTCGCCGCCCGCGCGCTGGCGTCGCCGCTACGCGGGCTGGCACGCGCTCGCCAAACTCGAATACGTCAACCGTCTGGCCGAAGGCGTCGCGGGCGCGAAGCCTTTGAACAAGCGGCGCGACGTGGTGAGGCCGCTCGCGCAGCTCACGATGACGCTGCGCGAGCACTACCGCCGCAAGCGCGAGTATTACGCCGTCGGTCTGCCGACCAACTACGACCGCGACTTAAAGCGCATCTTCCCCGCACAGTCGCGCCGCGAGGGACAGCAGACCGCCGCGAACTTCCTCCGCCACGTCCGCCGCGAACTCGTGCAGGCCGTGGCCGAAGGCACGGGCGTCCACCAGTACACGATTGACCAGATTCTTTTGAAGATGATTGACCGATGCAAAATCCTGCGCCTGCGTCTGGCGACGCCCGAAGAGCAGGCCGCGCGACGAGTC
The DNA here is from genome assembly GCA_035761505.1 of Pyrinomonadaceae bacterium. GTDB lineage: Bacteria > Acidobacteriota > Blastocatellia > Pyrinomonadales > Pyrinomonadaceae > JAIVJM01. Next base: position 5,407 of record DASTQX010000604.1, read on the forward strand.
CTCGTGATGCTTACGGTGCAGACCTCGAACGTCATCCACATGGGTTATCACCGCATCGCGCTATGACCTTTCAGGTGAAAAAGCCGCTCCGCGTGGCCGTCCTGATGCACGAGGCGTGCTCGCCGCCCGCCGAGGTCACGGACGAAGAACTCAAGCAGCTCCCGCGCTGGAAGACCGAGTACGACGTGATCTCGACGCTCCGGCGCATGGGCCACGAGGTCTTCCCCATCGGCCACAACGACGAACTCGGCGGCATCCGTCGCGCGCTCGACGAGCACAAGCCGCAAGTCACCTTCAATCTCATCGAAGAGTTTCTCGGCAACGCGCTCTTCGACCAGCACGTCGTCAGCTTCCTCGAACTCACGAAGGAGAAGTACACCGGCTGCAACCCGCGCGGCCTGACTTTGGCGCGCGACAAGGGGCTCTCGAAAAAGATTCTCGCCTACCACCGCATCCCCGTCCCCGGCTTCGCCGTCTTCCCCATGAACCGCAAGGTGCGCCGCCCGCGTCGCCTCACCTTCCCGCTCCTCGTCAAGTCCGTGAGCGAAGAAGGTTCGGCAGGTATCGCCCGCGCCTCGGTCGTCAACGACGACGACAAGCTCCGCGAGCGCGTCGAGTTCATCCACCGCCACACCAACACCCACGCCATCGTCGAGCAGTACATCAACGGGCGCGAGATTTACGTCGGCGTCATCGGCAACCAACTTTTACAGACTTACGCGCCGTGGGAGTTGAGCATTTCAAAACTCCCCGACGGCGCGCCCAACATCGCCACGGGCCGGATGAAGTGGGACGCCAAGTATCAGGAGAAGGTCGGACTCTCGACGGGCGCTGCCGACCTCGCGCCCGAACTGCAAAAGAAACTCGAACGCCTCTCCAAGCGCATCTATCGCACGCTCTTCCTCAGCGGCTACGCCCGTCTGGACTACCGCCTCACCGAAGACGGACAGTTCTATCTCCTCGAAGCCAACCCCAACCCCAACATCGCCCACGGCGACGACTTCGCCGACTCCGCCGCCCACTCCGGCGTCCCCTACGAAACCCTCCTCCAAAAAATCATGACCCTCGGCCTCAGCTATCAATCCGCGCCCTGAGGCGCAAACTCACCTAGAGCCTGTTATGAACTTTTGACTGTGGTAAGTTCGGGCTCATGCGAGACCGAGCTTACCCTAGCGACGTGACTGATGAGGAGTGGGCACTCGTCGCCCCTTACCTCACCCTGATGACCGAAGACGCCCCGCAGCGGGC
>DASTQX010000605.1:0-6372 GCA_035761505.1 Pyrinomonadaceae bacterium
GGAGCGGATGAAAGTCAGTTACTCTTCCGTCGCTTCGCGCAGGGCCTCCAGTTCCGGCAGCACTAGGAGGTCTTTCGGGCGGGCGGCGGCGCGCTTCGAGGCGATTAGCGCTTCGAGCGTGAGCACGTCGAAAGTCGCGCCGAAGAGATCGACCCGCTCGGACGCGGCCAGCGCCGCCGCGTAGTCGCCGACGCCCGCCACCTCGCCCATCAGGTCGATGTCCCCGACGTCGGTGGCGAGCGTGAAGTTCAGGCCGCCCCTGAGTGTCTCCTCGTCGAGGCGGAACGGGAGCCCTTCGGGCGCGCCGCGCAGCCGCGGGTGGTAGGGGCCGAGGGCCCGCGCGAGGCGTGAGAGGTTCTCGGGGTCGCGGTCGTAGCAGAAGTCCAAGTCGAAGGTGACGTATGAGGAGCCGTGGATGGTGACGGCGAGGCCGCCCACGATGACGAACCGCACACGGGACTGCGCGAGCGCCGCCAGGGCCTGCTCGAAGTCGATCAAGCGCGCCGCTCCTGAACGCGGGAAGCTTTGAGCGCCCTGCCGCGCACGGCCTCCAGCCCGGCGGCGGCGCGTTGGAGGTCGCGCACGCGCTCCTCCGGGGTCCTGCGCAGCCGCTCGACGAGGAGCGTCAGGTCGATGCCGTGGGCGCGCGCCGCCTCGATGCGACCGCCGGGCGGCGGGTTGAGCAGTCTCTCTTCGGCGCGGTTCATGGCCCCATTGTATCGCCGCGCCCCTGTTTGTTCTAGACATTTTGTAACGTCAAACCCGAGGTCTGGCTGACATGGCCGATCAATCCCTGGTGCGCGGCAGGCTCACGCCGGCAGAGACGCAGGCCATCCGGATGGTGCTGGACGGGCTGCCGAGCGAGCACAGCCGACGCGCCTACGAGCGCGCCCTCTCCGACTTCTTCCTGTGGCACAGGGGCGTCGGCCGTCCTCACCTCAGCAAGGCGGTCGTACAACGCTACGCCGCCGAGCTGCGCGACGCCGGCATGGCCCCGTCGAGCGTCAACCAGCGGTTGTCCGCAATAAGAAAGCTCGCCGCCGAGGCGGCCGACAACGGCGCACTCGACCCGCAGGTGGCGAACGGCATCCGGGCGGTCAAAGGGGCGCGCCGTGAAGGCCGGCGCACCGGCAACTGGCTGACGCGCGAGGAGGCGCAAAGCTGGCTCGGCGCGCCGGACAGGCGCACGATGCGGGGGCGGCGCGACCGCGCGCTCCTGGCGTTGCTGATCGGCTGCGGGCTGCGGCGGTCGGAGGCGGCCGGCCTGACCTTCGGGCACATCCAGCAGCGCGACGGGCGCTGGGTGCTGGTCGACCTCATCGGGAAGCGTGACAAGATCCGCTCGGTGCCGATGCCGAACTGGGCTAAGGCCGCGATTGATGAGTGGAGTAGAGCCTCCGGAGTGGCCGAAGGGTTAGTCTTCCGCGCCGTTAACAAGGGGGATAGGGTGACCGGGGACGGCATTACCCCGCAGGCCATTTACAACATCATCGTCAGGTACGCCGGCGAGTTGAAGAAGGCGGGGGTGGCTCCGCACGACCTGCGGCGCACGTTCGCTAAGCTGGCACACAAGGGCGGGGCGGCCATCGACCAGATACAGCTCTCATTGGGGCATGAGTCCATCCAGACCACCGAAGAATATCTCGGCGTCGAGCAGGACCTGACGGACGCGCCCTGTGATCACCTCGGGCTGCGCCTGGGGAGTTAATTGCCAGAGCCGGTGACGTTTCGGAGGAAGTGTTTACAAAAGCTCTAGCGTTGAATTAGCATCTAATTGAATGCCACAATCGGAAGGGGCACTTTATGATTAGCCTGAAAGACATCGAATCGCTCACCGCCTTCAAGCGGAACACCAACGAGTACGTGAAGAAGATCAAGAAGAGCGGCAACCCGCTCGTCCTGACGGTCAACGGCAAGGCGGAGATCGTCGTCCAGGACGCGGAGAGCTACCAGCGGATGCTGGAGGTGCTCGACCGGGCGGAAACCATTGAGGCGCTACGGGAAGGGCTGGAGTCCGTCAGGCGGGGGAAGACGATGTCGCTCGACCGGTTCGACAAGGAGATGCGGAAGAGGATTCGCGCCCCGAAGAAGCGATGAAGACCTACCGCGTCGAGCCGACCGACAAGGCCCTCGTGGACGCGGGCGAAGCCTACTTCTGGATTAACGAGCAGTCGGAAGGGGCCGCGCTCCGCTGGTACGAGGGGCTGATGAAGGCATTCCGCTCTCTGGAAAAGAACCCGCTGCGGTGCCCGCCCGCGCCTGAAAGCGTCTTCTTCGAGGAGGAGATACGCCAGCTCGTCTACGGGAAGTACCGGGTGCTCTTCACCGTAGAAGGCGAGACGGTCTTCATGCTCCGCGTGAGGCACAGCGCGAGGGAATATCTGAAGCCTGAAGCTGAAGAGACTGAGGAAGGATGAAGACCGTCTTTCTGGTTTTCTGGTTTGATAAGATTTTTTATCAATCCTGCTCGAAACGCGGGCCGAGGACGCGCGGGCGGAACGCGCCGCCGCGCGGCAGCAGGCCGAGGATGATCACTTCGTCGGAGTCGGGCACGTAGAGGTAGAAGACGCGCGCCTTGCGCGGCAGGATGACTTCACGCACGATCTCATACTCGGGCCGGCCCTCAAGCTCCGGGACATGTCGCCCGCGCTGCGGGAAGCGGGCCAGCCCCGCCGCCAGGGCCAGCAACTCCTCGACAGTCTCGTCCGAGGGGATGGCCGTGAGTTGCTCCTCGGCCTCTTCAGTCCAGACGACGCGCGGCATCCCGTGAGGCTCACTTCTTCCGACGCGCGGCACGGACACGCCGCGCCACCGTCGCCTGTGACGAGGTGCGCCCGGCGCTGTAGCTTGAGAGTCCGGCCTCGACGATCTCGCGCACCTGCTTGGCCTCGACGTCGGCCAGCGCCTGTTCCATCTGCTCGTAAGCTTCGGTGGTGACGATGACGGCGGCGGGCCGCCCGCGCTGGCTGACGACTACAGGGCCCTCCCGGAGGCTGCTGATGACCTCGGCGGCGCGGCGCTGCAAATCGGTGACGGTCACTTGTTTAATCACGATGATACGTCCTTGTCAGAATATGTATTCAGATACTAAACTAAATACGTATGTGTGACAAGCTTTAAGCCGGCGTCCGCGGCCCCGGCGTGGGAGTCTTTTATGTCATCGAAGAAGGCAGCGACAGTGAGTCCCGATCAACTCCCCCATGAGGCGAACACACCCGAGGCGGCGGTGTACCGCGGCCGCGTGTACGTGCGCCCCGTCGAACGCGGCGTGGTGCTCAGAGACGCCGGGACGGGCGAGTTCGAGATGTACCTCGACAACTTCGCCGCCCTCGTGGGCCTGGGCGATAAGTTCGCGGACGGGGAGTGCGAGCTGGAGATCACTATCAGGCGGCTCGACGCGCCGCCGGCGGAGATCGGCATCTTCGAGGTGGATACAGACCCCGGGCCGTCGGCGCATAAGTCGCTGCACGACTACCAACAACAACTGGAAGCCAAGCGCAAGCGCAGAAAAGTTCCGGGCAAATAGAACCGGGCGGGTGAAGGGCGGAGGATGGCTCAACAGGGGTTAATGCGGACGCGGTTGTCGCCGGCGGAGACGGCGGCAATCCGCATGGTCCTTGACGGCCTACCGAGCGAGCACAGCCGGAGGGCATACGAGCGGGCGCTTACGGACTTCTTCCACTGGCACTACGGGGCGGGGCGCCCGCAGCTCAACAAGGCGGTCGTGCAGCGGTACGCCGCCGAGTTGCGCGAAGCCGGGATGGCCCCGTCGAGCGTCAACCAGCGGCTGTCGGCCATCCGCAAGCTCGCCGCGGAGGCCGCCGACAACGGTGCGCTCGACCCGCAGATCGCGAGCGGCATCCGCGCCGTCAAAGGCGCGCGGCGGGAGGGGCGTCGCACCGGCAACTGGCTCACGCGCGAGGAGGCGCAGGAATGGTTGGGAGCGCCGGACAGGCGGACGATTAGGGGGCGGCGGGATCGGGCGCTGCTGGCGGTGCTGATCGGCTGCGGGCTCAGGCGGTCGGAGGCCGCGGGTCTGACCTTCGAGCACATCCAGCAGCGTGACGGGCGGTGGGTGCTCGTCGACCTCATCGGCAAGCGGGACAAGATACGCTCGGTGCCGATGCCGAACTGGGCTACGGCGGCGATTGACGAGTGGAGCAGGGCGTCCGACGTCTCCGAAGGGCTCGTCTTCCGGGCGATCAACAAGGGCGACCGCGTCGTCGGCGAAGGCATCACGCCGCAGGCGATCTACAACATCATCGTCGGCTACGCCGGCGCGCTTGAGAAGAAGGGTGTGGCACCGCACGACCTGCGGCGCACCTTCGCTAAGCTGGCGCACAAGGGCGGGGCGGCCATCGACCAGATACAGCTCTCGTTAGGGCATGAGTCCATTCAGACGACCGAAGAGTACCTGGGCGTCGAGCAGGACCTCACCGACGCGCCGTGCGACCACCTCGGCCTTAGACTGAGGTGATAACTCCGACTGCTGCATTCGGCGGCGTCCGGGAAAGGAGATACGTGGAAGAGGACGTATTCGTTCAGGAAGCTCTAGCCGCGGCCGAGGAGATCCTCGCGCCCCCGCTGCTGATCCGGCGGCACGCACCCCTGCTCTACCAGGTGACGGTGAACAACCGGCTGGAGGTGACGGTCGACCCGCGCGAGCTGTCGCGAGGGCAGTCTGCTTTTCAGACCGACCTCTGTGTCTTTGAAGATGTCGAGGAGGGGGTCAGGATTCCGAGGGTGGTTATGGAGTTTAAGTCGCGCGTCACGACCCACGACGTGATCACCTACAGCGCGAAGGCGAGGAAGCACAAGCAGGTCTACCCGTACCTGCGCTACGGGGTGGTCGTCGCCAACGAGGCCACGGTGCCGGGGCGGTTCTTCACCCACAACGAGGCGCTCGACTTCTGCGTGGCAGCCGCGAGTTATAAGGTGAACAGGGTGCACGAGATATTCGCCGCCCTCCTGCGTGACGAGGTGGCGGCCTCGCGACGGCTGGAACAGATCGCCTTCGGGAAGATGCCGGTGCATGTCTTCCGGAGCGAGATTGTGCTAGAAAGTGGGACGGTTAAAGTCGCCTGATCACTCCGGCGGAGTCGGTATTAACGGAATGGCCGAAGGACTTTCAAAACGCACCGTCTCCCGCGAGGAGCATCGTCGGCTCCATGAACTGCTGCACACGCTCTGCGTCCGCCTGCCAACGGACTTCGAGCCTTACGGCCAGAGGAGCCGCGAGACGGACTGGGCGCCGGACTGCTCGTGCGGCTGCCTCCACTTCCGCGAGTTGGAGGGGATGCTCGGCGCCGACTGGGGCGTCTGCTCGAACCCGAAGAGCCCACGCGCGGGGATGCTCACCTTCGAGCACCAGGGCTGCCGCGAGTTCGAGTACGACGAGAGGATCGACGAGGACGTCGAGCGGTGGACGCGAGAGCACCCCGAGCTCTTCAAAAGATTCGACCGCGACGAGATTCTCGCCCGTTGCGCCCGTAAGGAGGGTCTTGACTGGGGAGCCATGAGCGAAGAGGAGCGGATGCGGTTTACGGACAGGTTGCTCCACCGGGAGCCTGAAACCTCATGAGTGACACCACGGGTAGCCGCAGGGATAAGCACCTGATCCTCGATCAGGGGAAACTGAGGAAGGCGCAGAAAATCCTCGGTGCGAAGACGGAGACCGAGACGGTCGAGCGGGCGCTCGATTTCGTCATAGGCGAGGACGAACGGAGCCGAATGGCTTGGGCAGCGCACGACCGGTTCATGCAGGCGGCCATGCGCGAAGGCTTACTCATCCACGACGCGTTCGGACGTCTCGGGGAGAGATCAGGAAAGGGCGTGAATTGAAGAAGACCTACGTTGTCGTTCACGTTGATACCGGCCAGGGCGTTGAGGCGTCGTTCCCCGACTTCCCCGGCTTGACGGTACCCGGCGATCGCATGGCCGACACCATCTTCTCGGCGCCGCTCGTGCTTCAGCGGCATGTCGAGCATCTCTCAGGGGACGGGGCGCCCGTGCCGGAGCCGACGACGCCGGACATCTGGGCAATCTACGGCCGTCACCCCGAGTCGCTCATCGGCTTTGCGGAGGTCGAGACAGGTCAGGCCGGCGAGGAAGTTGCCGCGGACGAGGCACTCGATGAGGAGATTAGACGCGACGCGCAGCGGAGCGGTTACCGTGAGGAGGACGCTGTCGAGATCGTTCGCACGTGCCGTCGGGAGAGAGCGACCTCCCCGGCTAGAGCCTGTTATGAACTTTTGACTGTGGTAAGTTCGGGCTCATGCGAGACCGAGCTTACCCTAGCGACGTGACTGATGAGGAGTGGGCACTCGTCGCCCCTTACCTCACCCTGATGACCGAAGACGCCCCGCAGCGGGC
>DASTQX010000606.1:0-13224 GCA_035761505.1 Pyrinomonadaceae bacterium
CAGCGAACGCGACCGCGCGCAACTCCGCGCAGCCGAACCCGGCGCGCGCGTCTTCGTCGTCGAGAACGGCGTGGACACAGCCTTCTACTCGGACGAGCAGTTGGCGCGCGCGCATCGCGCGTGGCTCGAAGGCGGACGCGCCGCAGGAGCGAAGCCGGCGGGCTCAGGCGAGGTCGCCAGAAGCCCGGACGCGAGGCGCGAGCGCGTCCTCTTCGTCGGCTCGATGGACTATCACGCCAACGTCGAGGCCGTCCTCTACTTCGGCAAGGAAATCTGGCCGCGCGTCCGCGAGCGCGAGCCGCGTCTGGTCTTCACGGTCGTCGGGCGCACGCCGCCGCCGGAGATTCGACGGCTGGCGGAACTCCCCGGCGTCGAAGTCACGGGGACGGTCGAGGACGTGCGCCCTTATTACGCCGAAGCGCTGGCCGCCGTCATCCCCTTGCGCGTCGGCGGCGGGAGCCGCCTGAAGATACTCGAAGCGATGGCGGCGGGCGTCCCCGTCGTCTCGACCACGCTCGGCGCGGAAGGCATCGAAGTGCGCGACGGCGAGAACATCATCCTTGCCGACGACGCCGAAGCGACGCGCGACGCACTCTCTTCGCTCAACGAAGACGAAGGGCTCCATCAACGGCTCGCCTCCGGCGGGCGCGCGCTCGTCTTCGCGCAGTACGATTGGTCGAGCCTCGGCGCGCGGCTCGGCAAAGTCTATGGCGAGATACTGGCCGGGCGGCGCGAGCGTTGAAGATTGGAAAGAGGACGGGGCGGCTGTTGATGAACGGGGCGACGTTTGCAGAGAGGGCTTCGGGGCGGGCGGCTGGCGCGGGGCGCGTCCGCGTGCTGTCGCTCATCGAGGCGCTGACGGTGACAGGCCCGGCCCGCGCGCTCATAGACTTCCGCCGCACCGCGCGCTCGGACGAGTTGGCCGCCGAGGGGCTGCCGCGCGTCGAAGGCTCCTTCGCCACCTTCCGGCGCGGCGGGACTTCCGTTGACGAACAATCTCAAGATCAATTCATCTCGGCTTCACGCGCGGCGGGCGTCGAGGTGGATGTCATCGAGGAGCGCTTCCGCTTCGACACGCGCGTCGTCGGCGAGTTGCGCCGCGTCGTCGCGCGCCGCGCGCCCGACATCATCGAGACGCACGGCACGAAGTCGCACTTCATCGTCAAACTTTCGGGGCTCGGACAAAAGCTTCCGTGGGTCGCCTTCCATCACGGCTACACGACGACCGACGCGAAGATGCGCGTGTATAACCAGCTCGACCGTTGGTCGCTGCCCTCCGCCGCGCGCGTCGTCACGGTCTGCGGCCCCTTCGCCGAACAACTCGCGCGCGTCGGCGTCGAGAGAGAGAAAATCCTCGTCCGCCACAACTCCATCGGCACGTTCGAGCGCGCGGGCGGCGAGGAAGTCGCGGCGCTCAAAGAGAGGCTCGGCGTCCAAGCGGGCGAGCGCGTTATCCTCGCCGTCGGGAGGCTCTCGCGCGAGAAGGGCCACGCGGATTTACTCGGTGCGCTCGGAGTCCTGCGAGAGCTTAACCCCGATCTGAATTTCAAGCTCGTCGTGGCGGGCGACGGGCCGGAGCGCGGGCGTTTGGAGGAGGCGGCGCGCGGCCTCGGCCTCGCCGAAAGGGTCGTCTTCGCCGGGCACGCGGGCGACGTGCGCCCCTTCTATGCGCTGGCCGACGCGCTCGCGCTCCCCTCGCACAGCGAAGGCTCGCCGCTCGTGCTGCTCGAAGCGATGGCCGAAGGGCTGCCGGTCGCGGCGACGGCGGTCGGCGGCGTCCCCGAAATCGTCTCGGACGGCGAGAGCGCGCTGCTCGCCCCGCCGCGCGACGCCGCGGCTCTGGCCGAAGCGCTCCGCCGCCTGCTCTCGGACGCCGCGCTCGCGTCGAGGATTGCCGACGAGGCACGGCGGCGCGTGCGCTCGCACTTCACACCCGAAGATTACGCGCGCGCGCTCGTCGAGACGTACCGAGGGCTGCTCCGGCGCGCGGGAATTTAATGTTGGAAGTGCCCGGCCTTTCCCCTTATACTTGCTCTGTCACGCCGCAGGTTCGAGAAGAACCGACGAACTCCCAAGGGAACCAACGCATGCCATCAGCCAAGAAGCACGCCGCCCCGCTCTTTATCCTGCTGCTCGCCATCTTCATCCTCGGCCCCGCAAATGAAGCGCGCGCTGACGAACTCGTCATCACGGGCGGCACGGTCACCATCGGGGGCGCGCCCAACTCGCGCAACGCCTTCCGGCTCGTGTCATTCAACTTCAACGGGGCGGGCATCGCCGTCTCCGGCGGGAGGAGCGACGGCGAGTTCCGGCAGCGGCCCGACGGCCCCTGCGCCTTTGAAGCATGTGCGCCCGGCACTTCGGTCTCGGCGGGCAGCGTCGCTTTCTCCGACGGCATCGGCGGGGCGACCGTCAACGGCACGAACTACTCGGTCTGGTTCTTCGGCGGCGACACGGTTTTGACTTTCGACGGCCCGGACGTGGTCATCCCCGACACGGGCGCTGCGCTCATCAACGTCTCGACCAGCTTCTCGATGACCGGCACGCTCGTCCTCCACGACTTGGGCGACATCAACCACGCGGTCTTCTTCACGAGCCCCGTGACGGGACAAGGCATCGCCACCCTGACCTTCCGGCTCTTGACGCAGGGCTACTTCCTCAGCCAAATCACCTACCAGTTCCAAGACCCCGTGCCCGAACCCGCGACGCTGCTCCTGCTCGGCACGGGGCTCGCGGGATTGGCGGGCGCGTACCGGAAGAGGAGAGCGGTCGGCGGCGAGCGTTAGGCGAAAGAGGAACGGAAAACGTGAAAGGCAGCCGGTCGTGAATGACCCGGCTGCCTTCTGTTTTTAAACTGCCTGCCGCCTACTTCTCTTTCACGAACACGAACTCGTTGCAGCCGAGGCCGACGCCGCCCGCCTTGAGTTTGGTGAGGGAGAAGCCGCGCGCGCGGTAGAAGTCGAAAATCTCTTCGGGCTTCGCGACCTCGTAGGGGTAGCCGCCGACCCAATCAATGATGTCGCGCCAGCGGCTCATGCCCCGGTTCTCGCCGTAGCGCGCCCAGCGGCGGACGTACTCGCCGGGGCGGAGCAGCACGAGCGCGCGCAAAAGCGCCTTCGCCTCTTCGGGCGCGACCGTGGCGGCGGCGAAGGGCGCGCGCAAGGGGCGAGGCAGTTCGTTGTAGGTCTTCTTGATCCAGCGCCAGCGCGTGCTCTGGCTGCCCGTGTCGTTGTAGATGGCGACGAAGAGCTTGCCGCCGGGCGCGACCGGCGCGGCGGCGTTCTCCAGCGCCCGCCACATCGCGCCCGTGTGATGAAGCACGCCCCACGAATAGACCACGTCGAACGCGCCGAGCGAGCGGACGTAATCCGCGTCGAGCGCCGAGCCCTCCTCAATCCGCCAAGACTCGTCCTGCGGGAAGTAGCGGCGGCGCAGTTCGCTCGTGCAGGCGACCGAGTGCGGGTCGAAGTCGAACGAGTGGACGCGCGCGCCGAGCCTGCGAGCGGCGAGGCTGAAGAGGCCGCTCCCCGAACCGATGTCGAGGAAGCTCCGGCCCTCCAAAGTCTCGACCTCCAACATCTCGCGCAGGGACTCTTCGGCGCGCGCCACGCGCTCGTCGTTCAGCAGCGCGAGGAACTGCGACCAGTTCTTCCCGAACTCGAACCTCTCGCCCTGTGCGACCTCGATTGCGTGAGAACTCATCTTCGACTCCTTCGATTTTAGATTCTGGATGAGAGTGCTTCTTAAACTCGAAGTCGGATTTTGAACCGCTCAGCCTTCATCAGTCTCAATCCAAAATCGTCAATACCGTAGGCGGTAGTAAATCAACTTCGCGTACTCGCCGGGGACGAGTTTCCAGCCGAGCGGGGAGAGCCACCAGAGGGCGGCGCGCGGCGTCTGTCGTCCCGGCTCGACGGCCTCGACGCCGACTTCGACGCCGCTCCCCTCGAAGACCCTCCGCAGCGTCCAGAGCGCGCGCCGCGACTGGTAGCCGGAGGTGACGACGAGGAGCGAGCGCAAGCCCCGCGCGGCGGCGTACTCGCGCAGCGCCCCGGCCTCGTCGAAGGTTCCGGTCACGACGCGCCCGACGACTTCGACGCGCCCGCCGGGCACCCCTGCGCGGCGCAACTCCTCGCCCGCGCGTTCGATGAAGAGCGGGTTGCGCTCGCTCGCGGCGTCCCAGCCGCTGCGCTGCCCGTCGTTCGTCAGGACGACGAAGGGCGCGCGCTCCTCGCCGTATAACTCCGCCGCCTTCCGCGCGCGCTCGACGTAAGTCGCCGAGCCCGCGAGCACCACCAGCGCGTCGGCCTTCGGCGGCGCGTCGCTCACGACGAGCCAGCTCGCCGCCGCCCAAGCCAAGAGCAGCCAGGCGACGAGCGCGACGACGGCGACCGGCGCATAGCGCCTCGCGCGGCTGGCCGGACGTATCTTGCGCGCGGCGTCCGAGGCCACTCCGCCCGCCTCCCTCAACCGCTCGTGCGCGGCACGCCCGCCACGCCTTCCTGCGCGGGCTCCAGCGCACGGCGCGCGAGCAGGCTCTCGTAAAGCGCCTCGGCGTTGGCGAGTTGCGCCGCGCAGGAAAACCTCTCGGCCACGACGCGCCGCCCGCGCTCTCCGAAAAGGCGCGCGCGCTCCGGCTCCTTCAACAGAGACGCGACGCGCGCGCCCAGAAGTTCGTCGTCGCCGGGCGGCACGAGATGCCCGGTCTCGCCTTCCGCGACGGCCTCGCGCGCGCCGCCCACGTCGGTCGCCACCACGGGCCGCGCGGCGGCCATGTATTCGAGTATCGAGTTGGAAAAGCCCTCGGCCTTCGAGCTGAGGACGCACACGTCCGAGACGGCGAGCAGTTCCGCGACGCGCGCGCAACGGCCCGTAAAGAAGACATCAGCGCCGATGCCGAGTTCGGCGGCGTAGTCGCGCAAGGGTTCCAGCAAGCGGCCCTCGCCCGCGACGACGAAGGCCGCGTCCGAGACCTCTCCCTTCACGCGCCGCGCCGCGCGCAGGAACGTCCGATGGTCTTTGACCTCGTGCTGCACGTTGGCGACGATGGTCACGAAGCGCCGTCCCTCCGGCAAGCCCAGAGAGGCGAGCGCCGCCTCGCGCCGGAAACCTTCGGGCGGCTCGACGCGTCGCGTGTCGAGGCCGTTGTAGAGCGTCACAATCTTTCCTGACGGGACGCCGCCGCGCACGAGAAATTCGCGCACCGCCTCGGCGTTGACGACGACGCGTTGGGCGAGGCCGTAGGCGCGGCGCTCGACGAAGCTCTGCGCCGGAGTGCGAAAGCCTTCGGTGTCGCGGCGCGAGGCGATGCGCGCGGGCGTGCGCGCCAGAGTCGCCGCGAACATCCCGAAGATGTTCGTGTAGAGGTCGTGCGCGTGGACGACCGAGACGCGCCGCTCCCGCAGGTAACGCGCGAGCCGCCAGACCTGCCGCGCGAAGCTCACGCTGCCGAAGCCGCCCAGACGATACTCTCTAATCTCGCCGAGCCCGAACCCTTCGGCCTCCTCCCGCAACATGCCGTGCGCGTTCAGGCACGCGAGCCCGACGCCGAACCGCCCGTGCTCTTTGAGCAGCCGCACGAGCTGCAAGGTCTGCCGCTCCGTGCCGCCCTGCTCGAAACTGTTGATGAGGTGAAGGACGTTGGGTTTCAAGGTTTGAAAACTCTTCCGATTTTAGATTTTGGATTGGAGTGCTTCTTAATCTTCAAGTCGGATTTTGAACCGCTCAGCCTTCGTCACTTTCAATCCAAAATCCAAAATCCGCTCAGGCTGCTTCGCCCATTGACTCGGCGCGGGCGCGGGCGGCGAGGCCGCCGCCATCTACGAATTGACGGTGCCAGAGTTCGAGGACAAAGAGCGCCCACAACTCGGTCGAGTGGTCGCGCCGCCCGCGCTCGTGCTCGTCGAAGAGCAATTCGACATAGCGCGGCTCGGCGAAGCCGCGTTGACGCGCCAGAGGCTCCATCAGCGTCCCGCGCACGCGTTCGCGGAGTTGCTGGTTGATCCACTGTTCGATGGGCACGCCGAAGCCCTGCTTCGGTCGGTCTAAAATCTCCGGCGGCACGAGGTCGCGCACCGCGCGCTTCAAGAGGTACTTGGTTTCCAGCCCGCGCATCTTGAGCGAGGCGGGGACGCGCGTCACGAACTCGATGAGCTTGTGGTCAAGCAGAGGGACGCGCGCTTCGAGGCTCGCGGCCATGCTCATCCGGTCAACTTTGGTGAGGATGTCGCCGGGCAGATAGGTCTTGCTGTCGAGGTAAAGCAGCGCGTCGAGCGGGTCTGAGGAGCCGGAGCGCGCGGCGTGCGCGCGGAACATCTCGGCGGGACGCGCCGCGCCGCCGTTCAACTGTCGGCGGAAGTCTTCGGTGTAGAGCGCCGACTTGTTGAGGCGCGTGAAGACCGAGACGGATTCGATGTAGCGGTCGAGCCCGTCGAAGGCCACGTCGTGGATGAAGTTGCGGCCCCGCGCGCCGTGCGGAAGTCTTCGCGCCGCGCGCTGCATCAAGCCCTCTCGGACGAAGCGCGGCAGGCGCGCGAAGCCGCTCCGCCGGCGGTCAATGACGTAGCGCGTGTAGCCCGCGAAGAGTTCGTCGCCGCCGTCGCCGGAGAGCACGACCTTGACGTGCTCGCGCGCGAGCTTCGAGACCATGTAGGTCGGAATCGAGGACGAGTCGGCGAAGGGCTCGTCGAAGTGCCAGACCAGTTCGTCCACGACCGCGCAGATGTCGGGCGTGACGACGAACTCGTGATGCTCCGTCCCGAAGTGCTTGGCCGCGACGCGCGCGTACTTCAACTCGTTGTAGCTGTCCTCGTTGAAGCCGATGGAGAAGGTCTTGACCGGCCTCTCCGTGTGGCGGGCCATGAGGCCGACGACCGTCGAAGAGTCCACGCCGCCGGAAAGAAACGCGCCGAGCGGCACGTCCGCGACGAGGCGAATACGCACCGACTCGTCGAGCAGCGCGCGCAGCTCGTCCAGGTAATCCTCTTCGCGTCGCTCCTTCGATTCTTCAAAACGGAAGTCCCAGTATTGTTCGACGTGAGTGCGACCGTCGGCGAAAGTGAGATGGCAGCCGGGGGGGAGTTTTTCGACGCCTCTGAAGATGGAGAGCGGGTCGGGGATGTAGCCGTAAGTGAGATAGGCGTCGAGCGCCGAAGGGTCAATCTCGCGCTCGACCTCCGGGTGGACGAGCAGGGATTTCAGCTCCGAGCCGAAGACGAGCGTGCCGCGCGCGGTGACGGTGTAGTAGAGCGGCTTTTTGCCGACGCGGTCGCGCGCGACGAAGAGGCTGCGGCGGCGCGCGTCCCAGAGGGCGAAGGCAAACATCCCGCGCAGGTGCTCGACGCAGGAGGGGCCGTACTCCTCGAAGGCGTGGACGATGGTTTCGGTGTCCGAGTCGGTCTTGAAGGCGTGGCCGCGCGCTTCGAGTTCGCGCCGGAGTTCGCGGTAGTTGTAAATCTCGCCGTTGAAGACGATGCTCAAAGAAGGGTCGCAGCCGGAGAGCGGCTGATGCCCGCCCGCGAGGTCAATGATCGAGAGGCGGCGCATGCCGAGCGCGGCCCCGCCTTCGACGAGCGTCCCCTGATCGTCCGGCCCCCGGTGCGCGATAACGCGGCACATGCGTTCGAGCACGTCGCGGCGCTCCCCCCCCGCGAGGGCGTCCACGTCACCGACGAATCCGGCTATCCCACACATGATTTTCTCTTAGTCCTCACAGAATCGGCTCGCGTATCGGCTCCCAACGCGCATAGCGCTCGCCGCGCGCGAACTTGTAGAAGGCGATGACCGAGGCGAGATTGGCGAGCACGAAGTAGTGCGGGAGCGCGAGCAGCTTGAAGCGCAGCCCCGCGCGCTCCGTGAGCCAGCCGAGCGCCGCCGCCGCGTAGAAGAGCAACTGCCCCGCGAAGAGCGCGGCGAAGAACCATGAGCGCGGCGCGAGCAAGGCTGTCGAGACGAGGATGAGCAGGAGGAAGACGGGCACGAGGTAGCGCATGACCTTGTGCGACAGAAGCTCGACGGCGTAGAAGCCCGCGCGCAAAGGATTCAAGAGAGCGCGGTGACGCCAGAGGTCTGTGTAAGTCTGCGCGATGACGCGCACGCGCATCCGCAGCTCTTTGTCCGCGCGGCGGTTCGTCTCCTCCTCGCACACCGCCGCCGGTTCGTAGATGGCGCGCAAGCCCTGCTCGACCATCTTCGTCGCGATGATGAAGTCGCTGCACGCCTCGTGATAGAGCGGCACGTAGGCCGCGCGCCGCACGGCGTAGAGACAGCCCGAAGCGCCGATGAGCGAGCACGCGCGGCTCTCGTGCGTCTTCAGAAAAGTCTCGTAGCCCCAGTAGGACTTCGCGCCCTGCCCGACCGCCGAGTCCGTGCGGTCAACGTAGATGAGCTTCCCGGCGACGCAGCCCACCGACGAGTCGGCGAAGTTCGGCACGAGGGCGCGCAACACGTCCGCGCGGTAGAGCGTCGTGGCGTCGGAGAAGAGGATGATTTCGCCGCGCGCCAGCTCGACCGCCGCGTTCTGCGCCGCCGTCTTGCCGAGCCGCTCGGCCTGCCGGTGCAGGCGCACGCCGCGCGCCGCGAACGAGCGCACAATCTCGTCCGTGCGATCCGAGGAACAGTCCGAGGCGACGATGATTTCGAGCTTGTCCGCCGGGTAGTCGAGCGCGAGCGTGTTCTCTAACTTCGCGGCGAGGTCGCGCTCCTCGTTGTAGGCGGTGATGATGACCGTCACTTCGGGTTCGCACGCCGCGCGCCGGACGGGTCGCGGGCGCACGCGGCTCAGAGCCCACACCAGCGCCGGGTAGCCGACGTAGGTGTAGAAGAGCGCCGCCGCGCCCGTCCAGAAGAACACTTTCGCCGCGAGTTCGATGCTCAAATCCTTCCCTCGAAGCTCATCGTTTCGCCCGCGCGGAGTCCGACGCCTGTGCCTTCGTCAACGCCCCGCGCGCCTTCGCCGCCGGGCTCCTTCAGAGCCTTCTCCGCCGCCTCGCTCTCGTACATCCGGCGCAGGCAGACGGCGTAGCCGACGACGTAATAAACGTACCATACGTAAGCGACCGACGCGAAGAAACTGTTAATCATGTAGCCGACGAGCGACGCTTGCAGCCCGACCGCGAGGTAGTAGAAGCGCGTGCGCCGCCGCGCCTCGAACGTCTCGCGCTCGATGACGGAGAGCCCCTTGAACGGCGTCAGCAAAAACATCACATAGACGACCAGCGCCGGTATCCCCATCTCCGCCGCGACCTGTGTGTACGAGTTGTGGCTCACGAGGTCGCGCAGAGAGACGAGCGGGAAGTTCCCCATCCCGATGCCGTTGAGCGGATTCACAATCGCCGTCCACACCGAGCGCCAGAGAATCTGCCGCCGCATGTCGGACGAGCCCACGGGGTCGAGCCCCGGCACGAAGATCGAGAGCAGCCGCAGAAGGTACTCGCCCGGCGCGAGCGCCAGCAGCACCAGCACGCACACGGCCACCAAAAGCACCACGCCCGCGCGGTTGCGCCGCCCGACCTTCCACGCCATGAGCCCCAGAGCCGCCGCCAGCGCCAGAAACGCGCCGCGCGAGAACGTCACGACGACCGCCGCCACGAGCAAGAGCGTCGCCCCGGCGTAGAGCAACTTCCCGAAGACCGAGCGCGTGCCGAGGAACATCGCCAACGCGACCGGGATGACCGTCACGAGAAAGAGCGCGAGGTCGTTCGGGTTGCCGAAGATGCCCTCGCCCACGCCGCCGACGCGGTAGCCCTCGACCGTCAAATTCCCCGCGCGGTAGTCGCCCACCGCCTTCGCGCTCAGCGCCACGCCCGCCGCGAGCGCCACCCACAGCAAGCCGCGCAGACGCGCCTGCGTGCGCACCGCGTTGACCATCACGACGAAGATGATGACGCAACGGATGAAGACGCCACTAAAAGTCTCCCAGGCCATCGAAGGGTCGAGCGCGAGCGGAATCGAGAGCAGGCCGAAGAGACAGAAGAGCAGAATGAGGTTGATCTCCCTCGGTCGGGCGGTGAGGTTGCCTTCGAGTCCGAGTTGCGAGACGACGAAGACGACGAGCGTGAAGGTGCCGATGACGAAGGCGATGGAGGCCGTCAGCGCCGAGGGGTAGAGTTCCGAGGGGCGCAGGTAGAGGACGACCGTGAAGAGGAAGAGCGAGGCGTAGGTGAGCCCGTGCCCCCGCCGCAGGACTCCGGCCCGCGCGCCGCCGCGCGCCTTCTCCTTCTTGGTCTTGGTACTCTCTTCCGAAGCGTGCGGCGCGCCCTCGTCCGTCCAACGCGTGAAGTCGCCGGACGAGTCGCCTTCGCCTTCATCTCCGCCGACGGCCTCGCCTGCGCGCGGCGCGCGAGAAGAGAGGGGCGTGACGGGCTCGTAGTCCCATGCCTGTCGGTTGGAGGGCATCGGCGGCACTTCGCTCAGGCTGCGGCGCGTGGAGTTCGGAGCAGCGTCCGCGCCGCTCGCGTCTAAAACAGCCCCACGGAGGCGGGGGGCACTCCCGACCTCCGTGGGCTCTCGCGGCGCGCGGGTCAAAGAGAGCCCGGCGCGTCTGGCTTCAGAATGTCTTTAACTAAACCGCGACGCTCTCGCGGTCGCCGACGGCCACCAGCGTCCGCACCCTCTCACGCAGAGCGATCTCGAAGCGCCGCGCCTCCTCGATCTCGCCGAAGGCGAGCGCGCGCAACTGCTGCTCGATGCGCCGTCGGTAGTCGGAGACGAGCGAGTCCGAGACGTTGAGACGCGCCGCCGCTTCGAGTTGCGTGATGTGCGCCGGGCTGAGGTAACAATACCACAGCACGCCGAGCATGCGGTCGTACTGCTTGGTCTTGCCGCGCACCGCCGCGTGCAAGCCCTTCAAAAAGCCGTCCACGAAGTTCGCCGCCTCGTGCTCTGACTCCCGCCGGAGCAGAGATTGT
This sequence comes from Pyrinomonadaceae bacterium, assembly GCA_035761505.1. Lineage (GTDB taxonomy): Bacteria > Acidobacteriota > Blastocatellia > Pyrinomonadales > Pyrinomonadaceae > JAIVJM01. The sequence continues at coordinate 10,908 of DASTQX010000606.1, forward strand.
TCGGGATTCTCGCGCCCGTCCACCGGCTCGAAGCCCTTGCCCTCGTCGTCGTCGCCGCCGATGGGCACGAGGTAGATGTCCATCACGGGCAGCCGCGACATCACGAGGCTGCGCAAGGAACGCACGTCCACCGGCGAGTCGCACGCTTCGAGCACCGAGACGATTAAGTCTTCGAGGTCGGAGTTGCTGATGATGATCTGCGCGTCGCCCGTGCAGCCGACCATGCGCGTGTCGCGCTGCCGGACGGGGATGAGTTGGACGCGCTGCTCTAATTCCTGCGCGCCGCGGCGCGGCTTGTCCTCGCGCCACTCGCGGAGGCCGTAGATGCGGTCAACGAGTCTGCGGTGCGGCTCGTCCTCGCCCTCGGCGACCGCGCCCGCGTTGTCCACGCGGCGGAAGTTGGCCGAAGACTGGATGATGGTCGAGATGCGGCGGGCGAGGCGGTAACTTTCGGGGTGGCGCTTGCGAAGCTCGGCGGTCAGGAGGTTCGTCAGCTCGATCTGGCTAATCTCGCACTCGATCTCGGAATCGGTCATCCCCGTGTCGAGGTAGTGCTGGAAGCGCGACTTGGCGAGGAGCGTGACGAACAGTTCCTGCGTCAGGTCGAGGTAGGCGCTCCCTCGGTCGCCCTCTTCGACGAGCAGGCCCGCGCTGTGCGAGGCGCGCACCAACGGGTGGTTGATGACGAGGCGCTGGAGTTCCGTCCACAGGCGGCTCACGTCGGAGCGGCGTAGGGATTCGACCCACGCGCCCGCGTGGCGCGCCGTGCGCTCGTGCGTCCGCCCCGGTAGCGAGGGTGTTTTTTCGTCGGTGGCGCTCGTCATGGAATCTTCCAGGCGATGATCTTGATCGGCGGATGTGGCAGCCATGTTACTGATAGTTGTTGTGCGGGAGCAAGGGCGGAGGTGCGTTTCGGCGCGCTCGGCGCGGGGAGGCCGTGGGACTTGGGGGACGTGTCCCGAAGCGCCGGGAACTCGGCGTCCGGCCCGATTCTTTTAGTCGCGGGCGAAACAAGCGTCGGCCCGTGGGAGGACTTCTGCGCCCCGCCGACTCTGGGTTTGATGATAGACCTGCAAGGGGAATCCGCACCGGATGCCGCGAAGGGTAAAGGGCGCGGCCACCGTGAAGGGACTTGGTGCGGGGGGCCTGTGCGGCGCTCCCCGAACACATCTGAGATGGTAACAGCAAACCCGGAAATGAGCAACATCTTTTTACACAATGCCCAAGGCGTTGAAAAAAATAGAGAAAACGCTCTTCGGGGGCGCAAGTTCGGGGGGAGAAGTTTGGAAAAGCGGGGGGATTGGTATTTTAGTTTTCCATGAATCAGCGAAGCGCCCGAAAGAGGGTTTGACGGCTGCTGTGGTTCCTCGCCACGCGTCTTTTTTTGCCCTAACCTCCGCTTGTGCTGTGCCTTTAGACGAACAGCGCTTCGCTTCGGAGGCTTAAGCCCGACAGAGCCCGCACTCCGGGCGGCGAACAAGGAAAGAGAGGTCAAGGAGGAACCATGCGTTCTTCAAGCACAGCCAGATTCCGAAAACTGCGTTCATGCCCCTCGACCGAAGCGCTCCTGCTTCACGGGCTGACACCTGGCACGGGCGGGTGGCGCGACTCGGTCGCCGCGCACCTCTCGGCCTGTGACTTTTGCGGCGCGGAGATGCAGTTACTCTCCCACTTCCCGCCGCCGACGACGAACGCTCTCCCCTTCGTCGCCCCCGAAATCCCGCACGCGCTCCTCCGCCTCGCCGAAGACCTGATGGACGAGCCGACGCTCCAACGCGCGCGCTTCGCCGAATCCATCCAAGAGGTCGAGCGCCTGACGCTGACAGACGCCTAAGAAACGATGAACGCGGAACGGTGAACTGAAAGACAAGTCGTCTTCAGTTCACCGTTCCGCGTTCATCGCTCGTCGTTCTCCTTCGCCCCGCCGCCGTAGAGTTCGTCAATCAAGTCGCCGTACTTCTCGTCAATGACGCGCCGCTTGACCTTGAGCGTGGGCGTCAGCTCGCCGCCGTCAATCGAGAACTCTTCGGGGATCAGCGCGACGCGGCGCACGCGCTCGTAGTCGGCGAGCGTGGAGGTGAGCGCGGCGACCTCCTTCTGCACGAGCTTGACGGCGGCGGGGTTGCGCGCCCACGTGACGTGCGGGACGTGCTCCTCGGAATCCGGCGGCGGAACCGCGCCGGAGAGCGCCTCCCAGTCGGGGACGACGAGCGCGGCGGGCTGCTTTCGGCCAGCGCCGACGACGACCACTTGGCTGACGTAGGCGCTCTGCTTGATGAGGCTCTCAAGCAGTTGCGGCGCGACGTACTTCCCGTTC
>DASTQX010000607.1:0-15703 GCA_035761505.1 Pyrinomonadaceae bacterium
CCGCCGGGTTTTCTTGTGTGTCGTGCCGGCTGCCCTCTGAGGCAACGCGCGGCGCGGTCGGCGGCCTCCGACCGGCTCCGAAGGGTGTGGCGCGGGCGCGCGTCCTCGAACGGCGCGGCATTATAGCATCGCGCTGAAAAAGGCGACGAAACATTATACGCCGGGGCGGGCGGCGTCAGATTCGCCGCGCCGCGCGCCGGGTGGCTGCCGCCAGTGTTGATTGCTATACTGTTCGTCGAGACAGGGAAGCAACGACCGCTCACGCCGCGAGCATCGAAAGACGGGCCGAAGAGCGGTGGACGATCCGAAAATTCATACCCGCCTCCCCGCAATCAGGATGATGAAGAAGACCGCAAACGTTTTGAGTTCGTTCGTACTGGTGGCCTGTGCCCTCGGCCTCGCGCCGCCGAGCGCCTTCGCGCAGACGCCCGCGCCGACGCCGCAGGAGGAGCGCGAGAGCACGACCTCGCGCATCGTCCGCCTGCCCGTCTCGGTGCTCGACAAGAAGGGCAAGCCCATCACGGGCCTGACCAAAAACGACTTCGTCGTCTTCGAGGACAAGAAGCCCGTCTCGCAGTTCGACTTCCTCGGCGAGATCAAGGAGCTTGAGCGCCTCCCCATCTACATCGGCGTACTGATGGACACGTCGGGCTCGACCGCCGGGAAGCTCAAGTTCGAGAAGGAGGCCGCGCTCAACTTCATCTACACCGTGATGCGTTCGCGCAAAGACCGCGTGGCCTTCCTCACCTTCGACGACGAAGTTAATCTGCGGCAGGACTTCACGATGGACGCCGACCTTCTGGACAAGGCCGTCAACGGCGTCAAGAAGCCGGGCAACCGCACCGCGCTCTACGACGCCGTGTGGCAGTTCTGCGACGAGAAGATGCGCAACGCCGCGAGCCCGCGCCGCGCGCTCGTCGTCATCACCGACGGCGACGACACCTACAGCCGCGCGCGCCTCGCCGACGCCATCCGCATCGCGCAGAAGACCGACACCATCATCTTTGCCATCTCGACCAAAGGCGGCTTCGCGACGAGCGCCGTGCCGGGCGTCGAGGCCGGGACGGTCAAGGATAGCGGCGACAAGGATATCCAGAAGCTCTCGGACGAGACCGGCGGGCGCTCCTTCTACACCGGCGACATGCTTGCGCTGGAGCGCGCCTTCCAGCGGATCGGCGAGGAACTGCGCTCGCAGTACCTCATCACCTACCGCCCCGAACCGCCCTTCGACGGACGCGAGCGCCGCATCGAAGTCAAGGTCATCACCGGCAAAGACCTCAAGGTCAACGCCAAGCGCGGCTACACGCCGGACAGGGAGACGGAAAGAAGGTGATGAGTGATGAGTGATGAGTGATAAGAAAAAACTGTCTTGTCTTATCACTCATCACTTATCACTCATCACCGCTTTTAGAGGTTTTGAAGTTGATGTCTTATCGCTACAAGTTCGGTCGCGCTCTGGCGCTTCTGCTGGTCGTCTCGGTTCTGTTCGGGGCGGCGGGAGCGCTCGCGCCGACGCGCGCGGGGCAGGAGCTGTCGAACCGTCCGCGCCGCGCGGGCGAGACGGCGGCGTCGCCGTCGCAGACGCCACAGACGCCGCAACAGAATCCCGCGCCTCGGCAGACGCCGACGCCCGCGCGGACACCGACGCGGCAGGACGAACAGGAGCCGATTCTCGACGAGGACGACGTGCTGCGGGTCGAGACCGACCTCACCAACGTCCTCTTCACGGCGGTGGATAAGAACAAGCGCTTCATCACGGCGCTCAAGCAGGAGGACATCCGCGTCCTCGAAGACGGCGTGCCGCAGGAGGTCTTCGCCTTCCAGCGCGAGACCGACCGCGCGCTCTCGCTCGCCATCCTCATTGACACCAGCGCCTCGCAGGAGCGCACGCTCCCCGAAGAGAAGAGCGCCGCGCGCGGCTTCATAGATGCCGTCATCCGCCCGAGCAAAGACGAGGTCGCCATCCTCTCCTTCACGGGCGAGGCGACGCTCGAACAGGGCTTGACGGGCAGCGTCCAGCGCGTCCGCCGCGCCATCGAGAAGGTCGAGTTCACGCCGCCCTCCGGCTACATCGGCGGCGGCATCGTCGTGCCGGGAACGCCGCCCATCTCCGGCGACAACCAGTCGCGCGCGGGCTCCACGGCAATCTGGGATTCGGTCTGGGTGACGACCACCGAGGTGCTCTCCGAGACTTCCGACAAGACGCGCCGCGCCATCATCCTCCTCACCGACGGCGTGGACACGAGCAGCCGCCTGAAGATGAGCGAGGCCGTCGAGTCCGCTTTGAAGACCGACACCATCATCTACGCCATCGGCATCGGCGACAGCTTCAGCTTCGACGGCGTGGACGAGGGCTCGGTACGCAAGATCGCCGAGCGCACGGGCGGTCGCGCCTACTTCCCGCGCGACGAGAGCGACCTCCGCTCGGCCTTTGCGCAGATTCAGGACGAACTGCGCTCGCAATATCTGGTCGCCTACTCGCCCACGAACAAGGCCAAAGACGGCAGCTTCCGCCAACTCAAGATCGAGGTTGTCAACCCCGAACTGCGCAAGCAGAACCTCCGCCTCACCTACCGGCAGGGCTACTTCGCGCAGGCCACGACCGCCGCCACGCCCCGGCGGAAGTGAGCAGTGAGCGGTAAGCAGTAAGCAGTTCCGGAGCCCCTGAAAGGGGCGGAAGAATGTAGCCCACGGCGCGAGCCGTAGGGACAGTCGTCAGAGACAAACATCCGAGCCCCTGAAAGGGGCGAAAGAAATCCGACGTTGATTTTCTTTCGCCCCCTTACAGGGGCTCTCGACTTCTATCGCCACGTCATTCCCACGGCTCGCGCCGTGGGCTACATTCTTCCGCCCCCTTCGGGGGCTCCGGAACTGCTTACCGCTCACTGCTCACTGCTCACCGCTCACTTTCTCCCCTTTTTGCATGACACCGCCGTTTCCGCTTTGCTATACTTCGGCTGGCCTCCCGGCCCGCGCCTCACCCTTGTTAGGGCCGTGGAGATTGAAGAGGTCGTCCAGCAGCGCCGCACGTTCGCCAATAGCAGCAAGAGACAAAACTTCGCCCCGCCTCTCGGAAGACTTTTCGGTCGCCGTCCGCCGCCGTCACAGAGCACGCTGCCGAATGACAGCAGTTGAACTTTCTTTCCGCCAGAGAGAAGGACATGCCCCTGACTGAAATCTACCCCGCCGAGCGCGACGAACGCGCCGAAGAGACCGGCGAGCGCCTGAGCGCCTCCGTCCGACAGCTCGAAGCCCTGACGGCGCTCGCCGCCGCGCCGCACGACGGGCGCGAGTCGCAGAGCCTCTTCAAAGGGCTCGCCGACTCCATCACGCGCGTCACGGACTATCGCTCCTGCGTCGTCCTCCTCTTCACGGAAGAGGCTCCGCACCGCCCGCACGTGCTGTCGCACTCGTCGAACATCCCCGCCGAATACGTCTCGGTCATCTCCCGAAGCTCGCTCCCGCGCGAGGAGGTCGCCGCGCTCATCCGCGACGGCATCCGCATCGAGGTCAGGGGCTTGGGCTTCGCCGCCTACTACCCGCCGTCGCGCTACCACCTGCTCGACCGCATCTTCCCCGACCGCTTCAAAGCCGACCTCGAACGCCGCCCGCCCGCCGGAGAGGGCGACGAGCCGTGGCGCGTGGGCGACGAACTGTTCGTCCCGCTCATGACCAACGAGGGGCAGTTCGTCGGGCTCATCTCGCTCGACGACCCACGCGACGGGCGCGCGCCCGACCGCCAGAGCATCCTGCCCGTGGTCGCCTTCGCGCGGCAGACCGCGCAACTCATCGCGCGACGCCGCGACGCGGAACGACTCTCAGAGCAGGCGGGCCGCGAGGCGCTCGTCAACCGCATCTCGCGCGCCGTCCGCCAGTCGCTCGACACGGGCGAGGTCTTCCGCACGGCGGTCACGGAACTCGGCTCGCACCTCGCCGTGGACAGGTGCACGCTCTTTATGATTGACGCCGAGGCGGGCGTGGTGCGCAACGTCGCCGAGTACAACGCGCCGGGCGTGAGCCCCGCCGAGCGCGTCCACAAGATGCCGCTCGTCGAAGGGCTCGTCGAGGCCGTGCGCCGCCACGGCGTTTTGGCCTTCGAGGACACGGAGCACGACCCGGCCATCCGCCAAATTTACGAGAACATCCTGAGCAAGCTCGGCACGCGCTCGATTATGTACGTCGGCATCCGCGTCGGCGACGACGAGCACATCGCCGCCGCCTTCGCCATCTCGACCGTGCGCGAGAAGCGGCGCTGGCGCGACTCAGACCTCGCGCTCGCGCGCGCCGTCGCCGACCAGACCGGCATCGCCCTCCGGCAGGCCGAACTCTATCAACGCGCCGAGGCGACCTCGACGCGCGAGGCGCTCATCAACCGCCTGAGCCACGCCATCCGCGCCTCGCTCAACCTCCCGGAAATCTCGCGCACGGCGACGCACGAACTCGGTCGCGCGCTCCACGCCTCGCGCGTTTACATCCGTCCCTACGAGCCGACGGGCGCGGTCGTCGAGTACGAATATCTCGCGCCGGGGAGCCCCAGCATGCACGGCTCGGTCATCAGCTACGACAACCCTGTCGGGCAATCCCTGATGAAGAGGCCGCGCACCGTCGTCGTCCACGACGCGGAGACTTACGACGAGGACACGCCGGAGTTTAACGAGCGGCTCCGCGAATTCTCTGCCAAGAACGGCACGCTCTCGAAAATCCTCTGCCCGCTCGTCGTGCAGGGGCGCTTCCGCGGCACGCTCTGCATCCACCAGACCGACCGCGCGCGCCACTGGGCAAAGGACGAAGTGGCCCTCGTCGAGGCCGTCGCCGCGCAACTCGCCACGGGCCTCGCGCAGGCCGAACTCTTCGAGATGGTCGAGCGCGCCAAGCGCACCTGGGAAGTCACCTTCGACGCGATGTCCGACGGCATCTTCATCTTCGACAACGACCGGAGGCTGTTAAGAGTCAACCGCGCCGGGGCCGAGATGGAGTCGGTTGCGCCGCGCGAACTATTGGGAAGGCGCTGCTGCGAAATCCTCCGCGCCGGTCGCGGCGAGGGCTGCATCATCGAGCGCGCGAGCGCCGAGGGGCGCAGCATCACGCTCGAATACACGCCCCAACAACTCGGCGTCCCGCTCCTCGTCACCGCCGAGCCGATCCGCGACACTTCGGGGCAAATCGGCACGGTCTGCACCGTCCGCGACCTGACCGAGTTGAGACGCATCGAGGCCGTCGCGCGCGAGCGACAGTCGCTTCTGGAGAACGTCTTGGAGAGCGCGCGCGAGGTCATCTGCGCCGTTGACCTCGAAGGCCGCATCATGTGGAGCAACTCGGCGACGTGGGCTTTGAACGGGTACACGAAGGACGAGATGATCGGCCATTCCTTCGTCGAGCTGATCGCAGAGGGCGACCGTCAGATGGCGCTCGAAAGCTTCCGGCGCGTGCTCGCGGGCGAGCCGCAGACGTTGGAGGTGCGCATCGTCACGCGCGCAGGAGCCGTGCGTCACGTCCACACGGATACGACGCCTCTGGTCATCGAGGGACGCACGACCGGCGTCCTCTCCATCACGCGCGACATCACCGAGCAGAAGCAGGAGCGCGAGCGCGCCGCGCAGGCCGATAAGCTGCGCGCGCTCGGCCAGCTCGCCTCCGGCGTCGCGCACGACTTCAACAACGCGCTCGCCGCCATCTTGGGCCGCGCCCAACTTCTCCGCCGCTCGACGCGCGACGCCGAGATCGCGCGCAACCTCGACATCATCCAGACCGCCGCCGAGGACGCCGCCGCCACCGTCCGCCGCATCCGCTCGTTCGCGCACCAGTCGCCGGGCGAGGAGTTCACTCTGCTCGAAGTCGGCGCGCTCCTCCGCGACGCGGTCGAGATTACGCGCACGCGTTGGGAGAACGACGCGCGCGCGCGTGGCCTCCGCTACGACGTGGAGTTGGACGACGGGGGCTGCGGCCTCTACGCGCGCGGCAACGCCTCCGAGTTGCGCGAAGTCTTCGTCAACCTCATCGTCAACGCGATAGACGCGATGCCCGGCGGGGGCCGCCTCTCCATCAAGTGCCGCGTGCGCGGCGGTCGCGTCCAACTGCACTTCACCGACAACGGCGCGGGGATGACCGAGGAGGTGCGCGCGCGCATCTTCGAGCCCTTCTACACGACGAAGGGGATGAACGGGACGGGCCTCGGACTCTTCGTCAGCTACGGCATCGTCGAGCGCCACCTCGGCCACATCACCGCCGCGTCCGCGCCCGGACACGGGACGACCTTCACGATTGAGCTGCCCTCCGCCGAGCCCGTCGCCACTTCCGACGCGGGGGCCGAGCCGGTCGCCGCCGGGCACTCCGCGGAGTCGCTCTCGATCCTCGTCGTGGATGACGAGGAGACGGTGCGCGAGACTCTGGCCGAGATGATTCAGTCGCTCGGCCATCGCGCGACGGTCGTCGGCGGCGGCGCGGCGGCGCTCGCGCTCCTCGACGGCGCGGCCTTCGACCTCGTCTTCACAGACCTCTCGATGCCGGAGATGGACGGCATCGAGGTGGCGCGCGAAATCCGCCGCCGCCGCGCGGGCCTCCCCGTCGTCATCGTCACCGGCTACGGCAAAGACGCGCTCCGCTCCCACGGCGCGGGCGACGCCGCCGACGCCGTCATCGGCAAGCCCTTCGACTTCGAGCAGGTGGAAGAGGTGTTGATGAGATTCAAGCGGTAGGACGAAGAAGGGTTCAAAGGGGAAAAGGGGAAGAGGATAAAAGGAACATGCGGGGCGACTCCCTCATCCCTTTTACCCTCTTCCCCTTTTCCCCTTTGAACCCTTCCGGCTTATCTCTCCCCGCGACTCATCTCGACTTCGGTCTGCATCGAGACGGAGAGGTTGCGGACGCCGGGTTGGTCTATGGGTTCGATGAGGCGGAGGGCTTCGTCGAGGATGCGGCGCTGGTGTTCGGGCCATTCGGGGCGGCCCGCGACGCAGCCGAACTCGCCCGCGTAGAAGGTGGCGCGCGGCGGTCGCACCTGCTCGGCCACGCCCCGGTCAACGCAGAGCATCATCGTCGGGATGCCCGCCGCCTCGACCGCCCGCCCGACGAGTGCCATCGTCTGATGACACAAACGCGAGGCCGGGATGAGCAGCGCCGCCTGCACCTCGTAGCGCACGACGCGCTCGACCAGTTGCGGCAGCGTCGTCCCCGCGAAGCGGCCCGCGCTTGGGATGAAGCCGCAGAGGCTCCACCAGACCGGGTTGAGCTGGCCGATGATGCCGTTGCCCTCGAACTCTTGAAGGCGCGGCACGGGCACTTGCGAGTTCATGTCGGCCAAGACAGCCGCCGGGTCGTAGCCGCGCGCCGACCACTTCAAGTCCCCGGCCTCGACCTCAATCGGAATCTCTCGGAAGGAGGTGTCACCGCCCGCGACCGTGGTGTCGAAGGCGTCCGTCCCGTCAATGTATGCGCCCGCCGAGGTGATGAGCGCGAGGTTGAGCATCGGGAGCGCGCGGCGCGCGGGCGTGAAGGGCGCGTGGCGGTTCTCGACCCACGGGTAGCGCGGGCCGACATCGTCGCCGCGCATCTCGTTGGTCAGCTTCCAGCGCGCGTAGCGGTCGCGCCAGTCGTCGAGGTGCTCGATGATCTCCACCTGAAGTCTTCTCCTTGAAACTTGTGCGGGACTTTTTTGGCTGCGCGCCGATTCTAAATCACAAACGTCCCCCGACGCCAACGCCACGTCCGTCAAGGGTCTTCAGTCGTACTCCATCAACTCCGCCAGCAGCCGGATGCGCGGCGCGTGGAACGTCGGCGGCACGACCTCGCGCGGATCGCGCGCCTCGACGAGCCACACCAGCTCGCGTTCCAGACGCGAAAGGTAGTCGTGGAGGTCGAGCGACATGAAGCGCTCCGAGCCTAAGCGCGCGAACTTCTCGTTTGCCAGTTGAAACATCCGCCGCGCCGCGCCGGGCCGACCGATTTCAAGGTGGTGGAAGATGACAGCCGCCTGAATCATCCCTTGCAGGAAGAGTTTCTCCCTCGGCCCCGCATCGTCGCGCCAGCGCTCCTCCCACGCGTCGTGCGCCGCGTGAAACTCGCCCTCGTTGTAGAGGTCAATCCCGGCCAGATACTCCTCCGGGTAGAAGGCGGCGTGCGCCTCCGTATAAGCGGGCAGGCCATCGGCGTCAGGCTCAATCATAAAGACAACGCGGGGGTCAAAGGGGAAAAGGTGAAGAGGGTAAAAGGGACAAGGCCCGCGACTCTTTCTTTCCTTTTTCCCTTTGACTCCTTTCCCCTTTTATCCCTCTTCTCAGTATCTCGGCACTCGCCGGTCAACTTCGCACGACCAGCGGTCAATGCCGCCCGCGAGATTGTAGAGGTTATGGAAGCCCTGCCGCGAGAGGAAGGCGCAGGTCTGTGCGCTGCGGATGCCGTGGTGACACATGAAGACGATCTCGGCTTCGGGGTCGAGCGACGCGGCCCACTCGTCGAAGCGGCTGAGCGGCATCAACTGCGCGCCCTCGACGCGCGCCAGCTCGAACTCCTCCGGCTCGCGCACGTCAACCAACAGCGGCGCGGCCTCGCCCCTCATCCGCTCCGCCAACTCCTCCGGCGTGATCGTCTTGAAATTCATCTGCTTTTGCGTCGCACGAAAAGTAACAAAAAAGAGGTGACAGGTAAACCGTGACAAGAAAGAACGGCCTCTCTCTTTTCACGGTTGACGGTTCGCGGTTTACGTCTTTTTCGTCAGCCGGGAAGCGATGACTTTGGCGGCGGTCGCGCCCGCGCCGCACGCGCCGCTGACGGTCGGGGCGAGGGGGTTCGAGATGTCGCCGATGGCGAAGACGTGCTCGACGCTCGTCTCCTGCTCGCCGGTGACGATGAGGTAGCCGCGCTCGTCGGCGTGCGCTTGGCCCGCGAAGAGTTCAATATTCGGCTCGACGCCGACGCGCACGAGGACGCCGCGCACGGCCATGCGGAACGGCTTGATGGCCCCGCGCCGGAGGATTTCGACCGCCTCGACGCGCTCGCCGCCGAAGACGCCTTCGAGCGTGGACTCGGTAAAAACCGTGATGCGGTGGTCGCCCTGAATCCGCTCGGCGAACTCGCGCCGCGCGCCGAGCGTCTTGCCCCGGTGGACGAGCGTTACGGTCGCGCACACGTCGGCGAGCAGCAGCGCGTTCTCCGCCGCCGCGTCGCCGCCGCCCACGACGCACACGTCCTCGCCCGCGTACTGGTCGCGCTCGGACACGCCGGAGCGCATCACCCCGCGCCCCTCGAATTCCGCCTCGCCGGGCACGCCCAGACGCCGCCGCCGCACGCCCGTCGCGATGACGAGGGCGATTGCTTGCAACTCCTCGCCGCTCCGCAGCCTGACCCGCTTCGCGCGCAAGTCAACGCTCTCAATCTCGACCTCAGTCCAGAGGTCGAACTCTTTATCTTCGACCTGCGCGGCGAAGAGGTCGCGCAACTCCGTCCCGTTCGCGGCCTCGACGCCGAGGTAGTTGCCCACGCGGTTGTGAACATGAAGGAGCTGCCCACCGACCTCCGACGCCTGTTCAAGCACGAGCGTGTCCAGCCCCAACTCGTCGCACCACAAAGCGGCGGACAAACCCGCCGGGCCAGCGCCGATGATGATTACGTCGTACATAAAAGAGAATCAGGAGTCAGAAGTCAGGAGTCAGGAGTCAGGAGTCGGAAGTGAAGCGGTCGACGCCTCTCTCATTCCAGCTTCCGGCTTCCGGCTTCTGACTCCTGCTTGTCCGCCTGCGCGCGATGAGTTCGGCGGAGCGGCGCGTGTGCTGACCGGCGTCTCGGTCGTGGCCCGCCGTCTCGCGGTAATGGAGGATTTCGAGCCCGCCGAAGGCTTCGCGCAGTTCGCCGGGGCGGAGGAGAAAGTCTGGGTTCATCGGCTTCGCCTGCGGGCTCTCGTCAAACATGTGAATCGCGGCGACGAGGAGGCCGCCCGCCTTCAGTCCCGCGCGCATCCGGGGGAAGAGGTCGCGTTGGAGGTAGTAGAAATCACAGACGAGGTCATAGGCACCCTCTTCGATGACGAACCCGCCGCGTTCGAGGTCGGCGACGCGCGCGTCGAGACTCAGGTTCCTCTCGCGTGCGCGCGCGAGCGTGAGTTCGACGCCGACGCGCGAGGCGTCAACCGCCGTGACGCGCATCCCCTGCGCGGCGAGAAAGAGCGCGTGGCGTCCCGCGCCGCACGCGAGGTCGAGCGCGCGGCGGCCCGCGAGGCTCCCGCCTTCGACTTGCGAAGCGAACAGCTCGACCGCGCGGACGAGCAGGCGGCTCGGCTCAACGGTCGCGTGCTCGCCGTGCCGGTAGCGCTCGTCCCAATCGGCCACGCCTTTAAACCTCGAACGGCAGCGACGCGGCCATCGTCCCGCGTTCCGCCTTCACCGGTTCACTTGTTGACGCCTTCGATCTCGACATGCGGGCTGAGGCGCGTGACGACGAGCCCTTCGCGCACGTCGAAGCGACAGGAGAGGGCGGTCTTGTCCTGCGCCTCCGACTCGCCCTCTTCGTGATACCAGAACTGGCAGTTGGTGCACTCGCCGTTCCAGCAGAAGTCGCCGTAAGAGATGGTGTGCAGCGAAAGATACTGGAAGCAGCGCAGCAGGCGGTTCTTCTCCGGCACTTCGACCTTCTGGCCGAGCAGCTCGACGGAGATCAACTTTTCGTAAGGGTCAAGCAGGTCGCTCTCGAACACGCTTTTGAAACTCTCCGGCACGGGGGAATGTTAGAGCGCGGGGAGAAGCCAGAGTATATCAGGAAACGATAAACGCGGAGCGACGAACGCGGAACTAAAAAAAAGAACCCCTTACGTCTTTCAGTTCATCGTTCATCGCTCACCGTTCCGCGTTTCCTCTCAGTCCGGGTACTCATCCGAGCCCTGCACCCAGATAAAGGATTGGATGTCTATCAGGTCGCGGGGTTTGAGGTCGCTCTGGTCGCGGCGGATGGTCGCGGCAAATTCGAGGAGGCCGGAGTAAGTTCCCCAGTTGGGCCGCGACTGGTAGCGGAGGTCGAAGCCGTAGGCGCGGGCCGCCGCGCGCGTGACGTTCGGCTTGAGGAAGATGTGGCGCGCGGGCGCGGCGAGGAAGCCGAAGACGGTGACGACCGGCCACGTCAAAACGCGCGTCTGCCGACGGGGCAACGCGCCGACCGTCTCAACCCAGCGCTCGAACCGCTTCTGCTCGCCGCCCGCCCCGTGGAGAAAATCATAGAGACCTTCGGCGAAAGAGCGCGCGCCTTCCTTCGTCTTCAAGGCGTCGCGCAGGGCCATCTTCTCGAAAGAGAAAATCATGCTGTGGCGCGTCCGCTGCTCGACGCGCGCGGCGCGAGCACCGATCTCGTTGAACTCTTTGCGCCGGAGGAGCCGTCGGAACTCATCTTTGCCCAGCGCCTCCTCCCAGCGCTCGTGCGCCTCCCACTTGTAGTCGCGCTCCCAGTCGAGATACGTCTCGTCGCGGAAGCCGCCGGGGAAGTAGCGGAGGAATTTCTTCCGGCACCGCTCGGCGGCTTCCGAAGGCTGTTGTGTTTGTGCCGTGCGCGCCCCTTCGCGCCCCCCGCAAGTCTTGCTAGAAGCCATTGCTCTTCCTCCTCCTCCTTGTTCGATAACACCTGTTCCTTGCCGCCTCATCCTCCGAGGGCTCAAGTGGATACCCATGCTTCTTGCTTATCATACGGCAAAGAGAGGCGACGTGCGGTAGGACTTCCGCGCCGTTAAGGCAGTTGTGTATAAGCGACAAATCCATACTTAGCCGGAAAGCAGGCTTGACTCTCCGATACGCGGCTGACTCGTGGCTGAGTTGAACTGAGGGGAGCAGGTGCGGGCCACATCACCAGCAACATCGCAACAACGCGGGCAAGGTCGGGCGCATTTACATAAGCGAAGAGCCGCGCCGGCAAGCTAAGTTGCCGGCGCGGCTTTAAGTAATTTCACAACCTCACCTCCGGGAATTTACGAGTCTTGATACAACTTCTTATCCATTCCCGGGTTGATTGTACCCTTGTCCGCGCGGCTCGCCAGATAGAGGTCGCTGTTGTCGGAGTCCTTGCTCTTCATCTCGTACTGTTCGGCTTTGCCCTCGCTCTTCGTCTTGCCGGATGCGATCTGTTCCTTGTCCTTAAGCGCATCGTGGCTCTCGGCGGCGGCTTTTTGAGCACAGTCGGAGATTTTGACATCGGCCATTTCCTTCGCGGTGTCGTCGTCTTTACCGACTTTGGCATCTTCCTTCCACACATTCTTCATGGCGACCGCCTGCTTCTGTTCGGTGGGATCGGTCTGCGCGATCTTCTTCGATTCCGCGCGCGCCACCCCGAAGAAGAAGAAGAAGAAGAACAGGCAGAACAGAAGGAACGCTGCGAACGCGCCGAAAAAGAATTTGTTGTTTTTCGCCTTGTTGGTGGTCATCTCATTCTCCTTTGCGGGTTAAATCTCAGTTCGAGCGGCAGCGCTCGACTCTGAAGTGTAATGAACAATAGCTGCCGGTCAGCAGGCGACCCCGGAAATCCCCACCCGTTAGTGGACTTCTCTGTGCCTGTCACTGAGAGGAATCCCATCACCCACCCTCTTGTTAAGCCGTCAACGAAAAATATTTATTTCTCGCGCGCCTTAACACGGCAATCATGAAGGCATTTTCTTTTATGAGGCGAGCGAAACATCGCCCGCCTTCCCTTCAACACCGTTGGCCTTTAGAGAACAAGAGAGGAGAAACGATGACCGAGAGAGACAAACATCCCGGCAGATACAAAGGCCCCTCCGGAAAGGGCAACTGGCCGAGAAAGAGGGCGCATCAACTGACTAAAGACTCCTCGCGCGAGGCAACTGTCCTGGGCGACCGGAAGGTCTCCGTCCGCCTCCTTTTTCGGAATAGCACGCATCAAGTTCAAAAAAATCAGGCGAGTTGGGCGCAGGCATTTATCTCCCACGTTCGTCTTTTTCCTTGTCGAACCTGAGAGCCTCGTGAATTCCTTAGCCCTCCAGACTACTGCGGAGGTTTGAACGATGAATACCAACTCAACGGAGGGAGACTTCGGAAGACTCATCAGGAGTCTTATAGATGGCAGCGGATCAATCAGAGAGGTCATGGAATGTGATGGATTCCACGATTTTCTGAGACGCATCGTCCACCAGTTTTGCTTCAGAGTTTTTCGGTGCGTGAAAGGCCCGGAAGACTTATGTCAGGAAGTGATTCTGAGTCTGTGGGAAAAAAAGACGCAAAGCAAGCTCCAGATTCCGGACAACATCCTGACGGAAGATGATTTTCTCGGATGGCTCTATGTCGTCACACGCAACCAGTATTATGAGATGGTGCGATGGCAGTTGGCCGCCAAGCGTGATCGGTCGCGCAGTGACGTGCCTTTCGAGGAAATTGATTGTCCGGCGCTGGTCGCCGACCAAAGCGGGGGCGAGCTGCTCAGCGGATTTCTGGAGTTCATCAAGAGATACCCTGTACAGCGCCAGTATGTCATCCGGCTCTGGCTTAAAGACCGGCCCTACCGGGACATCCAGAGGATCGTCAAGCGTTTGGGCTTTACAATCAGCCACGTGACGGTGGGGAACTGGATCAAGGCCAGCGTCGAGGAGTTTAAAAAGAGCCTCGACGAGCTGCCCAAATGGCAGCGCAAGCCGGACGACAGGCGCACAGGCTCCTGATGCCTCAGGCAGATGATTGGTCCGCCGGCCTGTAGAAAGGTCAGGCGATGAACAACATAAAACACCACGAATTTGCCGCCGTGCAGTCGAGCGGAGTCTGCACTAATCCCGCCGTGGGAGACCGGCTCTTCATCTACCTCAACAACCCGCTTGAAGACCCGTCAGCGGAAGCGGTCGAAGACCACTTGCTCGGCTGTCGGCATTGCAGGAATATTTTGTTGAAGATGCTCAGTCTTCAGAAGGAAGCCCGGAGGGCGTCAAACGCTCGCGGCCACGACGACGGAAGTGCGTCGAACGATGCGAAGGTGGCGAGGTTGGCCGACTTCGATAAAGAGTGGCCTTGAGGAAAAATCCTCGCGGACTCCGTGCGAGTTCGTTCCTCCGAGGCTAAGGGAAACGAGCGCGACGCTGCCACATCAAAACGGCGTCGCGCTCGCCACCGCATGCAGATGTTCCGGCGTCAGAGGCGGTCAAGCATTGAAGTCTCCTCCGACCCCGGCGTGGGCTTCAATGCCGCCCGCGATCATCTTCGGCAGCCCGTGCGACGCGGACGCATGACCGATGCTTGAACGGCGAGCCATCTCCCGAACGTTCACCGCTCCTGACTTTCACCTTCGGGTGAGAGGCTACAATCCTGTCTTCGAGCGAAGAGCCGGGCTTCGTCTGCTATTACGCGCAACGTGCATGCCCGGCCCCTACTTCAGAGCCCCACGTTTATCTCCCGAACGCGTGGCAGCCACACCGGCGAGACCTTCTGGAACTGGCAAATCACTGGCAAACCGAGGTGAGTCTATGCGGCCAGTTTCTCCTCATGGGTGCGTGCGCCGCTCGGAACGTCCGCAATGGAGTTCAAGGGAACGCACGATGGATAAGCGCTCGGTCGTCTGTTATACCGCAAGACCCCGAGCAAGAGCCCTGACACCGCGCTACCACCCATCAGATAGATCGGCAGAACTTGATCGCTCACTGAGTAGTACGCGAGCGTCAGCCCAAGATAAGCGAGCGTCAAACTGGCGAAGAAGTTTACTCCCTCTAAGATACTCTCCTTAGTATGAGAGCCGGGAGCATCGGACGGCGTCTCTGGTCTGTTTAGCATTCCTTCCATTTTCTCCTCCTTAATATCGAGCCCATTGAGTGGATGACTTTCATCACTTCCTCTATCAATAGAGACGCTATCGCCTGCCCCCTGTAAAATTCATTAACGGCTCCCTGCCCGTTTGGCGCGACGGTTCAGGTAAACCACGAGTGCTTCTCAACACGCGCGGGCGTGCGTTACACTGAAGGGTAAATGCGAAAGGGAGAATAGAGAGCGATGGGACTGGTGATTTACGTCAAGCCGGGGTGTCCGTACTGCCAGCAGGCGCGCGACTATTACAAGTCGCAGGGCGTGGAGTGGACGGAGTACGACGCGCAGAACGACCGCGCGCGGCGCAAGGAGATGCTGGCCTTCTCGGACGGCGACCCGACCGTGCCGTGCGTCGTCCGCGACGGCGAGTACGTCGGCTCCGGCTGGGGCACGCCGCCGCGTGGTTGAACGGTGCACGACTAGAGGCTGGCCGTGCGCCAGCCCCAAACGATTTTGGATTTTGGATTGTGGATTTGCGATTGAAGATTAGTGGGGAGAGGTCTAGAATCCTCGCATCGTCTCTCGCTTAAATGACAATCCACAATCCACAATCGCAAATCTAAAATTCGATCATGGTTGGCAGGACGCTCCTCAACTACCGCATCACGGAAAAGCTCGGCGCGGGCGGGCAGGGCACGGTTTACAGGGCGACGGACGAGCGGCTCGGTCGGACGGTCGTCATCAAAGTGCTCTCGCCTGAGCTGACGGCGCGTGAAGTCAACCTCAAGCGCTTCGAGCGCGAGGCGCAGCTCGCCTCCTCCTTAGACCACCCGAACATCTGCACCATCTACGGCCTGCACGAAGCGGAGGGTCTCCACTTCATCGCCATGCAGTACATCGAGGGGCGCAACGTCCGCGAGGTCGTCAACGGCCACCCGCTCGCCGTCAACAGCGCGGTCTCGATTGCCTATCAGGTCGCCGACGCCCTGACCGCCGCGCAC
>DASTQX010000608.1:0-8188 GCA_035761505.1 Pyrinomonadaceae bacterium
CTTGAAGATGACGAAGTACGGCATAAAGCCGAAGACCAGCAGCCCCACGGCATAGACGACGACCGACCGGGGCGCGAGCGCCTGCGCCGCGACGCGGTGCGCGCCCTTGAGAGTCGCCTTCAAGCCGTCGCGCGCGACCGAGAGCCACAGCCGCGCCGCCAGAAGCGGCAGCACGAAGCCGAGCACAATCATCCACAGCGACGAGATCAGCACGTCCTGCCAGCGCAGGGGCACGGGCGGCGGCCCCTGCGGGTGCGGGACGAACGAAGTCGTGAGCGCCGCCTCGCCCGGCTTCGGCAGGTACGCTTCGAGCTTGTTCAGGAGGTAGATGCAGAGCACGGCGAGCGCCGCCAGAGGGAGGGCAATCAGCAGCACCTTCAACAAGTCCCGCAGCGCGCGACCGAGCATCGCGCCCGCGCCCACTTCGCCCTGCGCCTGATGCGCGAGCGCCGCTTGCAGGACGAAGAAGAGGAGCGGCGCGAGGACGAAGGTCGCCGCCGAGACGGAGAGCT
This sequence comes from Pyrinomonadaceae bacterium, assembly GCA_035761505.1. Taxonomy (GTDB): domain Bacteria; phylum Acidobacteriota; class Blastocatellia; order Pyrinomonadales; family Pyrinomonadaceae; genus JAIVJM01. The sequence continues at coordinate 513 of DASTQX010000608.1, forward strand.
GCCAGACGTTCGCCACGCCCGTCCGGAAGAACACGTAGATGGTCGCCAGGAGCGCCGCGTAGAGCACGCTGAGGACGAGAAGCGCGCGCCAGTTGCGGAAGAGCCCGCGCGTCGCGTCGCCGTAGGCGTTGAATGCGTTTTTAATCATGCTCGACTTTCCTTTGGCAGCAAGAGCCGCGCCCCTTCACTTATCGAGTATCGTCATCGCGCCGCTCGCCGAGTTGGCGCGCACGTCGGGCTGGTACATCAGCTCGACGCGCGCCGGGGCGACGCGGAACTGGCCGGGAACCTGCACGCGCATCGCGTACTGGAACATGGCCGAGCCGTCGAAGTGGTTGAGGAAGAGGACGGCGCGATTGTCGCGGAACTCGCGCTCGCTGTACCAGTCGCTCCAATCCTTCTCCGTGTGGTTGAGGTTGATGCCGCTCACCTGCTCGACCTGCTCGCAGCCCGCCGGAATCGGGTCTTCGATCATCACGTAACCGGCCTTCTCGCCTTCGACCCGCAGCCGCGAGACGATGATGTCGCCGGAGCGCACCTCGCCCGTCAAGGGCTCGACCTTCCAGCCGAGGCCGCTCTCGCCTTCGGCGACGCGCAGGCGCAGGTACTCGCGCGTGAGCTTGAGTTGCGGCACGCTTCCAGCCGGGGTCTGCTCCTCGTTCGTGTGATGCACGAGCGTCGTCGAGAGGTAGAGCATGCCGGGGCCGCGCTTGACGATGCGTACCTCGTTCGCGCCGCCGACCTCGCCGCCGCGCCGCTGGATGACGAACGTCTTGGCGGCCCCCGCCTCGGCGGCGGTCATCTGCTGCGCGAGCACCTGCGCGCCGTTCAGATAGACCTCGACCGAGTAGTCGGGCGAAAGCTCCTGACTCGCCTTCAGATAATCCACGAGGCCGTAGATGGCGAACGCCGTCTCCTTCGTCGAGAGCCAGTAGTGGCCGTGCCGACGGCTCTTGACGAGCCAGCGCGCGGCCTTCGGCAGCAATTCGCTGCGCGGCGTGATGCGTGAGAGCGCCTTGACCGAGAGCGCCGTCGCCTCGACCCGCTCCCAGTGAGCTTCGACGCCGCCCGCCTTCGCCGTCCGCTCGATGTCCGAGGCGACCGTCAGAGCCCTCTTCGCGTCGCCGCGCTCTTCGAGCGCGAGCGCCAGCAGCGCCCGCCCGTAAGGCGCAAGCTGCGCGCGGTTGTTGAAGAGCGCGTCGAGGTGGCGCGCTTCGACGCCGCCGCTCGCGGAGAGCGCGTAGGTGATGTAGGCGCGCTCGTCCTGAGTGAGTTCGTCGCCTTCGTCGTCGCGCCCGACTTCGAGGAGCTTGGCGAGCTTCGCGCGCCCGTTGTCGAGGCGCGTCACGTCAACCTCGTAGCCCGCGCGCCGCGCCTGCGCCAATCCGTCCACGACGTAGGCCGTCATCCAGGAGTCGGTCTTGTCGTCCTTCCACCAGCCCCAGCCGCCGTCGCCGTGCTGGAAGGCGTAGAGCCTTCGGAGACCTTTCCGCACCTTCCGGTTGAGCGCGTCGGTGTCGCGCAGGGAAGCCTGCTCGACGTTCTGCAACGCCTGCGCGACGATGACGTTTGGCAGGAAGCTCGACATCGTCTGCTCCGTGCAGCCGTAAGGGAAGCTCGTCAGGTAGTCGAGCGCGCCGAAGAGCGTGCCCGCGACCGTGGGCGCGACCTCGACGCGCAACGTGCGCGCGTTCGGGTCGGCGTTGGCCGGGAGGTTGAAAGTAAAAGTCTTCTCGACCTCTTCGTCGGAGATGGCCGCCGACTCGGCGCGCGTCTGCCGGAGCCCGCGCGGGACGATGGGGATGCCGACCTCGACGGCGTCACTCTCGGCGTCGGTCAAGGCTTTGGCAAGGATTTTCAGCTCGCCGGTCGCGGGCGCGTTGACGCGCCAGTTGACGCGGTGCTCGCCGTTGGCCGGGATGGTCACGGTCTGCTGCGGCGCGTCGAGCAGGCGCGCGCCCGCGATCTCGACGGTGATGCGCGTGGCCTTCTCCGTCTTCAGATAGTTGTGGACGATGCCGGAGAGCGTCACCGTGTCGCCCGCCGTGAGGAAGCGCGGGAGCGCGACGCGCAGGATTACGTCCTTGCGCTCGACGACCTTCGAGACGGCGACGCCGACGCGCGTGTCCGAGGTCACGGCGCGGGCGGTCGCGCGCCACGTCGTCAGGTTGTCGGGCAGTTCAAACTTCGCCGTCGCCTTGCCGTCCGGCCCCGTGACGAGCGCGGGCTGCCAGAAGGCGGTGTCCTTGAAGATTTTGCGAATCAGCGGGTTGACGGTCTCGGCCTCGTTCTTGAGGTCGGCGAACTGCCGCGACTTCTTGTGGGCGGCGAGTTGGACGACCTTCTTCCCGGCGTAGCCGGTGAAGTAGTAGTCGAGCGAGTGCGTCGTCTGGACGGTGTTGTAGCGCCGCCCGTAGAAGTCTCGGCGGATGTCTCCGACCTGCTCGGAGGCGATCTGGTAGATGGACTCGTCCACGACGCCGAGCGAGACTTCCGCGCCGGGCGCAGGTGTGCCGTCCGAGTTGCGCGCGAGCACCGTGTAGGAGGCCGTCTCGCGCGGGCGGTACTCCTTCTTGTTCGGGATGATTTCGAGATTAAGGAGCTTGTCGCGCGCCGGGACAAAGAGCGTCAACTCCTGCGTGTACATCTCGCCGTTGCGGACGTAGGTGACGTTGAGCGAGACGTTGGGCGCGTAGCGTGCCTCGATGGGGACTTTGATGATGACCGAGCGGCCCGGCACGTCCACCCGCCACAGGTTGAGGATGCTCCCCATCTCGGTCGTGACGAGCAGGTGCGCCTTGTCCGCCGGGAGCATGGCGACGACCTCCGCCGTCTCGCCCGGTCGGTAAGACTTCTTATCGGCGACGAGCTTGATGACGGCCCCGCCCTCGTAGGAAACGTCGTCGAACTCGCCCGCGCGGTCGGTTGCCCAGATGTAACCGGTCTCCATGACGACGGGCCGCCCGTTCTCTTCCACGGTCGTCTTAATCTGGATGCTGCCGCCGATGGGCACGACGTAATCGAAGGCGGCCTTGCCCTCGACGTTGGTCTCGACCGTGGCGGAAGAAAGCTCTTTGTCACGGCGCTCGTAGTCGGCGTATTCCTGCCCGTCGTACTCGGAGCGCTTCATCACCTTCACCCAGCGGCGCTCGTAGAAGGTGAGCTTGACGCGCGTCTGGACGGGTCGGCCCTCGCGGTCTCTGGCCGTGACGTTCACCTTCGCGGTGTCGCCCTGATAATAGACGTAGCGTTCGGGGCTGGCGTGCGCGACCGTGTTGCTGCGGATGCCGGTGAAGCTCGTGCCGCCCTCCATTGAGCGGCGCGCGGCGTCCGTGACCTGCGCGTCGAGCCGGTAGTTGTAGTCCCAAAGCTCCTTCTCGTCGGCCTTCGGGACGGTGAACTCGACGTTCAAACGCCCCTCGGCGTCGAGCTTGCCTTCGCCCTCCAAGATCATCTGGTCGTCGTAGCCGTAGCCCCCGCCGCCGCCGTCCTCCTCGGCGGTCGGGTCTGCGCCGAACTCGTCGGGCTCGGCCTCTTCGTCGCCGCCCCACCAGCCGCCGTAAGAGCGCGAGCGGAAGACGTAATACTTCACGTCGGCCCGCGCCACGGGCGCGCCGAAGTGGTAGCGCGCCGAGACGTTGAAGGTCGTCTTCTGCCCGGCCATGACGTAAGCCTGCGGCGTCGTGACCTTAACTTTGTACTCCGGCTTCTTGTACTCCTGCACCTCGAAGGAACTGCTCGCCGACGCGTCGCCGACCTGCGCGTTGAGGTTGTAGGAGCCGAGCGGCGACTCCTCCGGCAAGTCCAGCTCGCCGCTGAACGTGCCGCGCGTCGAGAGCGGCAACTCCTGCTCGAAGAGGCTCGCGCCGTTCGGGTCGGAGATGGAGACCGTGACCGTGCGGCCCGGCGGGAGCCGGTAGCCCTGCTCGGTCGCCTGTCGCAGGATGCCTTTGAAGTAAACCTTCTGTTCGGGCCGGTAGACGGGGCGGTCGGTGTAGATGTAACTGGTGAGGCTCGCGCCGCCGCCTTCGCCCTCGCCGCCGTCGAAGTAGTAGGAGTCGAGGTCGGAGATGGCGAAGTTCTCGCCCTCGGTCGCCATCACGAGCAGCGAGTAGTTGATCTTCTCGACGGCAGCCGCCTCGTCGTCAAGCTCTTCGCCCTCCGGCTCTTCCTCTTCCTCCTCCTCGGCGGCGGGCTGCTTCTTCTCGACCTTGAAGCGCGCGATGCCCTGCTTGTCGGTCGTGCCGCCGCTGACCTCTTCGGGGCCGCGCACGACCGAGACGCGGACGCCCTCGCGCGGCGCGCCCGTCTTGCGCTCGACGGCGTAGACGAGCATCTGCCCGTCCTGCGAAGTCTTCTGCACCATCACGAGGTCGGTGACGACGATGATGCCGAAGGCGCGCAAATCTCCGTTCACGACTTCGACCAGATAGACGCCCGCCTCGCGCTTGCCGAGAGAGATCATCCGCCGGTCATAAACGTCTTCGAGCGGCGGCAGCTTCTCGCGCCAGTCGCTCACCTTCTGGTCGGGGTTCAGGAGCGGCACGCGCGCGTAGTCGGCGACGTTGAGCGGCGTGCGGTTGCTCGTGTCGTCCTCTTCGTCGGGGCGGAACTTCTGATTGAAGGTCTTGCGCGATTGGTTCTGAAGCTGCTGCCGGACGTAGGTCTTGAACGCGCCGAAAATCCAGCTCTTGAAGGCGCGCAGCTTCTCAAGGAACGTCGGCTGGCGCGCGATGGACTTGCCGACCGCGGCCTCTTCGTCCTCGCCGACCTGATGCGGATTCTCCAACTGCCGGAAGAACTTCACGGGGTCTTTGACGCGATAGACGCGGAAGTCCAGACTCTCGACGCCGCGGTAGTTGACCCACAGGCGCGCGCGGTCGGTCGTCGCGTAGGTGCGGTTGGTGTGGACGGAGAAGAAGGGCTTGGCGTGCTCGTCGGGCGGCGTCACGGTGCGCCCGCCGTAAGGCAGGGAGTCCGGCGCGACCTGCGCGGCGAAGCGGTTCTGCGTCCGCACCCTCAGCACCGCGAAGCCCAAGACCAGCAGCACGACGGCGAGATAACACGCGACGGCGGTTAAGACTGTTCGACGGGTCATAGAACCTCTTGAGGAGGCAGGAGTCAGAATCCAGAAGTCAGGAGTCAGAATCCAGAAGGAGAGGCCGCAACCTCTTTCTTCTGACTTCTGACTTCTGACTTCTGGATTCTGACTCCTGACTTCTGTTCTTCATTGAAGAATCCTGAGCCGGTAGAAGCCGAGAAAATTCCGGTTGTTGACGAGCGGACGCCAGCGCCTTTCGGGGTGGCGTGCGAGGTCGGCGAGGCGCACTTTCCTGACCTCGCCCGCGTCGGTCGGCGACGCGCCCGTGTGATAGACCACCCAGTCGCTCGCGCCCTCGGAAGCGACGCGCGCCGCGCCGAGATAAATCATCACGTGGTACGGGTACTTCTGCACCCACGGCTGATGGAAGAAGAGGAGGTCGCCGGGCCGCGCCTCGGCGCGCTCGCGGCTGACGAACTCGGCGTTGAACTCTTTGAGCGTGCGCGCGTCGGCGAACTCCGAGAAGGTTCCGCCCGTCAAGTCCGTCTCCTCGAAGGAGCCGAAGGCGGTGCGGAAGATTCTCTCGCGCAGCGGGCCGCGCTCCAACGTGTAGGCGCGCACGTCCGCCGCGATGGGCTCGTACTCCGCGCCCATCTTCTGGAACCACGCGCGGTCGTGCGCGCGCAAAGCCTCGCGCCAAGCGAAGCGGACGAGCCCGGCACAGTCCCTCTGCCCCTCGTTCCAAGCACCGCTCACGCGGTAGAACTGCAACTCGGCGATGGAGGTGAACCAGCGGCGGAAGTTCTCGCGGTCGTCGAAGGCTCGAAGCTCCGCGCCGTCGGGGATGCCGTCGCGGTCGGAGTCAGACCAGCGCGTCTCGACGGCGACGGGCGCGGCGGAGACGGCGGCGCGCGTCTTCGACTCCGCGTTCGGGCGGCAGGCGGAACTTAACAGTGTGACGGCGAGCAGCAGGCCGAGCGAGGCGTTGATGTAAGAGGCAAGGCGCATCAGGGGGTTTTGATCCGCTTCTCAGACTTCTTCCGTAGAGACCGCCGCGACGACGGCGGTCGAACCTTCTCTCTCGACTGTTCCCCTTGAAATTTTCTCGCGGGCGCGTCGCTTCGGGGCGCGGCGCTTCGTTGGTCGGCCACATCGCGGCCCGCTAAAGCTATCACGACTGTCAACTTTTTGTCCTCCGCCCGCCCCACAAAATTCCTCCCGATTGTCCTCCCCGCCCGTGGAACAGGCGACGCGGGGCCGAACAGCGCCCTCACGTGCTGCCCCGCCCCGCCGCACTGTGGATAACCACGTTAAGACGGTAAGCGGTGAGCAGTAAGCAGTAAGCAGTGAGCGGTGAGCAGTGAGCGGTAAAAACAGTCGGGGGATTTCAGATGCGAGATTTCAACTCTCAAATCCGAAGTCCCCTCAACTGCTTACTGCTTACTGCTCACCGCTTACTGCTTACTGCTCACTTGTTCTTGTTGTGCTCCGCGTTGCCGCCCCACGCGTACCAGCCGTCGGCGTCCGCCGAGCCGGTCTTGAGGCAGATGAGGAGGCCGTTGGAGGTGCCGACGAAGACGCTGCCGGCGGCGAGCGCGGGCTGGAAGACCATCGGCTGTTTGAAGGAGTAGGCGAAGCCGACATCGCCGTCCTCCTGACGGACGGAGAGGAGGTGTCCGAGCGAGCTGCTCAGGTACATGAATTTGTCGCCGAGCGCGGGCGGCGAGAAGACCTGCGCGCCCTCGGTCACGCCGCCGCCGCTCACCTCCGCGCGCCACGCGAAGTTTCCGCTCGCGGCGTTGATGGAGTTCAAGTACTTCCCCTGCGCGTTGAGCATCCGCCCGCGACTGTAAGCGGCGCGCGAGCCCTGATAGGCCCAGCCGCCGACGACGGTCTTGACGCCGAGGTGCTGGTTCGCGCGGTCGAGTTGCGCGGCGGCAGGCGCGTTGCTGAAGCCGACCGAAGAGTCGAGCGCGGCCTGCGACTCGGCCTTGAGGGCGACGCCGCCGCCCTTGTTCTCGCCGAGGTATCCGGCCTTCTCGCGCGCGAGCAGGCGGTCGTCCCTGTCAGTCCCCGCCTTCGTGTCGAGCACCTTCAAGCCCTCGTGCGCGTCGTTGCCTGTGACGACCTTCTGCGTGATGACGACATCGCCCCCGGCGATGATGGGCGCGCTCGTCCCCGCGTTCTCCTTCTTCCAGATGGTGCGACCGTCCGCGGCGTCGAGCGAGTAGGAGGTGCCGTCGAAGGTCGTGAAGAAGACCTTGCCGTCGTTGATGACGGGCGCGGAGATTACGTCGCCGGAGATGGCGCGCTCCCAGATGTGGCGGCCCGTCTTCAAGTCGGCACACAGGAGACGATGACTCCCCGTCTCTTCTTCGACCGCCTGCGCGCCGGAAGGAGCCTGCTTGAGCCCGGACTGCTGGGGCTTCGGCAGGACGTTGAGCTTCGGCTTGAGGGCGGCGCTCTGCGGCGCGTGGTTCTTGTCGAGTTGATTCGGGATTTGCTGGTTGAGGGTCGCCCCGACCTTCCGCCCGTTCGACGGGTAGGCCATGAAGACGCGGCCCTTCGAGATGGCGGGCTGGCTCATCAAGGGGTCGCCGAGCCACTCCTGCCAGACGAGCTTGCCGGTCTTCTC
>DASTQX010000609.1:0-6133 GCA_035761505.1 Pyrinomonadaceae bacterium
TCGGCCATGAAGATGTCTGCGTGCCCGAAGTCGACGGCGCGCGCCTCCGCCGGGTGGAGCCGGACGACGTGCGAGCTTACGTCGGTGCTGCCGAGCAGGGCCAACGTGTCGAGGCCGAACTCGCCGAAGCCGCCCGCCGCGCCAACGTAGAGGACGGGCACGTTAATCTCGCCGAGGCGGTCGTCGTAAGGGAGGTCGGGCGACTGTTCGCCGCCGCAGAGCAGCGCCTCGCTCTCGACCTGCTCGGTGAAGCTCTGGAACGGTGAGGCCGCTTTGAAGAAGTCATAGAGGTACGGCTCGCGCGTGAACTGCAACCCGGCGGGCAGGCCCGAAGCGTCGAACTCGCCCGCGTTGAAGTGGTAGGCCGGGACGGGCGGGAAAGGCCCGAACAGGACGTGCGTCGCCGAGCCGACGAGCAAAGCCGCCTGCGCGTTCGTCAGCCCCTCGAAGCCGGGGAGCGGTGAACTGCCTCCGGCGTCCGTCGAGGCCAGAAGCCCGATGGTCTGCACCGCGACGCCCTGCGGCGAGTGGTACTGCCCCGCGTCGAGTTGCTGCTTGTTGGCCGCGTAACGCACGCAGGCGGCGGCGCGCTGCTCCTCGTGCTGCGCGCCGAGCTTGAACGCGATATCTACGGGGATGAGGGCGTCAACGTGGCGGAGTTGTTCGGGGAGGCGCGTCTCCTCGCCCGCGTAGGCGTAGGCGATGATGCCGCCGCGACTCCAACCCATGAGCGCAAGGCGGCCCGGCCCGCTGCCGGTGAAGACGCGCACGGCCCGCGCGACGCCGAGCGCCACGCCGAGGTCGCGGACGTGCGTCGAGAGGTTCCAGTCCTTCATAAACGTAAAGTCGGTCGTGTCCGCCGGGACGTTCGTCCAGCGCAGATCAACGCCCCACACGTCAACGTCCCTGCCCGCCATGAAGGCGGCGACGGCCTGCTCGCGCGGCACTGCGCCGGAGAGCGTGCTGCCGAGGAACGCGCCGTCGAAGCCCCAGAGGTCGCCGTGCAGCATGAAGAGCGCGCGGTCGGTCTTGCGCGGCACGCCCGGCCTCTTCTCGCGCACGACGCGGTGAATCTTAATCAGGTCGTGCTCGCCTTCGCCGACCTTGAGGCGGAAGGAATACTCGAAGATGTCGCCGGTGACATGCCGCCGCTCGACGCCGCCGAGGTCGCAGAGCGCGGGCGAGAGCGCGGGCGAGCGCTCCGCCGCCTTGCAGGCGTTCGAGACGACGCCGCGCAGCGTCGCCTCCGGCGCGTCCTGCGCGTGCGCGGCGAGCCCGGACGCGAGGAAGAGGGAAAAGACGAGTGCGAGTCGGGTCAACTGTTTCAAGGGAGTTCTCCTTTTGAGGTCTGCTTATTTTTATGAAATGAGCGCGGGCCGGGCCGGTGAAAGACCGCCGCCCTCTCTAACGCGGCAAAGGCGCGGCGGGTCAATCAAGCGGCGGCGAAGTTTTTTGCGCCGCGCGGGAGCCTCCCCGGCGGGGAAAATTCTGCGCGCCGCGCAGGGCTTCAAACCTCTGCCGGCGTCTCCGACACATTTTCGTCACAAAGTTGTTGACTTCCACGGTCGGAAGGGGCTAACTTCTTCCGTAGCCGACGCCCGTGCCCCAGACCCCGGCGTCCTTGAGAAGTCCGCGTCGCAGGGTTTCGCCCGTTGAAGTCCCATCCCTTCCCAGAGGGCCGAGGAAGACGAGGCCCGACAAATCCTTTTGAGAAACTGAGTAAGCGATGTTGAAACGCAAGCTTCCCCCGTGGCTGGCGCTGCTGGTGCTTTTTGTCTGCGCCCCTTCGCAGGCGAGCGCCGAAGAGTCTCTCCCCGAACTCATCCGCCGCGTCAAACCGGCGGTGGTTTCGGTCATCACCTACAACGACAAAGGCGAGGTCGCCGTCACCGGCAGCGGATTCTTCGTCCGCCCCGGCCAAGTCCTGACGAACTTCCACGTCGTCGAGGCCGCGAGCCGCGCCGAAATCCGCACCTTCGAGGGCAAGGGCAAGACCTACCCGGTGGCCGGTTTGATAGACGTAGATGAGGAGGGAGACTTGGCGCTGCTCGGCGTCGAAGTCCCGGCGGAGCGGGCGCGCGTCTCGGAGACGACGACGGTGATGCCGGAAGAGGGCGAGCGGATTTTTGTCATCGGCAACCCCTTGCGGCTCGAAGGCTCGGTCTCGGACGGCATCATCTCGGCGGTGCGTGAGGTGCCGAGCCTCGGCAAGATTGTTCAGATCACCGCGCCCATCTCGCACGGCAACTCCGGGAGCCCGGTCTTCAACATGAAGGGTCAGGTCATCGGCGTCGTCACCATCCGCGTGATGAACGGCCAGAACATCAACCTTGCGATGGGCTCGCCGCGCTTCTCGGTGCTCAAGCACGAAGGCGCGCGCCTCTTCGGCTTCGACGAACTGGCGGCGCGCTCGCGCGGCTCGATGAAGTCCGAGGCCGTCTCCGAGTGGTCGTACCGCAACGGCCTCAACTCGCTCTGGCTCGGCAACTACGAGAGCGCGCTCGGCTACTTCGAGTCGGCGGTCAACAAGAACCCGAACCGCGTCGAGGCGTGGATACAGGTCGGCTTCTGCAAGGTCAAGCAGGGCAAGACGCAGGACGCCATCCGCGCCTTCCAGCAAGCTCTAAAACTCCGCCCGCAATCCTACGAGGCGCACAACAAGCTCGGCGACGCCTACTACTACGCCGGGAGCTACTACAAGGCCGCCGAGTCCTACCGGCAGGCCGTCGCGTTGCGGCCCGACCTCGCCGAGGGTTACTACAACCTCGGACTCGCGCACCTCGAACTCGGCGAACGCGCCGCCGCCTCGGCCCAAGCCCGCAAGCTCCGAGACCTCGACGCCGAACTGCATAAAAAGCTCTTGAGTGAAATCGAAAGGTAAAGGCCCGAAGGGTTCAAAGGGTCAAAGGGAAAGAGGGTCAAAGGGTTTGGGGGAGTCGTCCCCATGTCCCTTTGACCCTCTTTCCCTTTGACCCTTTGAACTCTCTTCTTATTCCCCTGCTTGGCCCGTGAAGACGTTGGTGTTGATGCTGCGGGGGTCGCCGAGGACGACGAAGCGGAGGTTGCGCATGTAGGTCTTGGAGACGCGCTGCACGTCCTCCGGGGTGACGGTGCGGAGGCGCTCGATGAAGCCCACGGAGTTGCGCCAGCCGCCGCCGAGGAGTTCGTACTGCGCGAGGTCTCCGGCCTGCGCGGCGTTCGTCTCCTGACCGAGATAATGTTTGGTCAGGAACTGCTGGACGGTCGCCTTCAACTCGTCGGGCGAAATCGGCTGGTTCTGGAGGCGCGCGATCTCGTCGAGCATCACGCGGACGGCCTGATTGGCGTCCACGGCGGTGACGTAGATGCCGCCCGTGTTCGCGGCTTGGCTGCCGAGGAAGGCGTCGGGCGCGTAGGAGAGGTTGCGGCGGACGCGGACTTCGACGAAGACGCGGTTCTGCAAGATCGAGGCGGCGATGCGCATCGGGTAGATGTCGGGCGCGCTCAAGGTCGGCGCGGCGAAGACGCCCTGCACGTAGTTGGTCGGCAGGCCGCGCGGCGTGACCTGCACGGTCTGCGCCTCGAAGACGAGCGGCGGCGTCGGCGTCGCGCGGTAGTCGCCGCGCGGGAGCTTGCCGAGCGTGGCCTCGACCTGACGGCGGAACTTCTGCGCGTCGAGGTCGCCGACGATGACGAGCAGCATCCGCGAGGTCTGCATCATCTGCTGGTGGAAGCGCTTCACGTCGTCAATCGTCAGGCGGCCCACCGACTCCGGCGTGCCGCGCGGGTCGTTCAGGTACGGGTGGCCGGTGTAGGCGACGCGCGATTGCAGGACTTGGAGGTGCGAGTCGGGCACGTCCTGATCGTTGCTGAGGCCGACGACGATGCGGTTCTTGACGCGCGCGAAGTCTTCGGGCGCGAACGAGGGCCGCGTCACCGCGTCGGTGAAGATTTCCCACGAGCGGTCGAAGGAGTTGCGCGTGCTGGCGAGCGTCAGCGCCGAGTAGTCGTAGTTGATGCCGTAGCTGATGCTCGTTCCCGTGCGCGAAAGCTCGCGCCGCATCCGCTCGCGCGGGAAGTTGGCGCTCGCTTCGGTCGCCACGTCGAGCATGAGCGCCTCGACGCCCGCGTTCTCCGCCGTCACGTTGCGCGAGCCGCCGCGCAGAAAGAGCCCGGCGACGACCGTCTGGCTCCCCTCGCGCCGCTTGACGAGCACCTTCAGGCCGTTGACCTCGAACTCGGTGACGAGGCGCGCGGCCTCCGCCGCCTCCTTCGACGCGGGCGAAGGCACGACCCGCTCGGCGGGCGTCACCTGCTGCGCGACGCCCTGCGACGGCAGCAGCGAGAGGACGAAGAAGGAGAGGGTCAGGCACAAGGCCCGCAGCCGCCCCCGGTTCAAAGTGAGTCCCAGACCTTTGCGCTCGAAGTTTGTCATGCTGAAAAATCTCCCGCCCTTCACTTGCCCGAAGCCGCGCCCGCCGCGCGCGCGTTCGGCTTCTCGCCGATTAAGTCTTCGGGCGTGAGGCCCGACTGTTTGAACGTCTCGTCGGACGCAAGGGCGAGGCCGACGTGCGGCTTGCCCTGAATGTAGGTCGTGACGTAGCGGCTGATGTCGGCGCGCGAGGTGGCGCGCAGCCGCCTGAGGTAGCCACGGAAGTAGTCGAGGCCGGTCGAGGCCCACCAGAAGCTGATGGTGTGCGCGTACTCCGAGAGCTTCTCGCGCGAGTAGAGGTCGTCGGCTTCGAGGAGCGCCTTCGCGCTCTCCAACTCCTCGTCGGTGTAGTAGTCCGGGTCTTCAAAGTGCGCGATCTCGTTGTAGATGGCAGCCATCGCCTGCCGCGCCTTGTCGGGCGTGGTCTGCGCGGCGACGACGATGGGGCCGACGTTGCGCTGCGTGTAGTAGCCGATGTTGACGCCGGTGACGAGGCCGGTGTCAACGAGCGTGCGCTGGAAGCGCGAGTTAGGCTGGCGGAGGATGAAGGAGAAAACGTCCGCCGCGTAAGTCGCCGCGTCGTCCTTGCCGACCGAGGGGCCGTGCCAGCCGACGTTGACGATGATGTTCTGGACGGGCTGCTTGATGAAGGCCGCCTCACTCTTCTCAAGCGGCGGGTGCTCGACGAGCGGGAACTCCTCGAAGGGCTCTTTGGCCCGTCGCTCCCACTGGCCGAACAACTCCTCGACGACGCGGAAGGCTTCCGCCGGGGTCACGTCGCCCGTGACGACGATGGCCGAGTTGTTCGGCACGTAGTAGCGCGACTGGATGAGCCGCATCATCTCGGTCGTCGCCGAGCCGACCGTCTGGCGGTTGCCGCCCGGATTCTTCCGGCTCGGATACTTGTAGAAGAGGCGGTTGTTCAGTTCGAGATTGAGATAGCCGAAGGGATTCGACTCGTGGCGGTCGAGTTCGCCGATGACGACCTCGCGCTCCTGCTCGAACTGCCGCTCGGTGCTCTCCTGAATCACCCTGAAGCCTTCGGGGTTGGAGGCGCGCATGTGCGCGTACCAGCGCTGGTCGAAACTGGGGTAGAGCGTCGCGTCGCGCATGAAGCGCATCGCCACGGGGAAGTTCGGCGTCGTCGTCGTGAAGTAGTAGTTGACCAGCTCTTCCTTCGTCTCGCCGTTGTAGATGATGCCGAGCGCGTCAATGTTGCGCAGGTACTCCTCGCGCGCGAAGCTGGCGCGGTTGGTCTTGAAGAACATGTGCTCGTAGAGGTGCGAGAGCCCGTTCAGCTCCGGCGGCTCGGTGAAAGAGCCGTTGCGGACGGCCAGTTCGACCGTCACGAGCGGCACCGAATGGTCTTCGAGGACGATGATCTCCAGCCCGTTCGGCAAGACCTTGTTGACGAGCGGCGCGGGCTCGGCGAGCGGCGCGGAGGCCGGCGCGGCGGGTTTCGTGGTCTGCTGCGGCGCGGGCCTGCGCGGCGCGCTCTGCCGGCGCGCTGTGGCCTGCGGCTGCGACGGGGCGGCGGCCCGCGCCGCGCCGGTTCCGAGCCACGGCGCGACCGCCAGCGTGAGCGCGAGCGCGAAGGCCAAGAGACGACTTTTCGACAGTGTTTCCTTCATAAAACCGTTTCGCTTTAACTACGGGGAAATTGTCCGGCGAGAGTCACCTGCGAAGCGTCCAAGAGGTTTTTGCCCGACGGATACCGGCCCG
>DASTQX010000610.1:0-1063 GCA_035761505.1 Pyrinomonadaceae bacterium
ACTCCGAGCGAAGAGCAGCCGAAGGCTAAACAGTGGTATCTCGATTTTGAAGAGCGCATCAACGTCGGCGAAGAGGGCGACACGGGCGTCGCCTTGCTCAGTCGCGTGCCTCTCGCAAGCGCCGCGCGCGTCGAGTTGCCGTGGGCCGAATGCGCCTGGCGTCCGCGTCTCGCGCTCGCCGCGACCGTCCCCTTCGGCTCTGAAAGTTTGCGCGTCTTCAACTCTCACATTGACCCGCACGCGGGCGTGGCCGAGCAGTTGAAGCAGCACGAGGCGGTGCTCTCGCACGCGGACGAGACGAGCACAGGCGGGCCGGTCTTGCTCCTCGGCGACTTCAATACCTTAGCGCGCGAGGCGCGCACCGCCGCGCGGAGCCTGCTCGAAGCGCGCGGCTACTCGACGCCGCTCCCCACGGGGACGGGAACTTGGAGGTCTGGCCCCATTCGCCTCCACGCCGACTGGATTTTCGTCCGCCGCGCGCGCGTCCTCCGCTGGGGCATCGCGCGCCCCTTGAGCGTCTCCGGCCACTGGCCCGTGTGGGCCGAAATCGCGCCCGAAGTGAGTTGAATGAGCCGCCACGCCGAAACCATCACGAGCCGCAAAAATCCTCTCGTCCAACACGCGCGCGCCGTGCGCGAAGGGCGAGAGAAAGAGCTGATCTTCGTCGAAGGCGTCAGGCTCGCGGAAGAGGCGGTCGGCGCGTCTCTCAAGTTCGAGTCCGTCTTCTACACGGAATCTCTCGCCCAAGACGAGCGCGGCGCGCTCCTGCTCAAACATCTCCGACGCGCCTGCGAGAGAGTCTTGCCGGTCAGCGAATCCGTCCTCGAATCCGTCTCCGACGTGAAAAGCTCGCAGGGCGTCGTCGTCCTCGCGCGCAGGCCGTCGACGGGCAGGGAAGTGATCGAGACTCAAGTCGAGACGCCGCTCGTCGTCGTCATGCATCGCGCGAACAATCCGTCGAACGCGGGGGCCATGCTCCGCGTCGCCGAGGCCGCGGGCGCGACCGCCGCCGTCTCCACCGAAGGCTCGACCGACCTCTTCTCGCCCAAAGCCCTGCGCGGCT
>DASTQX010000611.1:0-8008 GCA_035761505.1 Pyrinomonadaceae bacterium
GCTCGGAGTACAAGACGGGCGCGGGCGCGGCGCGGGCGGCGCTTCCGGCGCGGAGGGCGGAAGTTGATTTCCGCGAGGCCGAAGAGATTTTCGCGCGGCTGCTCGTGACCGAACGGCTCGACGAGTTCGCGCGCCCGCGCCCGCCGGAGGTTGTCGAGTTCGCGCGCGCGCTCGAAGCGGCGCTCGCTTTGACTTACGCGGAAGGGGCCGAGCGCGACGACTCAATCACGGGCGCGGCGAACGTGGAACGAGCGGAGGCGGCGCACCTCTTTCTTCAACGCGTGCTCTACCGCGTCAACCGTCTGAAGCTCTTCTGGTACGACGACCTCTATAACTACGAAAACGAGCGCTCGGAATATCTGCGCGGCGTGCGCGAGCGCGTCGAGTCGGCGTGGCAGCGTTGGGAGTCGGCGCAACTCGACGCGGAGGCGATCAAAGGCGAGGACGTGCGCGAGGCTCTGGTGCAGCGCGCGGCGGAAGACGTTGCGCCCGCGCCGTCGGCGTGCGGCCTCTACTTCCGCGACGAGGTGGGCGAGGCGGGCTATCGTCGTCTCCTTGCCGTCGCTTCGCTCGACGGGTTGGTCGAGGCGAGTCAACTGTCGCGCACGCTCGGCGGCGTCTCGAACGAGATTCATGCGGTGATGACGAAGCTGCTGGTGGAGGAGTACGGCGGCGGAAGGACGGCGCGCAAGCACTCGACCTTCTTCACCTCGATGCTCACGGAACTAGGCATGAGCGCCGAGCCCGAAGCCTACTTCCGGCTCGTCCCGTGGGAAGTCTTAGCGGCCATCAACCACAGTTTTCTTCTCTCGGAGCGCAAGCGTTTTTACCTCCGTTACGTCGGCGGGCTGCTCTACACGGAAGTCTCGGTGCCCGCCGCCTTCGAGAACTACCGCGCCGCCGCCGAGCGGCTTGGGATGTCGGAGAAGGCGCGCGGCTACTGGGAGTTGCACATCCGCGAGGACGAGCGGCACGGGCGCTGGATGCTCGAAGACGTGGCGCTGCCTCTGGCCGCGAAGTATCCTTCGGACGCGTGGGAGATCGTCTTCGGCTACGACCAGCAGAAGCTCTTGAGCGGGCGTGCGGGCCTCGCCGTCGAGCGCGCAGCGCGCGAGGCCGAGCGCGCAGCCGCGCGCGTCGAAGAAGCGGGGAAGGACGAAGCCGCAGCCCCTTTGAACGGGCGCGGGACTTCGGGCGTGAGAGTGTTAGGAGCGTCCGCGTGACGAGTGAGGAATCGAGTTTGAAGGTAGTCGAGTCGGACGAGGGCGCGGGCTTGGAAGCGCGTTGCACTTACCTTCTGCCCATCCGCCGCGTGCGCGCCAGCGCCGAGGAGGCGGAGAGCTTCGCGCGATATTTCCGGCGGCTCGCGCGCGCGGGCTGCGAAGTTCTGGTCGTGGACGGCTCGCCGCCCGAAGTCTTCAAGGCGCACGCAGAGGCTTGGCGCGGCGCGTGCCGTCACGTCCCGGTTGACGCGAGATACACTTATCTTAACGGCAAGGTGAACGGCGTCCACACGGGCGTCGGGCTGGCGACGTGCGAGTGCATCATCCTCGCCGACGACGACATCCGCTACACCGCCGAAGACGTGGCGCGCACGTGCGCCCTGCTCGACCGGCACGAGATGGTGAGGCCGCAGAATTACCTCTACCCTCTGCCGTGGTGGGCGCGGACGGAGAGCGCGCGGATGCTCGTCAACCGGGGCGTTCTGCGGACGGGAGACTACCCCGGAACCTGCGCCTTCCATCGCTCGACGTTCCTGCGCGTCGGCCACTACGACGGCGACGTGCTCTTCGACAACGAAGAGATCGTCCGCCACTTCGTCGCGCAGGGCGCGGACGTGCATTACGCGCTCGGCCTCTTCATCCTCAAGCGCCCGCCGACTTTCGAGAAGTGGTTGGAGCAGCGACCGCGACAGGCTTACGAGGATTTCGTGATGAGGATGAAGACGGCGCTCTTCTTCTCGCTCGTGCCCTTGACCGTCGCGCTCGGCTTGCTCTTCGGCGCGCGCGCCTCGCTCGCCTTCGTCGCCTTCGTCTCGGCCTGTTCGGTCGTGCTCGCGTTGCGCGGGCGCGGGCGCGACCGCGCCTCGGACTTCTTCCCCGCGCGCCTCGCCTTCTATGCCCCCCTCTGGGTCTTGGAGCGCGCGCTCAGTAGCTACTGGGCGCTCTACTGGCGCGCGGCGCGCGGCGGCTACCCGTTCGGCGACCGCCTGCTCTCGAAGGGCACGGGCCGCGATTGGGCGGCGGGCGCGCGCGTCCGGCGACGCGCCGAGACGGGCCGCACGCGTTAGTCGAGAGCGGCGGGACGGGCGATGGAACAAACTTCCGACAGCGAAGGGGCGGCGGAGCGGCCCGAACTCGGCGACGTACCCGAAGAGGAGTTTCGCGCCGCCCTGCACCGCGTCGCCGACTGGATTGCGGACTACCGCGCCGGGTTGGAAGAGCTGAACATCTCGCCGCGCGTCGAGCCCGGAGAAATCACGTCACAACTGCTGGACGCGCCGCCCGAAGAGCCCGCCGCGTTTGAAGAAATCTTCCGCGACTTTCAAGAACAGATTGTGCCCGGCCTCGTCCACTGGGGACACCCGAAGTTCCTCGGCTACTTCGGCTCGACGACGACGGCGCACGGCATCCTCGGAGAGATGCTGGCCGCCGCTTTGAACGTGAGCGCGATGACGTGGCGCACCTCGCCCGCCGCAACCGAGCTTGAAGAGACGGTGCTCGACTGGCTGCGAAGGATGCTCCGACTCCCCGAAGCGTTCACGGGCGTCGTTTACGACACGGCCTCGGTCGCCGTCCTGCACGCGCTCGCGGCGGCGCGCGAAAGCATCGGGATAGACGCGCGCGCGCTCGGCCTGAGCGGTCGGCCCGAAGTTCCCGCCCTGCGCATCTACGCGTCGGAACAGGCGCACAGTTCGGTCGAGAAGGCGGCCATCACGCTCGGCTTGGGCGAGCGCAACGTGCGGCGCGTGGCGTGCGACGACGCGTACCGCTTGGACGTTTCCGCGCTCCGCCGCGCCGTGGGAGAGGACTCGAAGGAAGGCTTCCGGCCTCTGGCCGTCGTCGCCACGGTCGGGACGACTTCGACGACGAGCGTCGACCCGGTGCGAGAGATCGCCTCGGTCTGCCGCGAGCACGGTTTGTGGCTCCACGTGGACGCGGCCTACGGCGGCGCTCTGGCGCTGCTGCCGGAAGGCCGCCACGTCTTCGAGGGAGTCGAAGAGGCGGACTCCGTGGTCGTCAACCCGCACAAGTGGCTCTTCGTCCCGCTCGACTTCAGCGCGCTCTACGTGCGGAGGCCGGAGCTTTTGCGCGCCACCTTCTCGCTCGTCCCCGAATACCTGCGCGGCGACGCCGCACAAGGAGAGCGCAACTACATGGACTACGGCGTCCAACTCGGTCGCCGCTTCCGCGCGCTCAAGGCCTGGATGGTCTTTCGCGGCTTCGGTCGCCGAGGCATCGAGGCGCGCATCCGCGAACACGTCCGGCTCGCGCGCCTCTTCGCCTCGTGGCTCGACGCGGACGCGCGCTTCGAGTTGCTCGCGCCCGTCACGATGGCCGTCGTCTGCTTCCGCGCCGTGCCGCCGGAGAGCGAAGGCGCGTCGGCCAAGAGCGAGGAGGCGTCGAACGACTTCAACCGCCGTCTCGTCGAAGAGGTCAACGCGACGGGCCGCGCCTACCTCACGCACACGACCTTGCGCGGCGGGCGCGTCGCCGTCCGCCTCGCCGTCGGCAACGTGCTCACGACCGAGCGGCACCTCTCGGACGTTTACCAACTCGTCAAACGCCTCTCCTCCGTCTAAGGCTTCACATCTCGTCCCGCCTTCCCGTATAACTTGTGCCGGAGGTTTGAGAGAGATGCCTTTCATCACCGCCGAGAGAGAGGACGGGGCGACGCTGCTCATGAACATCGAGCGCATCCAGTACGTGGCTTACCGCGACACGGCGGGGCAGGAAGTCCTGAGCGTCGTCTTCGACACCAACCCGCCCGCGCAAGGCCGCCCCGGCACGAACGAGATCGTCATCCACGGCGCGGAGGCCCGCCGCGTGTGGGAGGCTCTGAGCAGCGTGCTGAGTCTCTGAGGCGATGCCGGACAGGGAATGAACACCGAACGAGACATCGAACATTTGCGGCGCGCGGTCGCGGTCGCGCTCGAAGCGGAGCGGGCGGGCAACGTGCCCGTCGGGGCCGTCGTCGCGCTCGAAGGGGAAGTCATCGCCGAGGCGGGGAACGCTCTGCTCGTCCCGTCTTACGACCCGCGCCGTCACGCCGAGACGGAAGCGCTCAGCCGAATCCCTCCCGCGCTCTGGACGGAGGCGCGGCGGATGACCTGCTACACGACGCTTGAGCCGTGCGTGATGTGCATGGGGACGCTTCTGCTCTGCGGAGTGGGGCGCGTCGTCTTCGGGGCGCGCGACGTTGAAGGGGGGGCGGGCGTCGTGCTCGCGAGCCTGCCCGCTTACTACTCGTCCGTCGAGGGGCGCGCGCTCGTGCCGGAGTGGGTCGGCCCGCTGCTCGCGGAAGTCTGCGACCCGCTCGCGCGCCGCGTCCGCGAGCGCTTCGACTCTCTCCCGTGCGGGAAGGCGGGCGGGTAAAAAAAATCCCGGTTGACAGCCTCGCGCCCGTTTAACTAGCATGAGCCGTCTCGCCCCGACAGTCGCTTTCAAAAGTCACAGAGGATAGTTCAACTCACGTCCGGCTCGCCGACAAGGTTTACAGGGCAAGCGATCACCTCGCACGAACGAAGCGGCAGCGTCCGAAACGCGCCCGCCGCCTCCCACGCAATCCTGAAATCGTCTCTCGGATAAGAGGAGAAAATTATGCGCACCCCCTTGTTCCGCGCCCCTTTGAAGTGGGCGAGAGTCGCCGCCGTGTGCCTGCTCTTGTCTTGCGCCGCCTTCGCGCAGACGCAGATCACGACCGGCGTCGTGCAGGGCACGGTCTTGGACGAATCCGAGGCGGTCGTCCCCGGCGCGACCGTCGAGGTCAGAAACGTCGAGACTAACCTCTCGAAGACCTTGACGACCGACGGCGAGGGGCGCTTCGTCTTCCTCCAACTCCCGCCGGGCAGTTACACCCTGACCGTCTCGAAGCAGGGCTTCGCCACGCTCGTACAGGAGAGCTTTCCTTTGACCGTCGGCCAAGCCGTCTCACTCAATCTGCGGATGAAAGTCTCGCAGGTCGAGGAGCGCGTGACCGTCACCGCCGTCCCGACGATTGACGTGGTGAAGACGGAGTCGAGCACGACCTTGAACGAGAGGGCGGTCAGCAACCTTCCCGTGCTCGGTCGAAAGTTTGAAGACCTCCTGACGTTGACGCCGGGCGTCGCCATCACGCAGGGGCCGGACGGCGACGAGATCAGCTTCGCCGGGCAGCGCGGCATCTTCAACAACGTGAGCCTCGACGGCGGCGACTACAACAACGGCTTCTTCGGCGAGCAGGCGGGCGGACAGCGCGCCGCCATTGACATCCCCTTAGACGCCGTGCAGGAGTTTCAGGTCGTCGCCACGGGCGCAACCGCCGAGTTCGGGCGCACGGCGGGCGGCGTCATCAACGTCATCACGAAGTCGGGGACGAACGAGTTCCACGGCTCGCTCTTCCACTTCCAGCGCCTCGAAGCCCTGACGGCGAACACCTCCGACGGCAAGCCCTTGACCGACTTCCACCGCGAGCAGTTCGGCGGAACCATCGGCGGCCCCGTTAAGAAAGACAAGACCTTCTTCTTCCTCGCCTTCGAGCACATCAACGAGAACCTGACGCGCGCGAACCTCTCCGAGCAGGTCGGCGCGACGCCCTGCCCAGACACGTCGCCGAACATCCAGACGGACGAGGCGCTCATCAACGCCAACGCCGATTGCCAGCGCCTCGCGCTCCTCGACTTTATCCGCGCCTCGCGCGGTCAGGAAGAGGGCTCGCCCATCGAAAGACCGATTAAGAACTCCGCCATCCTCGGCAAGCTCGATTGGAACATCAACGCCGACAACAAGCTCTCCGTCTCTTACAACTTCGACCACTCGCGCAACGAGAACCAGACGTTCGACGTGGCGACCTACGGCAACTCGGCCAACGGCATCGAAGGCCCGTCGAAGATACAGGTCTTCAACTTCAACCTCTTCTCCACCGTCTCGCCGACCAAAGTCAACGAGGCGCACTTCACCTACGGGCGCGAGAACCGACCGCGCTCCGCCGTGGACTCGAACGTGCCAGCCGACACGGCGATGGGCTTCGTGGATACCTTCCGCTTTGGCGCTCCCTTCTTCATGCAGCCGAACGTGGATGAGCTGTTCTGGCGCACGCAACTGCGCGACACCTTCGCCATCGTCTCCGGCGCGCACACCTTCAAGTTCGGCGGCGAGTGGCTCCACAGCCGCAACTCGCAGGTTTTCCGGGGCTTCTTCACGGGCCGTTACATCTTCAACAGCGTGACGGGCTTCCTCCGCTACGCTTCGCCCGCCGCGCCGGGCGGTTTCGGCCCGACCGCCGCGCAGTGCTTCAACTCAAGCGGCGCGTTCGTCACGTGGGTGACGCAGAGCGCGACGAGCGGCTGCCCCGCCGGGACGACCGTGGGCGGCCCGCTCCTCCTCTACTTGCAGGACGCGCCGACGGGCAACTCCGACATTCCGCCCGGCTTCTCCGACATCAAGAACGAAGACCTCGCCGTCTTCGCGCAGGACTCGTGGAAGGCGCGACCGAACCTCACCTTGAACTACGGCCTGCGCTGGGAGGCGCAAATCTTTCCCGACCCCGTGACGCCGCCTTCCGAGACGGCTTACGGTCGCTTCCTCAACGACCCGCGCTTCCCCTCGGACGGGACGCTCCCGAATCAGAAGACGATGTTCCAGCCGCGCGTCGGCTTCGCCTGGGACATCGGCGGCGAAGGCCGCTCGGTGCTGCGCGGGAACTACGGCATCTACTACGCGCGGCAGAACATGCTGACGCAGGTCGGCTCGATTACCACCAACGGCGTGCAGCAGCAGACCATCTTCCGCGACTCGGCGCTCATCGGCCTTTTGCTCGGCTTCGGCATCCCGCAAGCGGCGGTCGCACCGACTTGGCCGGGGCTCGTCACGCCGCCCGTGCTCCCGGCGGGCACGTTCAACGACTTCACGGGCGTCCGCGTCTTCAGCCGCGACTACGAGAACCCGCGCATCAACACCGCGAACGTCGCCTTCGAGCAGGAACTCGCGCCGAACTGGGCGATGTATTTCGACTTCACGCACGCGAAGGGCGTGCACCTGACGCGCTTCCTCAACATCAACATCGGCTCTTTGCCCGCCGTCGTGCCGCTGAACGGCAACACCGTCACCTACACCGGCCCCGCGCCCTTCGGCCCGCAACTCGGCGACGTGTTCGTCGCTTCCAGTTCGGGCAAGTCGCTCTACCGCGCCTTCACGGTCGGCGTGCGGAAGCGCTTCAGCCGTGGGTTCCAACTGGAGGGCAACTACGTCCTCGCCAAAGACCTCGACGACGACTCGAACGAGCGCGACCCCTTCACCGACCGTTCCTTCAACCGCTTCGACCTCTCGCAGGACTACGCGCTCTCCGACCGAGACATCCGCCACCGCTTCAACTTCTACACTTACATGGAAGTCCCCGCCGGGCTCCAACTCAACTTCCGCGTGCAGGCGCGCACCGCGCAGCCCATCACCATCAACCCTCTGGGCGACGGAACGGGCGCGCCGTGCAGCGAGTCGAACTCGCGCACGCGCGTCGTCGCGGGCGTGGATTGCGGGCGCAACCACCTCCGCAAGAACAACGAGTTCTTCTCCCTCGACTGGCGCTTGCAGCGCCCCTTCCACCTCGGCGAGAGCGTCCGCCTCATCCCCATCGTCGAGATGTTCAATACCTTCAACAACGCCAACAACATCAACCCGCTCGTCACGCCCGGCCTCTTCAACTTCGACGGCTTCCTCCGTCAAGGCGTCGGCGACCCCCGCCAGATTCAACTGGCGATCAAGTTGGAGTTCTGAGAGCACTGACGAGGCGCAAGACGACAGCCGTGGTCGAA
>DASTQX010000612.1:0-26338 GCA_035761505.1 Pyrinomonadaceae bacterium
GGTAGATCACGTCGGCGATGAGCGAAAAAACCCACAGGGCAATCGGAAATGGAATGAGCATGGGGTGAATCGGATGCCCTCCGATACTCGCGGGACTTGCCATGATTAATCTCCTCTCACTGCCGCACCATCGTTTCGGTAATCCGGCGATGATACGGCGCACGACATCCGGACTTTGCGTCCGTGATACGTCGGTGCTACGTTTTACTCCGGTCGTAAGACTCCGGCGTTCCGTGAGCTACGGCCCGGTCGAATCGTTTGCAGATGGGGCTGTTTTAGAGGGAACCATTTTTAGGATAGTCCCTAAGAATAGAAATGTAAAGAGGTGAAATTATGACCGTGCCGGAGGGTTTCAAAGGGTTACGTTTCCCCTGTGAATGTGTCTCGTCGAGGCGCGGCGGCTACAGCGAGCCGTGGGCCGCGGTCGCTAAGAACAAGCTCCTGCCCGACGGCACGAAGGAGGAGATTCTGAACCTCGTCGCGCAGGAGCCGAGGACGATCTCTCAACTCGCCGAGACGCTCGCACTCTCCGCGCCGAGCGTCCACACGCACGTCAGCGACATGCTCAAGAGCGAGCTTTTGCGCGAGGCCGTCGAATGGGAGAAGACGCACCCGGCGGAGCGTTACTATGAGCCGAACTTCCCCGTCATCAAGGAAGAGGAGGCCGCCGAACTCCGCGAACTCTGCGACGACTTAGCCGAGAAGGTGGCAGACCTCTTCAAGAAGCATCGGCGGAAGTTGGAGAAAGTTTTCCGCGAGACGCCGCTGGCGGAACGTGGTTGGGATTTCGCCGAGGTGGCGCAATTCGTCTTCGCGAGCGTGCAGCGCGGCGCGCGCGAGGTGCTCGAACGGGACGGGACGCTCGCGCCCCCCCAAACACACAAGAATGGAATCGAGTGGGTGTTTTGGGCGGAAGAGCCTCAAGCGGACGCGAACAAATAGTGAGGCTCTTGTAACCATCGGATGTGCCTCGAAAGTTTCAGCGGAGGTGTGGTGTCGCGGCTGCGGGTGGGACGCCAACCTTGTAACCATCGGATGTGCCTCGAAAGTTTCAGCGCGCCGACCGTATCAGCGTCGCCGCCGCCATGCACTATGGCCGCGATAATGGCCCCGACGAGGACGGCTCCCGTCGAGTTCCTCTTCGGAGTCGCTGCTTAAATCAGGCTCCGGCCAGACCCCTTCGCGCTTCTCGTCATTTCCTGCAACACTATATGAGTTGGGCCACGCACCATTCCAGAAGCGAGCGTTACGCGCGCTTGGCGCTGCTGGCGGCACGGAATGGCAGTTACCGGGCCGCGCTCAAACTCTACCGGCGCGCGGCTGAGGAGGAGGCGCTGGCGCTCTCGTGCCTGCGCAAGCGCCAGACGCAAATGCGCGGAGAAACTGCCGTGCGCGTGGTATCGCTGTGGCTCAACGCGGGGAAGCAACGGCGCGCGCGCCTCGTCTCCGACCGGTTGCTGAGGGGGAGAAGTCTGCCCGACTTCGCGACGGCCCAGCTTCGGGCCATGTTCATCGGCGATCACGTGCTGCTCGCGAAGTTTGCCGTAAATCCGACGGCGAGCGAAGCCCTCGTCACCGAGCCCACCGACAGCAGCCCCGCCACCGTCCTCCCCGCCGCCGGCCTGAGATTCCCCGGATGGGTGGCGCAAAGCCCGCCTCAACTCACGACTTTGACGCCGAACTCTAACTCTTCGGCCATCGGATCAGGCGACATCAACGACTCGACCCTCGTCCAGTTCATGACGCCGCCCAACGCCATCCAGTTGTGGACGGCCATGACTTCGGACGCACTCAAGCCGGCGGTGCTGTCTCGTGACATGGGGAACGGCACGGTGACCTTCAAGCAGGGAATGTCGGTCTCCTTCTACCCGACCAGCGGCGGTGCGTACTACGTTTTCATGAACGGGAACATCGTTGATAACGACACGATTTACACCTTCACCAATCAGGTCGTCTACACGTCGCCGCCAGCCGCGAGCAAGCCGGCCCCGACCTGAAGACTGTCAGACGCCGGACGCGCCACGCGCGCGGAGGAAAACTCTTGACAAGATTCTTGTTAGAGCGTACAAGACCCTTGTATTCAACCGGATCGCAAGGGTCACACCCGAATAAGTGTCTCTTGTAACCCCGACTAAACGGCGAGCGATGCTTCTCGCCTCAAAAGCCCGGATGCGCGTCGCTGTTGGCCCGGCGTCGTGCTAGTGCGATCCCCTGTCTTATCACAGGTGCCCGCGTTTCCTTTACCCCGTCGCGGTCGTGCGCACTCATCGAACTCTGATTGCCACGGCACGGCGGAGTCGCCGCCACGGTTCTGAAGGTTGCGTCAATAAGAGTCGCGCCGAACTTTGCTTCTCATGGCAGGCAGTTCCTCGCTGCCGATGGGCCTCGGTTGGCAAGTTTCGGACTCTCGTCTGTCGCCTCGCTACGTCCGTCGCCTTCATACGCCGTAATCCCAATTTAAGCTTCGTTTGCCGCCGCGTGGCCGAACACTGCCCGGCTTCGTAAACGATTGTCCAGAATCCACGGCGCGGCGGCACAGGCCGCGCCCCCAACACGGAGAAACTCGATGGCAACCAAAAAGACCTCCAGTAAAAAAGCGCGCGTGAAATCCTCCGCCGGACTCAGCGCCGGCAACTCACAGACCACCGCTCTGACGCCGAACTCCAACTGCACTGCCGTCGGCTCCGGCGACAGCAACGACACAACTGCCATTGCGTTCATGTCGCCGCAGAACGGCTTTGCTTACTGGTCGCCGAGCGTTGCCATTACGGCCCCGAAGGCGGTGAACGCGACGGACAAGGGAAACGCCATCGTGACCTTCACGAAGGGTCTCACGGTCACCCTCCAGCAGAGCAGCGGCGGCGTCTATAGCGTCTTCGTGTCCGGCGACATCATTGACAACGGAACGCTGTACACCTTCATCAACCAGATAATTTACATGTCCAGCGGAGCGTCGGCTGGCGAAGTTCGGATCAGCAAGCTTTAAGCGACCGGGGCGGCGGCGAATCGGACTCCCGGCCCGGCGGAAACGTCCGGGCCATCCCTCGGCGTCTCGATTCGCCGCGCTTCAGCTCAAGCCTCGACGCGGCACGGGCCGTAAACTTCGGATGCCGGACGAATCGTGAGCCCGTCCGGCATCCGAAAAGCGAAGCCCGCGGGGCGACGTGTACCCGCATGGCGACCGGCGCGAGTCCGGCGCGGCGGGGTCAACGAACTGAAGACAATCGCAGCTCTTTCGCTGCCGGGCGTTTAGCGCATCTCGCCGCGCCGGTCGTTACAGCGCGTGAGTGCGCCCAACTCGACGAATCAATCGCTCCGCTTGATTCGGAGCACAAGCAGACCTCATTCCTCCTCGTAGCACACCGCATTGAAACACGCCGGGGCATTGGCTTCTTGGACCTTCCGCCGCCTCCGGCCCACCAGAGAAGGCCCTGAACGGAGCACGCAGCATGGGCGACCCGGTACTCTACCAGCAAGTTCTCGACCCCAAAGGCGTCGGCACGAGTCTGTACGAGACGCGCGTCGCGGGATCGGTCGGGTGGGCGGGCTACGTGGTGATGAACACCGGCGTCACGCTGCCGCCCACGATCAGCATCCCCGATTCGCTCAACGGCACGAATACCGCCAAGGGGCTGATCCAGTACAACGGCGCTTACGTCTTCGCCTCGACCCGGCCACCGATGGTGGACACCGACCCGGCCAACTTCGCCGCGCAGGTAGTCGCCTACGTCAACGCCAGCATCTCGCAGAACCGCGCGCTCTTCTGGCTGCAAGACAGCAAGCCCACGTTCGGCCCGTTCTCCGCCTTCGGTTTTCAGTTCGGGATGAACCTCAACAAGCAGTGGGTTGTCAACACGAACCTGAACGCCAAGCTGGGAAGCAACCTGAACTTCAACGTCAACAGCTCGCTCATCCTGACCGCCGACGAAGCGAACGCCCAACTGGTGTGCAGCTTCCGCAGCTCGTCCGTCCAGCTCATCAGCCTGCAAAGCGGCAACTCGTTCCTCGGCATCACCCCGCAGCCGCTCTCGACGCAGATACCGCTGGCCGGCCCTAACACGGCCTGCTTCCTCTTCACCGGCACGATGAACCCGGCCAGCACCTTCACGCCGGCGCTCAACGGGCTCGCGCAGGGCGTGCGGTTCGTCTACAACGAATCGAACGGCCAGCCGCAGAGCCTTCTCTACCCGGCCTTCAACACGGCGAAGTGGCCGTCGAGCGTGGCGTTCGTGGCGACGGTTGATCCGAGCGATCCGGTGAACAGCGTCATTGCTGCGGCTGATCTGCAAAGCGGCCACATCCGCACGGGGCTGGTGCTGGCTAGCACACCCTCGCTCGCGAGCTACTACACGACGCCGCAGGGCAACGCCATCTCGCTCGTGCCGCTCGGCTCGCCGGTCGGCGCGACCGCGCCGGGTCTCGCGGCTGGCGCGTTGGTCATGGCGTCGGCGTCGCCCGCGAGCACGGCGCTCGGTCAGGCGTTGATCTACCTCGCGCCCGGCGGCCAGTTCGGCGTCAAGGGCGAAGGCACGGCGGCGGGGCAGCCCGTCAGCATCATGGGCGGGATGTTCGGGTCGGAGTGCCTGACTCTGGCGAACTATCAGGCGGGGTCGGGCAACGACACGCTCTGCTTTCTCCCGTCGCAACCGGCCTTCGCGCCGGTCTTCCCGTTCCAGACCGCGAGCCTCCAGAGCACGGGCAGCGGCAACTTGAAGCCCCGGCTGACCGCCGACTACCTGACCCCTTGGGCCACGGTTCTCGGCGGCACGGCGAAGGACGTTGTCTATCAGGCCGAGCCGGAAGGGAGCGCGCTCTACGGTGTCGCGGCGGCTTCGGCGGCAGCATCGAACGGCGGCCCGACCGTCCTGTCGTCCATGCCGCCGCAGATGCCTCTCGCCGGGAGCACACAGCACACCTTCCCGCTCGCGCCCTACGCCAACGCGCCCGTCAAGTCGGTTGACCCGAACAAGATTACGAGCTTCGAGAGCCAGATCATCGCCCCGACGCGCAAGAAGGTCATCTCGGATTCCGCGACCGAAGTTTGGACGGCCCGCGCGCACGCGCGCAAAAACCTGAAGGCCGTGGCCGGGCAGCAGTACACCACCTCGCCGCAGGGCTTCCTCGTGACGAGCGACCCTTCGTCGGGCGCGTACTTCAACGTGCAGCTCGCCCAGTCGCAAGCCCCGAACTCCGCCAGCTTCATCCCCTTCGCCTTCACGTCGCCGACCGAGAAGCTGGAGAACGCGTTACAGTCCAACCAGCTCTTCCTCGTGGCCGTGAACCCGGAGAACCTCGGCCCGTTCCAGAATCAGGCCAACGTCGCGGGGTGGAACTTGGCCGCGCTCGTGGGACAGGGCGTGACGGCCACCAGCTACCGCAACGTGATGATCTTCAAGTTCTGTAGCGGGAGCTTGGCGGATCGCGTGACGAACCCGAACCGCTGGTCGAGCGCCGAGGACTTCTCGCTCGTCGCGGGAACGTCGCAGACCGGCGCGTCGGTCGCCTACGCCGGTCTGTCGCAGTGGCTCCAAGCCTACATCGCCGACGGCATCGCGCGCGCACAGTCGAGCAACCCGTCGGCGGACTTCTATAAAAACTTCGCGCAGATCGCGACCGACCCGAACTGGAACGGCGTCATCGTGCTCGAAGCCGATCTTTCGCCCTACGATCTGCCGCCGGAGATCGCGGGGCTGGCCGCCGGTATTGACTTCACGCGCTTCACCGCGCACCACTTCGGCTTCACCGTCAGCCGCGTCTGCGCCGACCCGAAGAAGACGCCGCCGCTCTGGATGGACGGCCTCTCAAGCTTCTTCGGGCTGATAGACTACGAAGACCCGGCCTACGCGCTCAACCTCGCCAACGGCATTGACCCGAACATCCCCATCCCGGTCGCCACGTCCGGCGATTTTCAGTTCACGGTGCTGCTGTTACAGGTGCTTTTCCAGAACTCGAAGATCGCCAAGTTCAAGAGCAACATCCAGCTCACCGTGGACGCGCTGCTCGGCTCGAAGGTGACGCAGACGGTCGGGAACGCGTTGCCGGGACAAGTGGACGGCACGCCGATGCCGGCCAACGGCGTCGTCCTCGACGGCAGCTACGTGGCGCAGACCGGCGAGAACTCGACCGCCGGCTCTTATGTCTTCCAGCAGACCAACACGTCGGTCTTCAAACTCGACAGCAACGTCTTGCAGGCCGTCGCCTTCAACCGCACCCAGTTCAACACGCTCGGCACGGACAGCGGCGGCGTCACCTCGTCGCGCTTCCTCGTCTGGGGCGCGTATGACTTCACGCAGTTGAACGACAATCAGGGCAACCTCTTCGACGTGACTTCGTTCGGCAGCCCGCCCGACACGTCGAGCTTGCAGTTGGGCGCGGGGCTTTCGTTCTCCAACTTCGTGATCGGGATGTCGTTCAACGAGGCGACGCCGAACGCGCAAAACTTCGCCCTGACGGCCAACAACTTGGCCTACGATCTCAACTCCAGCGCGCCGCGCCCCCAGAGCCTCTTCAAAGGCTTCGGCCTGCAACTCAAAAACTTCATCACCGTGCTCGACGACAAGACGCCGCAGAGCTTCGGCTTCCTGCCCGTCACGTCGCCGCTCAAGTTGAAGATGCTGACGCCGCCGTGGTTCGGCGTCGTCTATCAGGTGACGATGGGCGGGCCGGGCGCGCTCGCCTCGGCTGCGGGCTTCAACTCGGACTTGCTGCTCGCGTGGTCACCCTCGACGAAGGCGGGCGACACGCAGCAGGCGGTCTTCATCGGCCTCAGCCTGCCGGGCGCAAACCCCGGCGCGAAGCTCTTCAGCTTGCAAGGCGTCTTCAAGGTGGCGGTCGGCGCGATTGCGCTGCTGCGCCAGCCCGTGCCGGGCAACGAGGGCGACGAGTTCTACTGCCTCCGCTTAGACGACATCGGCGTCAAGATTTTCGGCATCGTCAAACTGCCGCCGGACGCCACCATCCAGTTCTTCCTCTTCGGCGATCCGAACAGCACCGGCAGCCTCGGTTGGTACGCCGCCTACGTCGCCGACTCGACCAAAGCCGAGAGCGGCACGACGCCCCTCACGCCTGCCGAAGCCGTCAAGTACCTGCCGCCCTCACAAGGCGAGAAGGGCGCGACGCGACGGCGAGCGGCAAAGAAGCAAAAGGCCGCGAGGAAGCAGAAGACCGCGAGCAAGAAGGCCGCGAAACAGAAGACCGCGAAGCAGAAGGCCGCCGCGAGCAGGGACACGAAGAAGACTGTCAAGCCGAAAGCTGGCGCGAAGGCTGCGAGCAAGAAGGCTGCGAGCAAGAAAGCCGCCAAGAAGTCGAGCGCCAAGAAGTCGAGCGCCAAGAAGTCGAGCGCCGTCAGGAGTCCGAAAGGAGAAAAGAAATGACGCGGGTGCTGTTCTGGAACTTGCAGACTTTCGGCATCAACAAGATCAACAACCCCTACTTCAACAGGCGGGGGGCGGGGATCGGCGGCCTCACGCTTCAGCAAGCCTCGGTGATGCGCCGGAATCTGGTGGGGGCCATCCTCACCGCCGCCGCGCCCGACATCATCGTCCTCGTCGAAGTCGCCTCCGGCGACAGCTACCCGGACGATCTCGCGACCAACACGGACGGCTGGGCCGGGGCCGTGTACCTGCTGAACCTGCTGCGCGCGGGTAACGCCGGGGCGGGCTGGCGACTCGTCCCGCCTTTGCGCGTCGGGCGCACGCCCGGCAGCAAGCCCGAAACCGTCGCGGTACTCTACAAGGGCGCGAGCGGCGGCGTGAACCGCTTCTTCACCGGCCCGAACCTCTGGGTCGGCGGCGCGAACGGTCACTCGACTCAGCCCGGCATGGGCGTCGTCGGCAACGCCTACCCGGCTGCGCGCAGCCTCAACACGATGCTCGTCATCCCCGGCAACGCGGCGCGCAACATTCCGGGCGGCGCGCTGCATAACGGCGGTCTGGCCGAGAACGTCGTCGCCGCCCGGACGCGCTTCAGGCTCTCCGGCGCGCCAGCCTACTGGGTTGATTATCAGGTCTATCGCCCGCCCTACATGGTGACCTTCACCGAGGCCAACGCGATGGGGGCCGTCCAGCGCAACCTCACGCTCTTCGGCATCCACTCGCCGGCGGTCGCGGGCGACCCCGGCACGTTCGTCATCTACTTGCAGAACACCGAGGACGTGGTCGCCGCGCTCGGCGCGAACGAGACGCGCGTGATCGGCGGCGACTTCAATCTGAGTCTGCTCGCGCCGAACGGCGGCCCGTCGAACGTCTATGCGCCGCTCGCGCCGAACTACGTCCCGCTGCTGGACTCAGCCGGTGCTCCCGCCCCCGCGAACTACAGCGCCTACATCGGCTACTTCTCCACGCACATCATGCGCAAGCCACAGTCCAACACCGAGGCGTCGCTGTTCCTCTGGTCTGACCCGAACAACAACTCGCCCTACCCCGGCTACGGCTACGTCGGCAGCAGGTTCGTCGCCAACTTCTACTCCATTGACAACATCCTCGTCTGGCCTCATCAGGGGCCGCCCTACAACTACCAGACGACGATCCTCAACCCGGTCTCCGGCACGCCCTTCAATCAGGTCTTGCCGACGCCGAACGGCGCGCCGCAAGGCACAATGGCTCTCGGCCAGCAGATGACTAACGCGCCGATGGGCTGGCCGCCCGCGCCCAACGCCCCGCGCGTCCAAAACATCGGCGGGCGCAACAGCCTGACCAGTTGGAACAACTACGGCTACCTCTACAGCACCAGCGACCACTTAGCGCTCGTCGCGGTCGTCTAGGCGGGGAAGGAGTTGCACCGTGAGCGACACGGCCATCAGTAACCTCCAGCAAGCGGTTAAGACGGCGGCGACCGGCGGCGCGTTCGCGCTCGACGCGACGTTCCTCACCGCGGGCCTCAACGACCCAAGCGTCACCGTGCCGACCGACTACGACAAGGACGTGATGGCCGCGTTCCAGCTCGCCGCCGCGTCCGACCTGAAGGTGACGGTTGATCCCGCCAACGTCGGCGCGGTCGCCGGTAACGCGTTCACCGTGACGAAGGCGACGATCCCCTTCCTCAGCAGCACGGGCGTCCCCTTGCAGGCGAGCGCCACGCTCGTCTTCGCCGTCACGACGGACGCCACCCCGACGCTCGTCGTGCAGATCGGGAGCACGCTCAGTTCTTGGACGTGGACTAACTCGTTCGAGTTCATGGGCGGCTGGCCGTTCAACCAGCTCGCCGTCACCAGCGCGCAGTTCGTCTTCGCGACGGTTGACGGGCCGTACCCGTGGACTGACAGCAGCGCGCAGAAGGTCTTGGGCGGGGCTAAGCAGAACTTCTCCGCCGGGCTGCCGCTGCCGAGCGTGGTGCAGCCGTTCCTCGCGCTCTTCAACGGCCTGAGCGCCCCACCCAACATCGTGCTGCAAGGCGTCCTCGACCTCTCCGTCTACGACGGCTCGACCGTCTTGCTGCCGCCCGGCACGCTGACGGCGACGCTTCAGAACGGTCAGTTCTCCGTCTTCTACCTGACGGTTTCAAACCCCAGCGTCACGGTGACGATCCCCGCGCCGTCCACCGACAAGGACGAGACGGGCGAGACGGACGACAGCGGCCAGTCGCCGCTGCTCGCCGTGAGCGCGCTGCTCGGCGTCGGCAGCATCACGCCTGACGCGTCGCCCTACATCCTGCAAGTCCAGATCATGCAGACGGCGGCGCAAGCGGCGATCAACTACGACATCGGATTGGACGCGACGGGGCAAGGCACGCCGCTGACGCCCGACGCGATTGTCTCGCTCATCGGCGGCAACGGCAGCTACTTCGGCGGCGTGCCGAGCGTGCTCCAACAGTTTCTGGCCTTCGTCGCGCTGAGAGGGTTGACCGTTTCAGGCACGCTCAACCCGGCCACGGTCGGGCAGGTCAGCGTCATGATCGGCAGCAGCCCCGACACCTCTTGGACGCCGATCCCCAACCCGCCGCCCGGACTCGACTTCAGCATCACCGACTTCTCGTTGCAGTGGACGATGACGAACCCGCTCGACTCGACCCGCGAGCAGAGCTTCCTCTTCCGCACGCAGTTCATCCTGATGCCTTCGATCTTCAAGGGGCCGGGCGGCGAGGGCGACGGCGTCTTCACCGTTCAGTTCGACTCGGCCCTGAACTTCTCCGCCGCGTTCGCCGGAACCGCGACCCTGCACGACTTCCTCTACACCGTGAGCGGCGGCATCGTCTCGCTCCCGGACAGTATCAGCGCGGAGCTTTCGGACATCGCGCTCAACGTTGATTACAACGCGAAGAGTTTCAACCTGTCGAGCGGGTTCGACGTGGAACTCTCGTTCCTCACCGTCGGCGGTTATCCGATCCTCTCGATCACGAACGGCACGGTCAGCATCGGGGCGATGACGCCGCCGCAGGAGGGCTCGCAGCAGCAGTTGCAGCAAGCGCAGGCGCTCGCGCTCGCGCGCCGCCGCCGCGTGGCCTTCATGCCGCTGGCGCTGACGACGGGCAGCGGCGGCTCAGTCTGGTCCGGGTCGGTCGGCGGGCTGCTCGGCGTCGGGCCGCTTCAGGCCAACGTCGTAGTGGCCTACGACGGCACGCTCCCGACGCCGCAGTGGAACTTGAAGGCCGCGCTGGCGCGGCCCATCACGGTGCAGGACTTAATCAAGCAGTTCTTCGCCGCAGGCGGCATCTACGACCTCCCCGACTTCCTGCCGGGCACGCTGACCATCACGACCTTCGCCATTGACGCCACGATCCCGACCGCGACGGGCAACACAAGCACGACCTACGGGATTGATGTCAGCTTCTCATGGGTCTTCAAACTCGGCGAGCAGAACGTCGGCATTGACCCGGCCACCATCGCCTTGAAGTACGACGGCGCGCAGCCTTCGGGCCAGCAGTTCTCCGGCGCGGTGGCGGCCACCTGGATTTACGAAGCCATCAACCTTGAGCTGGTCTTGACCTACAAGTTCGGCTACGTGAAGGGCGTCGCCAACCAGACGCTCTCGCTCACGTGGGAGGGCTTCACGGCCACCTACACGAGCGCCGACAATCAGGTCGCCTTCACGCTCAAGGGCTGGAGCATCGGCGCGCTGATTCAGGCGCTCGTGCGCACGCTCGGCGATCCCTACTTTACGCTCTCGTCGCCGTGGGACTTGCTCAATCAGGTCTCGCTCGACGGCCTGAGCGTCATCGTCTTGCTCCAGAGCGGGCTCTCCTTCTCGCAGCGGCTCTCGGCTAGCTACACGCTGTCGAGTCCGTTGAATCTGGGCTTCATCGTCATCAACAGCCTCGTCTTCCGGCGCGACACGACGGGGAAGGTGACGCTCGCCATTGACGGCTCGTCGCCGATCAGCAGCTCGTTCGGCGACCTGATGAACCCGCAGAAGGGGCAGGACGTGCAGAACATGCCGAACGTCCCCGGACGCGGCAACGACTACTTCAAAGTCTTCCTCCTCGTCCTCGGCCAGCGCATCGGCATCAGCGGCAGTGCCAGTTTCGCCAACACGCAGGCGGTCATCACCGCCTTGCAGAACGTGCCGAGCACGACGGCGAAGCTCAACCCCGTCAACCCGGCGGAGGGTTCGACGCCGGGGCTGCCCTACTACAACCAGAGCAACAACTGGCTGATCGCCGGCCACCTCGGTTTGCTCCGCGTCGGCAGTGTGTGGACGGTTGATGCGATGGTCGTCTTCAACGACCCGAACCTCTACGGCCTGCGCCTCGCGCTCGCCGGGACGAAGGCGGGCGGCCTCGCCGGTCTCGCCATTGACATCCTCTACAAGAAGATCACCGACGACGTTGGCCTCTTCCAGATCAACTTCACCTTCCCCGACGCGATTCGCAACATCAACATGGGCGCGGTGTCAATCACGCTGCCGCAGATCGGTATTCAGGTCTATACCAACGGCGACTTCCTGATTGACATCGGCTTCCCCTACAACCTCGACTTCCGCCGCTCGTTCGCCATCTACGCCATCGTGTACGGCGTCCCCGTCATGGGGGCCGGCGGCTTCTACTTCGGCAAGCTGAGCAGCGCGACGGCCACGCAAGTCCCGCAGACCACGAAAGGCACGTTCGATCCGGTCATCGTCTTCGGCATCGGCTTGCAGCTCGGCCTCGGCTACAACTTCACCGAGGGGCCGCTCAGCGCCGGATTCTCGCTCACCGTCTTCGGCATCGTCGAGGGCGTCATCGCCGCGTGGCATCCGTACTCCGCCGAGGACATGGTGCGCTCCGTCACCGCGCTCGGCGACTCCTTGCAGAGCGACTACTACTTCAAGATCAGCGGCACGGTCGGCGTCATCGGGCTGCTCTACGGCAAGATTGATTTCGCAATCATCTCGGCCACGGTCAACGTCAACATCACGCTCTCGATCCAGATCACCTACGAGTCGTACCGCGCGATCCCGCTCATCGCTACGGCGAAGGTGGACGTGAGCGTCTCGGTCAAGATCAACTGCGGGCTGTTCTCAATCAGCATCTCCTTCTCGTTCCGGATGACGGTGAGCGCGAAGTTCGTCATCGGCTCGAACGACACCGCGCCGTGGGACGACTCGCAGACGCTGCCGAGCGTGCGCACGGCGCTGCTCCACGCCGGGCCGGACGCGGTGGCCGCGCGCGCCGCCTCGTTGCAGCCGCGCCAGAAGAAAGTCGTGCGCCGGGCCGATGTCACCGCGCCCACGCTCAGGGTGCTGGCGTCGCCGCAGTACACCGTCCTCGCGCCCGAAGGCGCGACGAGCTACGGACAGCAGCAGGGAGCGTTCGTCTTCCTGCTGGCGATGGACGCGCCGACCGCCGCCGGCGGTGCGTCCACCGGCCAAACCTCCTTCGATCAACTCGCCGCCGCCTTCTTCCCGTGGGTCATAGACACGCTCGGCAACTCCACGGGCGATTCCGTCGATCTCGAAGACGCCGCCGCCCAGACCGTCACGCGCGACGAGTTGGAAGCCTACGTGAAGAAGCTCGCCGACCTGGCGAACCCGCCGCTCGACATGGCCGGGCTGCTCGGCTTCATGGCCTCCGCCTTCACGCTCAACATCGAGACGCCCGCCTACGCGCAGAGTTCCGGCGACGAGAAGTTTTTCAAGGCGGGCGCGAGCGCGTTCCCCGTCTTCGACGGCCTGTCGCTGACCGTGCCCGACCCGGCGGGCGGCTCCGGCACGAAGCCCATCGCCTTCGAGCAGTACGCCACGGCGACTTCCGCCTACCGGCAGACCGTCGCCGACACGTTCGCCAAAGTCGAGGCCACCATCGAGGCGCAGAACCAATCGAGCGGGCCGAAGTTCCGCAGCGTCGAGGACGACGCGGAGTCAATGGCCGCGCTCATCTTCGTTGATTACTTCTCGATGATGGGCCGCCAACTGCTACAGGCGGCGCGCGACCTGTTGGACGGCTACGCCTATCAACTGCAACCGAACGACTCGATTGCCGGTATCGTTTTGGCGGCCAACGAGATCGGCAACGACTTGCAGATTGACGACGTGGCGGTTCCCAATCAGGATCACCAGCTCACGCCGGGCACGTCAATCACGCTGCCGCCCCTCACCTACTCGATTCAGTCGAAGGACACGCTCGCCAGCATCGCCGTCCTCTTCTCCGACTCGAACGCGTCCCCGCGCTGGACGACCACGCCCGCGCAACTGATTCTCGCCAACGGCCCGGCGCGCATCCTGCTGCCCGGCATCACGCTCAACATCAACTCGAAGACCTACACGACGCAGCCGGGCGACAGCTTCCAGTCCGTCGCCGACGCGTTCCAGATAGACCTCACCACCCTCTCGCAGCAGACCGCGCTCTACGGCGTGCAACCGCTGCTCGTCTCGTCGTCACAGATGCTCATCCCGGCGATTACCTACAAGACCGGCGAGACGGACACGCTCGCCACGGTCGCCGCGCAGTTCGCCACGACCGTCCCGCTGCTGGCCTCGGCCAGCAGCACCGTGCAAGGGCTGTTCTCGAAGGATGCCAACAACGGCGTCATCACGCTCGCGGGTCTGGAGGCTTGGGGCGTCAGCGATTTGTGGAAGGCGATTCAGACGACCGATCAGGTGGCGCAGACGGCGGGCATGATCTCCCGCTTCCTGATGTACGGCCTGCGCCTGCCCGTGGCTTCGGGGCTCTCGCTGTCGAGCCAGTTCCTCTTCCCGACGAACCAGACCGAGTACGCGCTCTATCAACTGACGGGTCAGGAGTTCCCGACGCCCGCGCCAGCCGCCGCCGCCAGCTTCCCCGTCACGGTGACGGCAGCCGCCGCCTCGCACAACGTCAGCCTGAGCTTCGTCGAGTTCAACGGCGCGCCCGGCACGAGCACGACCATTGACCTCACCGCACAGTACGGCAGCCTCTCGACGGTTCTCCAGTGGGCGCGGGGCGGCCAGTTCCAGCCCGCCCCGACGTTCACCGCCCTGCCGCAATCGCTGCCGCAGGCCAAACAGTTCGCCGCCAACAACTACGCGAACTTTACAACGTCAGACCTCACGGGCCTGCAAGACTTGACCGACCGGGGCGCGGGCGCGAACGGCGGCTCGTCGGGGCAGGTGCAACCGACGCTGTGGCCGCTGCCGTCAAGTTTGATGACCTTGACGGCTGCGCGTCAGGCGACGCTCAGTCCGCTAATCAGCGACATGACGAAGCTGATCCCGCTGATGCCGCAGTTCCAGCCGCAGCGCGGCCAGA
Source organism: Pyrinomonadaceae bacterium (assembly GCA_035761505.1). Lineage (GTDB taxonomy): Bacteria > Acidobacteriota > Blastocatellia > Pyrinomonadales > Pyrinomonadaceae > JAIVJM01. Next base: position 14,638 of record DASTQX010000612.1, read on the forward strand.
CTTCGCCAGCCGGGCAGCAGACGGACTTCACCAATCTGAACAGTTGGGCTTGGACGACGCGCGTTGATTTTCAGATCAAGCGGCTGCCCGTGAGCGGCGCATCGTCCGGCGGCGCGAGCGACACGCCGAACGGCCCGGCGTCGGCTCCGAGCCTGCCGAACGTTTACGAAATCGTCGGCGCATCCACCGAGGGCGCGCAAACGTTGGAGCTGCTGCTGCGCTCGATGGATTCGCTCGGCGAGCACATCGTTTCGGGCCTGTTCCTGCTCTATCCACAGTCGGCTGGCTCGACCGTCTCGCTCACCACCCTCGGCGAGCAGGAGTTCCTGTCGTTCATCACGCAGACCAACCTCTCGACAGAGACGAACCCGGAGCGTTCGCTCATGCTCGCGCGCGCGACGCTCGGCGCTTCGCCGCGCGGGATCGCCAACGCGCCGGGCGAGTTCATCAAGCTGCTCTGGGAGCTGAGCGTCGTCCGCAGCGGCGGCTACTTCCTCTTCTATCAGGTGATTGAAGGAGGCGGCGGGCTGCCCTCGTCCATCTTCGACGCGAGCGGCACGGCGACCATGAGCATGGTCGTCGCCTTCGCGGCGCAGGGCGCGTCGTCGTTCGGCGAGACCCCGCTCGCCTTCGTCAACTCCTTCGTCACGACCGACAACCTGAACACCTCGACCGACGTTGTGCAGTTGATCTCGCAGCCCACTTCGGGCGCGAGCCTGCCGCTCGCGGGAACATCCGCCGAGACGCTCGCCTCGCTCTCGCAGCTTTACGGCACCGGCCCCGGCGCGCTGGCCGATTCCAACTCGACCCTCCCGCTCACCGCCAACGCGCTCATCCCCGTCGCCGGCATCGTGCGCCAGTTGACGCAGGCCGACGTGGTTGATCCGAGCCAGACGCTCGCGAACCTCGCAACCTACTACTCGCGCGGCGCGGCGCAGCCGATCACGGCGGCTGACATCCAGAACTTCAACCCCGGCGTGCAGGTGGCGCTGGGCGCGGTCTTCTACATCCCGCCGGTTGACTACGTGGTCAACTCGTCGAGCGCGCCGGGCAACACCTTCGCCAAGATCGCGCCCTACTACGGCCTCTCGATTGACGCCATGGCGGTCAACGCGCTCAAAGTCGCCGCGCTGTTCCCGCAGAACACCGTGCTCAACATCAACACGCAGGTCTTCGATCTGCGCTCGACCCTCGGCCCCGGCAACGTCACCTTCGAGCTGACGCGCACGAACTACGGCGACCCGCCCGACAATCCGAGCGATCCGAGCTACCCCTCGACCTACATGTACTCGCTCTACAACACGCTCTCGGCTGGGCTGTTGCAGAACGTCTTTACCAAGCCGGGCAGCCCGATGGGCCTGCCCTTCGGCCCGCAGGTGCAGGACGACGAGGGCGAAGAGGCTTTCGCGAGCCACGCCGAGCGGGCGCGGAAGCGGCGCGCGCTGCTGGCCTCGGCGGCGCTCGACGACTTCGAGTACACACAGTCGGTCGGCTTCGCGCAGTTCGCCGAGATTAACGCCGCGCCCGCCAGCCCTGCGTCGGGCCTTCCGCCCGCGTCCGCGAACCCTTACGTCAACGTGGGCGCGACCATCCAGATTGCGCTGCGCTGGCAGGACGTTTACGGCAACACGACCATCACGCCGTTCAGCCAGCCGCCCGCCACTTACAAGGGCGCGCTCAGCGGCTCAGCCGTCACCGTGCTCTACAGCGACCTCCTCGTCGGCCTGTCGGGCTGGACGAGCACGCTCGCCAACTACATCTATTCGGGCGCGGCAGGCTCGCCCTCGCTCAACCTGAGCCTTGCGCTCGACCCGACGCCCTACACGGGCAACCCCGATCAGGCCAAGCGCGACCTCGCGCTCTACCAGAAGATTTACTTCCAGCTCAATCAGGACTACACCAACCTCGACGTGCCCGGCGTGACCGGCAACGCCGTGACGATGACGCTGACCAACTCCGTCTTGGCCGCGCCCGACACGCCCTTGACCGAGGCGCAGGCCGGGCAGGTGCGCCAGTACGTCGCCGGCTGCGTGCAGTACCTTGCAGCCGTGGTCGGCGGGACGACCGTGCCGCCAACACCTTCGACCACCGTCGCCGTCCCCGTCACGGTCGGCGGCGTCGCGCCCGGCAACATCATCGAGCTGGACGTGGCGCTCACGCTCTCGCGCAACCCGCTGCTGACCGATCCGACCGTGGCCGCGCTGGCCGACGGGCTGTCCGTCTCCGGCACGGTGCTGCCGAAGCCCGACGTGGGCACGACGCCCGGCGAGGAGCCGGCCTACGTCGGCTTCGCCACCGCGTTCGAGACGGCCTTCCAGACCTCCGGCTGGTACATGAAGGTCGGCGAGGGCATGAAGCTGGCGAGCGATTCCGGCGATAACAACACGGCGCTGCAACTGTGGGCCGTGCGCTTCGGCACAGCCGAGGGGCAAGGGATTTACTTCCAGATTACGGAGAACGCGCCGAGCTACTACGCGCCGAAGCCGGTCGCCACCACGCTCGCCAGCAAGACCGTGCAGATTACCGACTACACGACGGGCAAGCCGGTCACGATGAGCTTCAACGGCGTGGATCAGAATCAGTGGTTCCAGACCTGCCTCGACGCCATTGACACGTTCCTCTCCGCGACCGACTCCACGTCGACCTTCATCCTCGATAAGCTGCTCGGTAAAGATGATCCTTTGAAGGACGGCTACCTCGGCCTCGTGTTGCAAGCCAAGGAGAGCTTGGCCGACAGCATCAGCAGCGCAGCCGAGCCGATCCTCTCGACCAGTCAGGCCGACTCTTCGACGCGCTGGTTCGCGCAGCAGAAGTTGCGCCAGCAGTTCCTCAACCGCATCGGCGCGGCTTACGCGGCGGGCGCGGCCATCGTCTACGGCGTGACGAACGTCTCAGGCGCGCCGCCGAGCAACCCGGCTGGCCCGCCCAACCTCTACGGGCAACCCGGCGGACAGCTCACCGGGAACGGCGACGCCGCCAACCAGAACTACACGCTAACGGCCACGCGCATCCCGCTCGGCCCGACCGCCGACGGCCAGAACACCTACGACCCGCGCCTCGCCTTCGTCTTCACGACGAAGAACGTCGCCGATCAGGCTTACGTCCCGCTCAAGCTGACGCTCGACATCACGCACCTCGAATTCAACCGTAGCGCCGTCCCCGGCATTGACGGCTACGTGCAGAGCGAGTGGCTCGTCTTCGTCAACGGGCCGTTCCCCTACGATCTGAACCCGAACGGCGACGACCCGGCCAACATCCCCGTCGTCAACCGCAACCTGCCGACGCCGCCGACCGTGCAAGCGCAAACAGCCGGGCAGGTCTACAACTCGCCGGCCACGCCGCCGGAGATTCCGCCGCAGACGCCGGTTGATCTGACGCGTTGGGACTACTCGTTCGAGTACCTCTACCACTTCGCCGCGCAGGATACCGTCCAAACGACGATTCAGCTCAACCTCTCGTCGGACGACTCTTCAGACCTCATGCTCGCGTCCGGCCCCGACCTCTTCACGGCGCTGGCCCAGTTCGTCACCTCGTACCCCGCCATCTCGGCTGACTTCAGCCAGTACCTCGTCAAGATTGACGCCGAGACCACCGATCAGGCGATTATTGACGGCGCGCAGAAGGCCGTGAATGCCTTCCAGACCTATCTGAATCAGGTCGCCACGGCCTACGCCGCCTCGCTCGAACCGCAGGCGCTGATGGCGATGGCCGCGCCCAAGCTGGTCAAGATTGATTTCGAGAGCGCGCTCACCACCGACAAGCAGACGGGCGGCGCGCTCACCGACATCCTCAACCTGAGAATCAACGATCAGGCCGCGACGTGGGACAAGGCCGGCGGCACGATCTCAAACGGGACGGTGACACTGCCAGCCATCGTCATTGCCATCGAACCCGACACGTACACGCCCGTCGTCCCGCAAGACGCGACGAACCTGTCCTATCTCTACCAACTGACCGGCTCGAACTCGGCGAAATACATGTCTTACGATCAGGCGCGCAACAACCCGATGCGCACGGTCTCGATCCCGAACCTCGACGTTCTGCTCTACCAGAACGGCATGGCGGCAATCTCCGTGGATCGCAACAAGGTGCTCTTCCCGGTTGATGAGCAGATCACGACGAACCCCGACTTCGTCTTCACGACCCCGTGGGTCAGCTTCGCCAACCCCGTCGTGCCGCGCCTCACCTACGAGTCCTTCTCGCTCGACGGCAGCGGCACTTCCGGCGATACCCTGGAGGAGTTGCTCAACGCCTTCTTCGCCGGCCTGTTCGACGGTGGCGACGGGAGCGTCACGGTGGAGGTGACGATGACCGGGTCTTACAACTACCAGATGCCGACGGGCTTCCCCGTCAGCCTCCCGGTCTGTTTGCTGCCGCCAGCCGAAACGTCGGTCAACCCCGCCGTCAGTCCGACCTTCACCTCGGCGGTCGCGTCGGCGGTCGCAACTTGGATCGGCAACCAGCACCCGACGACCAACGGCAACGCGCAGGTCGCGTTCAAGCTCACGCTGTTCGGCAGCGAGGAGAAGCAACCCTTGCTTGTGGTCGACGACCTCTACCACTCCGTATCGTCGTCGTCATCGGCGGGAGGCGAGCGAAGCTACATGCAATCCGAGGCACGCGACGAGGCGGTGTGAGCGGTCGGGCCTTCGCGCGCGCCATAGTGAAAGCCCCGCCGAAAAAGCGGGGCTTTCGCTTGTTCAAATTCAAGTTAAGCGGCGACGTGGCTTACTCCTTTTCGAGAAACAAAATTATGTGGCGCGTGCCGCGCGCCTCAGGCCGCGCTCAGAGTCTGGCCCCGCAGTATTTGCAGTGGACGGCGTCGGCGTCGTGCCCTTCGGCGGAGCACTCCGGGCAGGCTTGCGTCGAGACGGGCTTCCGCGCCGCCTGCGCGATCTCGACCGTGACGATGCCGGTCGGCACGGCGATGATGCCGTAGCCGATAATCATCACCAGCGCGGCGAGCGTCTGTCCCGCCGGGGTCTTGGGCGAGATGTCGCCGTAGCCGACCGTCGTCAGCGTAACGACCGCCCAGTAGATGCCCACGGGGATGCTCGTGAAGCCGTTCTCCTCGCCCTCGATGACGTAGAGCAGCGTCCCGATGATGACCACCATCGTCAACACCGTCAGGAGGAAGACGCTGATCTTGCGGCGGCTCGCGCGCAACGCGCGCATCAGCACGTCGGCCTCCGAGAGATGTTCGGCGAGTTTGAGGATACGGAAGATTCTGAGCAGCCGCAGTATCCTGACGACGAGCAGATAATGGCTGCCGGGGACGATGAGGCTCAGGTATGTGGGGATGATCGCCAGCAGGTCAACGACGCCATAGAAGCTCAGAGCGTAGCGCAGGGGCCGCCGGACGCTCAGGAGCCGCAGCACGTACTCCACGGTGAAAAGGAGGGTGAAGGCCCACTCGGCGGCGTAGAGTTCGGAGCCGTAGCGGGCGCGCACGCCGCGTGAACTTTCGAGCATGACGGCGAGCACGCTGAGAAGGATGAGGCCGATGAGCGCGATATCGAAGGCGCGGCCCGCCTTAGTCTCGGCCTCGAAGATGACCTCGTGCAGACGCCCGCGCCAGCCGCCCGAAGGAGGGCGCGCTTCGGCGCTCACGGCTTTGGATTTACTTTGCGGCGGAGGGCGGCTCATGGAGGGATGCACTTTCGACTGGGCCGGAAAGTCTCCTCCGGCTCCTTCTGCCTTCTCAGTCCCGGACGCCTCTCACGCCCGTGCTGCTTACCTCGCCCGCCCTTCGGCCTGACCTCAGTCCGGTGCGGGTGATAAGCGGATTTCGTCAGACTACTTCTCACAGTGCCGCGAGTCGGTCTCTCGCTGCCTCGACACTATACCAACCTTGAGCCCCGTTCCGTCGCCCGTCCCGCCCGGAAACTTCGGGCCGACGATCTTTAACGCCCGATTAAAATTCCGACAACCGTTTCAGGGCATTGAATGGTATAAATATAGAGCAGCAGCAAAATTGAGCGGCGGCGAGTCCATCTTTCGCAGACTCTTCAAACGAGCCTCTCGGCGGAGCACCACAATTTTAAAAGTGGTGGCCTCCACAGGCCGGGGGATTGTTCCGAGAAGACGGGGGAATACTGAAATGAATGACGACTTCGACGAGACCTCCGGGCCGGAGTTGACGGCTGACGAGGAGGCGCTGTTAAAGGAGTTGCCGACGTTGACCGATGTGGGTCAGGCGCGGCGCACCTTCTTGGGGCAGACGGTCGCGTGCGGCCTCGGTGCTTTCGCCCTGATGTTGCTTGAGCAGGAGAAGGCGCTCGCCGCGCTGGCCGCTTCGCCCGACGCGTTGTTCGCCACGGCCCCGGCGCTGGAAAATCCCGTTCGGGTAGTGCTGAAGGTCAACGGCGCGACGAAGACCCTCGAAGTGGATTCGCGCATGGTGCTGCTCGACGCCCTGCGCGAGCGGCTGGAGTTGACCGGCACGAAGAAGGGCTGCGATCAGGGGCAGTGCGGCGCTTGCACGGTGCTCGTGGACGGGCGGCGCGTGCTGTCGTGCCTGACGCTCGCCGCGACGGTCGAGGGTAAGGATGTCACGACGGTCGAAGGGCTGGCGAAGGGTGACGAGTTGCATCCCGTACAGGTGGCCTTCATCAAGTACGACGGCTTCCAGTGCGGCTACTGCACACCGGGGCAGATTTGCTCGGCGGTCGGGATGCTCGAAGAGGCGCGGCGGGGCGAAGTGAGCCACGTCACCGAAGACTTGAGCGCCCCTTTGAAGCAACTCTCGGACGACGAGATACGCGAGCGGATGAGCGGCAACATCTGTCGCTGCGGCGCGTACCCGAAGATCGTCGCGGCCATTCAGGAGGCACATTCGGGCCGGGAGACGGCGCGGTCGTGGAGCTTCGTCGGAGAGGAAGAGCTGGCGCGGGTCAGGAAGGAGTGGGACGATGAGGCCGTTTAAGTACGTGCGCGCGAGTGACCCGAACGCGGCGACACGCGCGGTCGCGGCGAACCCCAACGCGAAATTTCTGGCCGGGGGAACCAACATCCTCGACCTGATGAAAGAGAATGTCGAGCGCCCGAACGAACTCGTTGACCTGACCCGTCTGGGACTCAACGAGATTAAGGCGGCGGGCGGCGGCGTCTCCATCGGCGCGCTGGCGAAGAACACCGACACCGCCAACCACCCGCTCATCCGCAAGAGTTACCCGCTGCTCACGCAGGCCATCGTCGCGGGAGCATCGGGGCAGTTGCGCAACATGGCGACCAACGGCGGGAACCTTTTGCAGCGGACGCGCTGCCAGTACTTCTACGACACGGCGATGCCCTGCAACAAGCGCGAGCCCGGCAGCGGGTGCGGCGCGCTCGAAGGGCTCAACCGCATCCACGCCGTCTTCGGCTGGAGCGACAAGTGCGTGGCGACCTATCCGGGCGACATGGCGAACGCGCTCTACGCGCTCGAAGCCGTCGTGAGGGTGAAGGGCGCGAACGGGCGCGAGCGCACGATACCCGTCGGCGAGTTTCACCGCCTGCCGGGTGACACGCCGGAGAAGGACAACAACCTCGCTCACGGCGAGTTGATTACGGCCATCGAGTTGCCGAAGTCGAACTTCGCGCGGAACTCTTACTACCTGAAGGTGCGCGACCGAGCGTCTTACGCCTTCGCGCTCGTCGCGGTGGCCGCCGCGCTCGAACTCGACGGCGGGACGATCAAACAGGCGCGCGTCGTGCTCGGCGGCGTGGCCCACAAGCCTTGGCGGAGCGCGGAGGCGGAGGCCGCGCTCTCCGGCAAGCCCGCGTCGGAGGAGAGCTTCCGGCGGGCCGCCGAGGCGGCGCTCAAAGACGCGAAGCCGCTGGCGCACAACGCCTACAAAATCGAACTCGGAAAGCGCGCGGTCGTCCGCGCCCTGATGCGCGCGAGCGGGCTGGCCTAAAGGGGCCGTGCTCTGCGCGCGAGCTTGAACCCGGAGGGGTAACGCGATGCCGAGGTATATCGGAAAAGAGATGAGCCGCGTGGACGGCGTGGCGAAGGTGACGGGCAGGGCGAAGTACGCTGCCGAGTTTCAGGTGCCGAACATCGCCTACGGTTTCATCGTGCTGGGCACGGTGGCGAAGGGCACGATCAAGACGTTGGACACGCGCGAGGCGGAACGCGCGCCGGGCGTGATTCGCGTCTTCACGCACCTCAACGCGCCGAAGCTCGGCCCGAAGGCGGCCACCGAGGACTCGCCGCCGCGCGCCACCGAGGAGCGTGACAAGTCTTTCCGCGCGCTCCAGTCGGACAGGATATTCTTCAACGGCCAGCCCGTCGCGCTCGTCGTCGCCGAGACGTATGAGCAGGCGCGCTACGCCGCCCGCCTCGTCAAAGTCTCTTACAACGCGGAGAAGCACGCGACCGATACGGAGACCGTGCGCGGGAGCGCGCGCCTGCCTTCGCAGGGGCCGCCGCCGAAGCCGCGCGGCAATCCCGAAGAGGCGATGAAGAGCGCGCCCGTGAAGGTCGAGGCCGAGTACCGCATCCCCATCGAGCACCACAACGCGATGGAGCCGCACGCAGCCATCGCCGTCTGGCAGGGCGACAAGCTCAAGGTCTTCGACAAGACGCAGGAGGTTTACGGCGTGCGGACACATCTCGCCTCGGCCTTCGGCGTGCCGGAGGAGAACGTCTCGGTCGTCTCGCCTTACGTCGGCGGGGCCTTCGGGTCGTCGCTCAGGCCGAACTACTACCCGGCTTTGACGGCGATGGCGGCGCGCGAAATCAAACGCCCGGTCAAGGTCGTCTATACGCGGACGCAGATGTTCACCGGCCACGGCTACCGCCCGTACACGATTCAGAAGGTCGCGCTCGGTGCCGACAAGACGGGCAAGCTCATCTCGATGATTCACGAGGCCGTGCACAACACCTCTTCCTTCGAGGAGTTCTCGGACAACACGACCGGCTTCACGCGTCAGGTGTACGCCTGCCCGAACCTCTACGCGCCGACGAAGATCGCCGACACCGACCTCAACACTCCGACGTGGATGCGCGCGCCGGGGGCGGTGAGCGGGATGTTCGCGCTCGAATGTGCGATGGACGAGCTGGCCTACGCGCTCAAGATAGACCCGCTCGAACTCCGGCTCATCAACTACGCCGAGACCGACCCGGAGAGCGGGAGGCCGTTTTCGAGCAAGGCGCTGCGCGAGTGCTACCGGCTGGGCGCGGAGAAGTTCGGTTGGAAGGAGCGCAAGATGGAGCCGCGCTCGATGCGCGACGGGCGGCTTCTGGTCGGCTGGGGGACGGCCACCGGCATCTGGGGCGCGTTCCAGATGCCCGCGACCGCGCGGATCACTTTCAAGGCGGACGGCACGGCGCACGTCGTCAGTGCGACGAGCGACATCGGCCCCGGCACCTACACGGTCGTCACGATGATCGCCGCCGAGTATCTGGGGCTCACGCCCGACCGCGTCCAGTTCGAGTTGGGCAACACGAAGTTCCCGCGCGCCCCGGCGCAGGGCGGCTCTTGGACGACGGCGAGCGTCGGCTCGGCGGTGCACGGCGCGGCGCTCGCCGTCGGCGCGCGGCTGCTCGCGCTCGCCAACCGCGAAGAGTCCTCGCCGCTCAAGGGGGCGAACGCCGCTGACGTGGAGATGCTCGACGGCAGGCTGCGGCTCAAAGCCGACCCGTCGAAGTCCGTCAGCATCTCCGACGTGATGCGGCGGAACAACCTCGCCGAAGTCGTCGAGACGTTCGAGGCGAAGCCCTCGCCGGAGCGCCGGAAGTACGCGACGATGGCGCACGGCGCGCAGTTCGTCGAAGTGAAGATTGACCCCGACCTCGGCACCGTTCGCGTCGCGCGCGCCATCGAGGTCACGGCCTGCGGCAAGATTATCAACCCGAAGGCATCGCACAGTCAGGAGATCGGCGGCGTCGTCTGGGGCATCGGCATGGCCTTGCAGGAGGCGACCGAGATTGACCACCGCTACGGGCGCATCATGAACCCGAACCTCCAACACTATCACGTGCCGGTCAACGCCGACGTGCACGAGGTCGAGACGCTCTTCGTCGAGGAGGACGACTCGGTGGTCAACCCGCTCGGCGTCAAGGGCATGGGCGAACTAGGCATGGTCGGCATCCCGGCGGCCATCGCCAACGCCGTCTTCCACGCCACGGGCAGGCGCGTCAGGGAGTTGCCGATTACGCCGGACAAGTTGCTGTGAGGGTGAAGGGGCAGAGGCCCGGCCAACGAATCGCGTTGGCGGTTGCCGAGGGCTTGGTGTGACGTGAGGACGAAATCGTTCGGGGTGATTTTATGAACGAGGTGCGGGCGTTAATCGAAGCGTTCGACGCGGCCAATGATAAAGGTGCGCGTTGCGCTCTGGCGACCGTGGTGAGCGTCGAGGGCTCTTCATACCGGCGACCGGGCGCGCGGATGCTGGTCTGCGAGGGCGGGGCGACGACGGGCACGATTAGCGCCGGTTGCCTTGAAGGCGACGTTGCCGAGCACGCTCATCGCGTCATCGAAACCGGCGAAGCGAAGCTGGTCGAGTACGACACGACCTCGACGAGCGACGAGATTGCTTGGGGTCTGGGGCTCGGCTGCAACGGCGTCGTGCGCGTGCTGGTCGAACCGCTCGCCCCGCAATCACTCTACGTCGCCGCGCTGCGCCGTTCGTGCGCCTCAAGAGCCGACGCCGCCCCCGTCGCCGTCGCCACCGTGCTCCGACACTCGCCCGCACGCCCGACCCTCGCGGCGGCGCGCGTCGCGATTGCTTCACGCTTCATCCTCGACGAAGACGGGGAGGCCGTCTGCGAGTTGCCGGGCGGAGAGCTGGCCCGGATGATTGAAAGCGACCTGCGCGCCGCGTCGCGCGAAGAGTCATCCGGCGTCCGCGTCTATGAGTCGGACGGCGACACGACGAAAGTCTTCATCGAGACGCTGACGCCCCCCGTTCCGCTCCTCGTGTTCGGGGCCGGTCACGACGCTTTACCGGTCGTCGAACTGGCGCGCGACTTAGGCTGGCAGACGGAGGTCGTTGACCCGCAGGCCCGCCCGGCCAGTCGCGCCCGGTTCGCACAAGCCGACAGGGTCACGCTCGCTCGCGCGGAAACGGTCGGCGAGCAAGTCCGCGTCACGCAGCGCACGCTCGCGCTCGTGATGTCACACAACTACTCGCACGATCTGGCCGTGCTCAAATTTCTGCTCTCTTCCCCGGCCCGTTACATCGGCGTCATGGGGCCGCGAAAACGTACCGAGCGGATGCTGGCCGAACTGGCGGAAGGCGGCGTCCGACTTCAGGAGACTGACCTGTCGCGTCTTTACGCCCCCGCCGGTCTGGACATCGGGGCGAACGCCCCGGCGGAGATTGCCCTCTCCATCATTGCGGAGATGCGCGCCGTCATGGCCGGTCGGCGCGGCGGGATGCTGCGCGAACGGCAGGGGGCAATCCACGGACGTTTAAGTGACGGCGAGCGCGTCCACGTGGCGGAGGCCGACGCGCACGCGTTGGCGACGGTGTGAAGGGCCGACGCTTCGGCGCGGAGGAAAAGTGAAGGGTGTTTGAAAGTGGCTCGGCGGGCGTCGGCGCGGTCGTCCTTGCGGCGGGCTCGTCTTCCCGCATGGGCACGCCGAAGCAGTTGCTTCCCTTCCGAGGCCAGACGTTGCTCAGACGCTCCGCCCTCGCCGCGCTGGGCGCGGGATGCCGCCCGGTGATCGTCGTGACGGGCGCGCACGCCGAACAGACGAGGGGCGAGTTACGC
>DASTQX010000613.1:0-2951 GCA_035761505.1 Pyrinomonadaceae bacterium
TCCTCGAAGACGCGCGGGGCTTTCGCGTCCGTCACGCCCGCCGTCCGCCGCGTCGCCGAAACAACGCCCGCGCCGGTCGAGACGCCCATGCCCTGCGGCGGCGCGGGCTGCTGCTGTTGCCGCGCGAAGAGCGAAGCGGGCGAGACTGTAAGCAGGACGACGGCGAAAGTCGCCAGAGCGCACGCGAGGGCGAGGCGCGGGCGAAGGACATTCCGAAACATCTTGGAGGGCGTGAAAATCATTTTTCGTTAATCGTCAGATATTTGTCTATTGCGGGGTCTTTGACGGTCTGCGTGATGCCGCTCGGCCAGCGGACTTCGACGGAGCGCACGGCGGCGCGCGTGCCGAGCCCGACGAGGACGCGCGGGTCGGAGGATGAAAGATAACTGCCCGCCCCCGTCACGTCAAAAACCTGTTTCGCGCCCGCCGCGTCCGTGACCACGACGCGTGCGCCCAAGCCCTGCCGGTTCGACTTCGAGCCGACGAGTGAGACGCCGAGCCAGTGACTCTTCGCGCCGTCGCGTCTTCCCTCGTTACGCAGGACGATCGCGGGGCCGTCGGTCTGCGCGAGCACCACATCGGTGTCGCCGTCGTTATCAAGGTCGCCGAAGGCCGCGCCGCGCGCCGCGAGCGGTTGATTGAAAACCGCTCCGGCGGAGGCGGAGACGTTGACGAAGTTCTTGCCGTTGTTCCTCATCAGAAGCGGCGTCTGCCTGTAGGTCAGATAGCTCGCCGTCTTCTCGATGGTGTCGAGGACGTGGCCTTGCGCGACGAAGAGGTCTCGAAGTCCATCGTTGTCGAAGTCGGCGAAGCGCGTGCCCCAGCCCGTGTGGAGCAGGGTTATCTGGCCGACGCCGGAAGTGTTCGTCGTGTAGGTGAAAGTGAGGTCGCCGTTGTTGCGGAAGAGAGGATAAGTCTCGTTCGAGAGCGCGGTGATGAACACGTCCGGCTGGCCGTCGTTGTCGTAGTCGGCGGCGTCCACGCCCATCCCGGCGAAGGTCTTCCCGTTCTCGTCGTAGCCGACGCCCGCAAGCAGCCCCACGTCCTCGAAAGTGCCGTCGCCCCGGTTGCGGTGGAGGAACTGGCGCACGCTGTCGTTGGCGACGAAGATGTCCGTGAGCTGGTCGCCGTCGAAGTCGGCGAAGGCGACGCCGAGCCCTTTGCCGGACGAGTCGGCGATGGCGGCCTTCATACTCACGTCCTCGAACGTGCCGTCCGTCTTCTGGCGGAAGAGGAGGTTGGCCGCGCCTTTGAAGTTGTCGGGGTGGCAGTAGGCGGGAACGGCGTGCGAGCCGCAGACGAGCGCGCCGCGCTCGAAGTCCCAGTCCATGTAGCGCGCGACGAAGAGGTCGAGCCGCCCGTCGCGGTCGTAGTCGAGCCAGCCCGCGCTCGTCGGCCAGCCCTCGACGGAAGTCGCGGTCTTGCGCGTCACGTCCTCGAAAGTGCCGTCGCCCCGGTTGCGGTAGAGCACGGCCCCGCCGTAAGCGGTGACGTACAGATCAACCCAGCCGTCGTTGTCGTAATCGCCCGCCGCCGCGCCCATCCCGTAGCCCTCGCCGCGCAGGCCCGCGCGCTCGGTCAAGTCCTCGAAAGTGCCGTCCGCCTTCTGGCGGTAGAGGCGATTCCAGAAACGCGGGTCGCGCTTGTCGGGGCTCGCGGCCTTCGGCATCGGGTCGGCGAGTGAAGCGCCGTTGGTGAAGAAGAGGTCGAGCCGCCCGTCGCGGTCGAAGTCGAAGAGGGCGACTCCGCCGCCCATCGTTTCGGGCAGATATTTTCTTGAGGTCGGCGAGGCTTGATGACGGAAACGGACTCCGCTCTCGGCGGCAATCTCTTTGAAGGTGACGGGCGACTGTCCTTGCGGCGCGGGCGCGGGCGTCCGCTTGGCGGGCGGGGCGGTGTCGTAAGAGCGACCGGCGCGCGGTTGCGGCGTCTGCGCCGGAGCGGGAGAGGGAGCGGGCGTCTGGCGCGCGCGGGCGGGCGCGGCGAAGTGCGCGCAGGCGGCGACGAGGGCGACGAGCGCCGGAAGAGTTCGGACGAAAAAGACCGCCCGGCTTTTTCTTCGTTCCATTAAAAGTTATTATCTTCGGGAGAGCTTTTTGGTCTCGCGCCTGACGAAAGAGTTGCCGTCCGAACGGCGCTCGAACTCGTCTCTTCTAATGCCTTCATAGTACATTCCGAAGGCGGGCACGGCAAACGCAACCCTTTTCAAACCTCGCGCCCGAAACCGAAGTCGGCCACGCACAAATTTTCCAGAGGAGGAAACCCCACACATGAAGCTCTCCGTTCGCACCATCGCGGCCTCGACGCTGCTGGCACTCTGTCTGCTGGCGGGCCTCGCGCCCGCGCAGCAGGCCGCGCCCCAACCCGCGCAAGGGGGCGCGCCCGTCGTCCTCGCGGGCGCGGAACTCACGCGCGTCGTCCCGCCCGGCTTCTACTTCGAGGGCCAGAGCGCGCCGACGCAGGCGCGCAACTCGGCGGCGGCCCGCTTCGGCAAAAAGCACGTCATCGCGGGGCTGGTGGACACGACCGGCTACTCCTCGGAAATCCGCGCGAAGTACGAAGGCTTCCTCATCGCCGACGCGGCCATCAACGTCGGCACGGGCGCGCTCCCGGCGGGCGCTTACGGCTTCGGCTTCACCGAGGGCGGGCAGTTCAACGTCTTCGACGTGGGCGGCTCGCCTTTGATTTCGGTCGAAGCCCCGAACGACGCCGCCTTAGCTCGCCCGCGTCCGCTGATGATGACGGTCGAGCGCGACGGGCTGCGCCTCTACGGCGGGCGGCGCTACGTCGTCATCGGCATCCGGCAGCCGGAAGTCGAACTCTGATTCGATAACCTTTCAGGCGAGCAAGATGAAAGCCGTGCGCGAAGCGACTTGATGAGCTTCGCGCACGGCTTTCGTCTTCGTACTTTCGGAGCAGGGAAGCGCTACCTCGTGCCGCTCGTCCGCTCG
>DASTQX010000614.1:0-10381 GCA_035761505.1 Pyrinomonadaceae bacterium
CGACCGGCAACCTCCACATCGGCAACTACCTCGGCGCGATCCGCAACTGGGTGGCGTTGCAGCGCGAGTACGAGAGCCTCTACTGCGTCGTCAACCTCCACGCCGTCACCGTCCCGCAAGACCCGAAGCTGCTCGCCGAGAAGACGAGGGAGGTGGCGCGCATCTACCTCGCTTCAGGGATTGACCCGGAGGTCTCGACCGTCTTCGTCCAGTCGGACGTGCCGGAGCACGCCGAGCTGTCGTGGATTCTCAACTGCGTCGTGCGTATCTCGGAGTTGGAGCGGATGACGCAGTTCAAGGACAAGGCGAAGAAGCAGCGCGAGAACGTGCTCGCCGGGCTCTTGACGTACCCGGCGCTGATGGCCGCCGACATCCTGCTCTACCAGACAGACCTCGTGCCCGTCGGCCACGACCAGAAGCAGCACCTTGAGCTGACGCGCGACATCGCCGAGCGCTTTAACCGCGACTTCGGCGAGACGTTCCGCGTGCCCGACGCCTTCATCCCGAAGGCGGGCGCGAAGATCATGGCTTTGGATGATCCCTCGAAGAAGATGTCGAAGTCGGACGAGAACGACGCCGGGCGCATCTCGCTCGTAGATGACGCCGACACCGTGCGCCGCAAGTTCAAACGCGCCGTCACCGACTCTGGCACCGAGATTCGCTTCGACGAGTCGCGGCCCGCTATCTCGAACCTGCTCTCGATCTTCCAGATTCTAACGGGCAAGGAGTCTGCGGAAGTCGAGGCGCACTTCGAGGGCAAGGGTTACGCGCAGCTCAAGTCGGAGTTGGCCGACGTGACGATTGACTTCCTCCGCCCGTTTCAGGAGCGGATGCGCGCCTTCTCGGACGAGGAGCTTTCGCGCATCCTCGCTGACGGGCGCGACAAGGCGCGCGAGATGGCGCGCGAGACCATGCGCGCGGTCAAAGAGCGCATGGGGATTGTGGGGGCTTAGAAGATTTTGTCGAGCGAGCAACAGCCGGAAGTGACGGCGAAGCCCACCGAAGAGGGGACGGTGGCGACCGCCGCCGAGGGCGGGCCGATTAACGTCGCGGGCGCGGAGCCAGAAATCTCGGAGTCGCATCAGGGCGAAGAACTCAAGCTCGTCCTCGGCGAGTTCGCCGGGCCGCTCGACCTCCTTCTCTACCTCATCCGGCAGGAGCAGGTCAGCATCTACGACATCCCCATCGCGCGCATCTCGAACGAGTATCTCAAGTATCTCCGCATGATGCAGAGCATGGACATCACGGTGGCGAGCGACTTCCTCGTGATGGCCGCGACGCTCATCGAGATCAAGTCGCGGATGCTCTTGCCGCAAGACCCTTCGGCGGCGGGCGAAGAGCTGGCGGCGGACGACCCGCGCCGCGATCTGGTCGAGCGGCTGTTGGAGCACCAGAAGTACAAGGCCGCCGCCGAACTCCTGTGGTCGCGCGCGACGGTCGAGCGCGCCGTCTATACGCGCGCGCCTTTGGAGACGGACAAGAGCAACCCCGAAATCGCGGCGGGCGCGTTCGACCTTTTGCGCGTCTTCCAAGAGATTCTGGCGCGGCGCAAGGAAGAGGTCTTGATGGAGATCGAGCGCGAGGAGGTGACGATGGCGGAGATGCTGGAACGCCTCCGCAACATGATCTTCTCGACGGGCTCTCTCAACCTCCGCGACTTCTTCGAGCGCGCCGGGACGAGGCGCGAGCTGGTGCTCGCCTTCCTCTCGGTGCTCGAACTCGTCCGCACGACCGAGATTAAACTTTTCCAGACGAAGACCTTCGGCGACATCGTGGCGCGCGTCGGGGGCTAGGGGCCGACCACTCGAAGATGAGCAAACGCAGAAGCAAACAGAGTCCGTTGGAAACGCCGGAGACGGCCAACGAGGAAGCCGTCGAAGCCCTCGCGTCCGAGTTGTCGGGCGTCGAGGCCGACGAAGGCGCGGCTGCGCCGAGCGACGACGGCGTCGCCGACGAATCGGGAGAGCCGAGGGGCTTCCGCATCGGCGATGGGACGGGAGACGAAGCTCGGCTCGACGGCGAGGACGGGCCTGAAGAGTCCGCCGAGGCGGGCGCTCCGGAAGACGACGAGGAGGGCGAAGTCGTCGCGGAGGACGAAGAGGAAGAGGAAGCGGAGGAGGGGCGCGAAGTCGCCATCTTCGACGCCGACCGGGAGGACGCGGCGGAAGCCTTAGCGCAACGGCTCGCCGAGGCGCAGGTCTTGGGCGCGGTCGTGGAGCCGGATGACGACATCGCGCCGGGCGGTCAGCCGCGCGAGTTGGCCGAGCTGATGGCTATCTGCGAGGCGCTCATCTTCGTCTCGGAAGAGCCTCTGCCGGTCAAGGCTCTGGCCGACGTGCTGCGCGAGGACAAGGGCTGGGTGGAGGTCGCCGTCGAATCTCTGGCGAAGGAGTTCAACGAGCGGAACAGCGGGTTGATGATGCGCGAGGTCGCGGGCGGCTGGCAGATTGCGACGCGCCCCGAACATCATGAGCACGTCCGCGCTTATCTGAAGTCGAAGCCGAGCGCCAAGCTCTCGCTCCCGGCGCTCGAAACGCTCGCCGTCATCGCCTACAAGCAGCCCGTCACCGTCCCCGAAATTTTAGAGATTCGCGGAGTCCAGTCCTCCTCCGCCATCAAGACGCTGCTCGACAAGCGCCTCATCATCGCCAAAGGCCGCAAGGAGACGGTCGGTCGCCCGATGATGTACGGCACGTCGAAAGACTTCCTGCTCCAGTTCGGCCTCAAAGACTTGGGCGAGCTGCCGAGCATCGAAGACTTCGAGGACTTGGCCGCCGGAGAAAGTTAAAAACGGTAGCCGTGAGACAGGAGCCGGTCGTCAGTGGCGCTCCGCGCCGCCGACACGCCGACGAGGCGGCGGAAAAGTTTTTCTCCCGGCTCCTGTCTCCTGACTACCGACCAGTGCTTTATGGAAGAACGTCTGCAAAAACTGATTGCCGCCGCAGGCATCGCCTCGCGCCGCCACGCCGAAGAACTCATCGAGGCGGGCGAAGTGACCGTCAACGGACAGGTCGTGCGCGAGCTAGGCACGAAGGCCGACCCCGAACGCGATCACATCAAGGTGCGCGGGAAGTTGATTAACCCGCAGCTCGCGGCACGCTCGAACGTCTATGTGCTTTTGAACAAGCCGCGCGGGTTTCTGACGAGCCTCTCCGACCCCGAAAACCGCCCGCTCATCACCGAGCTTGTCCCGAACTCGCTCGGTCGCCTGCATCCCGTCGGTCGCCTCGACTTCAACACCGAAGGGCTGCTCATTCTGACGAACGACGGCGAGTTGACGAACTACGTCACGGCGGCGCGCAACCACGTCCGCAAGGTTTACGAAGCGAAGGTCAAGGGCGTGCCTTCGGACGAGCAGATCGAGCGCCTGCGGCGCGGCATCCGTCTCGAAGACGGGACGCGCACGGCCCCGGCGGAGGTCAAGAGCACCGGCTACACGGACGCCAACGCGTGGTACGAGGTCGTGCTCTACGAGGGCAAGAACCAGCAAATCCGCCGCATGTTCGACGCCATCGGCCACTCGGTCGTCAAGCTCCGGCGCGTCCGCATCGGCGATGTCACGGACAAGGGCTTGCCCCTCGGCCATTTCCGATACCTGACGCCCGCCGAGGTCGCGCACCTCAAAGGCGTTCGGAAGAAGGGCGCGGGCAAGGCGCGGAAGACGGACGAAGGCGCGGCGTCGAAGAAGCGCGGCGCAAAGGCCGCGAAGAAGCCCGCGCGCAAGCCCGCCAAGAAGCGCGGCGCGGGTCACGGTTCGGGTAGGGAGTAAGTTAGAATGATGAATGCGGAATGATGAGTGATGAATGAAAAACCGAGTTCTCTTCATTCATCATTCATCATTCCGCATTCATCATTTCAGGGGGCGTTATGGATTTCGATCTCAACGAAGAGCAGCGACAGGTCAGGGACAGCGTGCGCGAGTTCGCCGAGGGCGAGATTAAGCCGCACGTCCGCGAGTGGGACGAGCAGCAGCACTTTCCGGTGGAGCTTCTGCCGAAGCTGGCCGAGTTGGGGTTGATGGGCGTCATCTTCCCCGAAGAGTACGGCGGCGCGGGGATGGGCTACGTCGAATACGTCGCCATCATCGAGGAGCTTTCGCGCGTGGACGGCTCGGTCGGCATCTCGGTCGCGGCGCACAACTCGCTCTGCTCGAATCATATCTTCATGTTCGGCACCGAGGAGCAGAAGCAGAAGTACCTCGTGCCGCTCGCGCGCGGCGAGAAGCTGGGCGCGTGGGGCTTGACCGAGCCGGGCGCGGGCTCGGACGCTTCGGGCACGCGCACGACCGCCGTCAAGCGGAACGGCGAGTGGGTCGTCAACGGCTCGAAGAATTTCATCACGCACGCCATCCACGGCGACACGTGCGTGGCCGTCGCCTCGACCGACCGCGCGATGCGCTCGAAGGGCATCACGGCCTTCATCTTCGAGAAGGGGACGAAGGGCTTCATGCCCGGCAAGAAGGAGGACAAGCTCGGCCTGCGCGCCTCGGAGACGGCGAGCGTGATTTTCGAGGACTGTCACATCCCGGACAGCAACCGCCTCGGCCCCGAAGGCTTGGGCTTCATTCAGGCGATGCAGATTCTCGACGGCGGGCGCATCTCGATTGCGGCGCTCGCGCTCGGCATCGCGCAGGGCGCTTACGAGTCCGCGGTCGCCTACTCGAAGGAGCGGAAGCAGTTCGGCAAGCCCATCTCGGAGTTTCAGGCCATCCAGTTCAAGCTCGCCGACATGGCGACGCAGATTGACGCGGCGCGGCTCCTGACCTACCGCGCGGCGGCGCTCAAGGACGCGAACAAGAAGGTCACGAAAGAGTCTTCGATGGCTAAGCTCTTCGCCTCGGAAATCTCGGTCAAGGTCTGCGAGGAGGCCATCCAGATTCACGGCGGCTACGGCTACACGAAGGATTACCCGCCCGAAAAATTCTGGCGCGACTCCAAGCTCTGCACCATCGGCGAAGGCACCTCCGAAATCCAGCGCCTCATCATCGCCAAACAGATACTCAGCACCACACAACTATGAGCAAAGAGCTGAAAGACATCATCACCGAACTGAACCTGACCGCGATTTACGAGGAGGCGGAAGAGGGCGGCTACGTCGGCTACATCGCCGAACTGCCGGGCGCGAACACTCAGGGCGAATCCCTCGACGAAGTGCGCGAGAATCTTCTGGAAGCGGTGCAGATGATTCTTGAGGCCAACAGGGAAGAGTCCGAGCGGCGGCTGGCGAAGGACGCGAAAGTGACGAGGGAGCGCCTGACTTTAAGGGCGGCGTAGAGGTGAAGCGCGCCGACTTAATCCGCCATCTTGAGAAGCACGGTTGCGTCTTCGTGCGAGAGGGCGGGAGCCACACGATTTACAAGAATCCGGGTAACGGCGCGATGTCTTCGGTTCCGCGTCACCGAGAAGTCAAAGAAGTTCTGGCGCGAAAGATTTGCGATGATCTCAACATCCCCCGCCCCTGAGACGCTTGCGCGACTCGAAGCTCCGCGCCGGGGCGCGTATCGCATGAAGATATCTTTGGCTCTCCTCCTCTGCTGCCTCTGCTGCGGCCCGCTCGCGGCGGAGTCCGTGGCGCAGAAGGCTGCGGCGGTGCCGCGTTTCGAGAGTTATCCGGCGCGCGTTTACAGGGGCCGGGTCGCGCGCGTGAACCTGCGGAGCGCGAGGGGCGCGGGGACGTTCCGCACGCGTCTGCGCGAGGGCGCGAAAGAGGGCGTCAATTTCGCGGGGCACTTCTCGCTCGTCGGTTGGGGCTGCGGGACGGGGTGCATGAGCGTCGCCGTCATTGACGCGAAGAACGGGGCGGTGCATTTCCCGAAGGAGTTGAACGCCTTCGGCGTGTGGCTCTTCTCGGAGGACGGAGAGGTTCTGACGTTCAAGCCGGACAGCCGCCTTCTCATCCTTTCGGGATTCCCCAACAGCGAGACGGAGAGTGCGGAGCCGAAGGCCGGGCTCTACTATTACGAGTGGACGGGGAGGCGCTTGCGGCTCGTCAAGTTCGTCGAGAAGCGGCGCGAGATGGGTGCGGCGCGGAGGCTTCGATGAGCGGCGGCGCGCAACTGTTCGAGAGAGTTTTGGCGGGCGAAGCGCGCGCGGTGGCGCGTGCCATCTCGACGGTCGAGGACGACACGGGCGGCGCGTCCGAGTTGATGCGCGCCCTCTTCCCGCACACGGGCCGGGGGATCGTCGTCGGCATCACGGGCTCGCCGGGCGCGGGCAAGTCCACGCTCGTGGATAAGCTCGCCTCGCTTTACCGCGCGCGCGGCGAGCGCGTCGGCATCGTGGCCGTTGACCCTTCGAGCCCTTTCTCCGGCGGCGCGATTTTAGGCGACCGCATCCGCATGCAGACGCTCGGACTCGACCCCGGCGTCTTCATCCGCTCGATGGCGACGCGCGGCAACTTGGGCGGCCTCGCGCGCGCGACCGTGGACGCCGTGGCGATCCTCGACGCCGCCGGTTACGAAAAGATCATCGTCGAGACGGTCGGCGTCGGCCAAGATGAGGTCGAGATCGTCAAGGCGGCGGACGTGTCGGTCGTCGTGCTCGTGCCCGGCATGGGCGACGACATACAGGCCATCAAGGCGGGCATCATGGAGATCGGCGATGTGTTCGTCATCAACAAGGCCGACCGCGACGGCGTGCTCCGCACGGAGAAGGAGTTGGAGGCGCTGCTCTCGCTCGCGCACCGCCCCGACATGTGGTCGCCGCCGATTGTGAAGACCGTGGCGACGGAGAGCAGGGGGATCGAAGAGCTGGCCTCGGCGGTCGAGAGCTACCGGGAGTTTCTGAAGGGCGCGGAGGGCGCGGGCTCGCGCCGCGTCGCCGTGGCTCACTGGCGGCTCCACGAACTGCTGCGCGAGCGTCTGCTGGCCCGCGCGCTCGAAACGGAGGGCGCGCGCCGCCTACTCGCGGAACTCGCCTCGGAGGTGGCCGAAAAGCGGCGCGACCCGTACTCGGCCATCGAGGAGTTCATGGCCGCCGGGAATGGCGGCGCAGCGCCGGGCGAGTAGTTTACGCCGGGCGGCGGGCAGACTTTGACCTCGTTCCCGCATCTCAAGTCTTCGCCGCGCCGCGCCTAAAATTCATGGAAATGAAACTCGAACACATCGGAATCGCCACGCGGAGCCTCGACGAGGCGCTGCGGTTCTGGCGCGACGCGCTCGGCCTTGAGTTGACGCACACCGAGACGGTCGAAGAGCAGGGCGTGAGAGTCGCCATGCTGCCCGTCGGCGAGCCGCGCGTCGAGCTGCTTGAGCCGACGCACGAGGGCTCGCCCGTGGCGAAGTTTTTGGAAAAACGCGGCCCCGGCATCCATCACCTCGCCGTGCGCGTTGCGGACATTCGCGCGGCGCTCGCGCGTTTGAAGGAACAGGGCGCGCGGCTCATTGACGAGAGTCCGCGTGTCGGCGCGGGCGGCTGTCTCGTCGCCTTCGTGCATCCCGCAACGGCGGGCGGCGTCCTGCTCGAACTCGTCGAGCACACCTCCAACACACCGGAACCCGAAACAGAAAGGCAGTAGGATTTTGTTCTTTAAGAGATACCTCCTCGCGACGACCTTCGTCGCCCTCGCCCTCCCCGCCGCCGCCTTCGCGCAGAGAAAGCCTTCGAGAACGACGCGGCCCGCCGCGCGCCCGACAGCCGTTAAGCCCGCCGCCAAGCCCGCCGCGCAGGCCGGTGCCGTGACGCTCACGCCGCAGGATATGGCGCTCGTCATTGACGGCCTCAACTTCCCGCCGAACGTGCGCGCGCGGCTCGGCTCGGACGCGGCGGAGCGCAAGGCTTTCGCCAAAGACATCCGCCAGATGCTCGCCGTCGCCGAAGAGGCGCGGGCCGCAGGGTTCGCCGCGCGTCCCGAACTGGCCTTGCAGTTGGAGTTGTCGCGCTCGTTCGTCATCGCGCAGGCGTACTTCAGGAAGCAACAGGAGGCGGGCGCGACCGGCCCGGAGCAGGTCGTCTCGCAGGCCGAGATTGACGCCTTCGTCAAAGAGCCGGGGCAGGATAAGCAGTTCGAGGCGTTCGTCGAAGATTACCGGAAGAACGGGCCGACCAAGGGCGCGCCCGTCTCGGACGAGCGCCGCGCCGAACTCTTGCAGCACTGGGGCCGCGTGATGACGGGCAAGCGCAAGGCCATTGCCGCCGGTGTTGACCGCGAGCGCAAGACCGAGTTGGTCGTCATGCTGCAACAGGCGCGGCTCCTCGAAGGAGCCTACACGAAGGAGTTGAGCACGCGCTTCAAGGCGACCGACGCCGAAGTGGACGCCTACCTCGCGAGCCACCCCGAATTCGACACGAAGGAGGCGCGCGCGAAGATTGACGCGCTGCTCAAACGCGCGCGCGCGGGCGAGGACTTCTCGGCGCTGGCGCGCGAGTTCTCCACCGACCCCGGCAGCCGCGAGCAGGGCGGCGACCTCGGCTGGTTCGGGCGCGGCGTGATGGTCAAGCCCTTCGAGGACACCGCCTTCGGCCTCAAGGTCGGCGAGATCAGCGAGGTCTTCGAGTCGCCCTTCGGCTTCCACATCGTCAAGCTCGAAGAGCGCCGCCCGCCAGCCGTCGCGGGCGCGGGCAGTAGCGAGCAAGTCCGCGCGCGTCACATCCTCATCCCTTACAACTCACGGCCCAGACGGTCAGACGCGCCGCCCCAGTCGCCGCGCGACGAGGCGCGCACCGCCGTCGAGTTGGAGAAGCGCGAGCGCATCTTCGGCGAGATCGCCACGCGGCGGCGCGTCACCGTGCCCGACGATTATCCGGTCGAGGTGTCGGCGGTTGTCCCCGCCGACGGCGGCGGCGGGACGCAGGCGGGAGCGCAGACCGCGACCCGGCCCGCGGCGTCGAAGCCGAAGCCGCCCGCGAGCGCGACCGCGCCGAAGAAGCAATCCGCGCGTCGTCCTTGACGGTCGAGCCGGGCGGGAAACGTCTCCTGCCGGGGTGCAAGTGGGCCGGTTTTTATGTATCTTAGCGCGTTGTCGAGCCGCGCCTGACCCGTCCCGTCCGGGGTGCGGGGCTTTTTTTGAGAAGCCGAGAAAGGAAGAGAATTAATTTTGAAGGCTACTACCAAAGCACTTATCGCCGCCGCCGTCGCCATCGTCGCCGCCATCGGGATCATCTTCTGGCAGGCGAAATATAGCGGCTCCGCGCACAGCGCGAACCTCACGCCCGAAGACATGGCGCTCATCGCCGAGGGCCTCTCCGACCGCGAGAAGGCACGCCTCGCCGGAGACGCCGAGGAGCGCAAGAAGTTTTCCAAAGACATCCAGAGCATGCTCGCGCTCGCCGAGGAGGCGCGCGCCAAAGGCGTCGCCGAGCGCCCCGAAGTCAAGCGCCAGATGGAAGTGATGAAGAGCTTCGTCCTCGCCAGTCTCTTCGCGCGCCAGCAGCAGAAGGACGCGAGCGCCGCCGCCGCGCAGCCGCCCTACTCGAAGGAGGAGACGGACGCCTTCCTCAAGGAGCCGGGCCGCGACGAGGAGTTCAATCAGTTCGTCGCCGACTCGCAGAAGACGGGCCTCTTGCCGGAGGGCGAAATCCCCGAAGCGCAGAAGGAGCAGGTCAAGGAGCAGTGGGCGGGCATCCACGTCCTCGCCCGCAAGGGCGCAGCCGCCGGGCTCGACAAGGATCGCAAGGCGCAGTTGCAGATTCGCCTCCAACAGGCGCGCGTCCTCGCCGGGATGTACGCCGAGGAGATGGCGAAGACGATTGAGAAGGAGACCACCGAGCAGGAGGTCGCCGAGCGGCTCGCCTCGGCGCGGCGCGAGGCCGAAGAAGCTCTCAAGCGCGCGCGCGGCGGCGAGAACTTCGAGGAGTTGGCGAAAGAGCTTTCGGACGAGCCCGGCGCGAAGACTCAGGGCGGCGAGCTGCCGTGGTTCGGTCGCGCCACGCCGGGTCAGCCCGGCGGCATGGTCAAGCCGTTCGAGGACGCCGCCTTCGCCCTCAAGGACGGCGAGATCAGCGACATCGTCGAGACCGACTTCGGCTTCCACGTCATCAAGTCCGAGGGGCGGCGCACCGACAAAGGCCCGGACGGACAGCCGCAGGAGCAGATACACGTCCGCCACATCCTGATTCAGCCCGAATTGCCGCAGGCGGCCAACCCCTTCGGCCCGCGCAAGCCCGTCAAGGGTCAGATCAAGGACGCCATCATCGAGGAGAAGCAGAAGAAGCTCGTGGACGAAATCGTCGCCCGTTCGAGCGTCAAGGTGCCGGAAGACTTCGTCGTCAAGATGCCAGAACAGCCGCCCGTCTCGCCCTTCTCGCCGCACGGCGGCCCCGGCGGCCCGCCGGTTCAAGGCCCGGAGGGCGACGCCGCGCCCGCGCCGAGGCCGGAAGGTCAGGGCGGAGCCGCGCCGAAGGGCTCGGCCCCCAAGAACAAGTAACGCTCGCGGCGGACATTC
>DASTQX010000615.1:0-4390 GCA_035761505.1 Pyrinomonadaceae bacterium
CAACCCCAACATCGCCCACGGCGACGACTTCGCCGACTCCGCCGCCCACTCCGGCGTCCCCTACGAACCCCGCCTCCAAAAAATCATGACCCTCGGCCTCAGCTATCAATCCGCGCCCTGAGGCGCAAACTCACTTAGACAATTTTCTTTTCATTCGACCACCCACCGCTTCCAGCCGAGACATTCCTGTGGTCGGCAGAATACTCAAAGCAAAAGATGATGCGTCCGCGATATTCATCATCCTCGTCGTGTGTTCTATATCCGAGAATTTTACCGCCGAAGTAGGATGGCTCCTTCTGCTTTTTGTGAAAGTAAATGTCGCCACCTACAAGCGACTGAGCCGTGTGAGGAGAAACATCCCAGAGTCCACTCTCGTGAGTCCGGCCTTCAATTTTCTGAATATGCCCCATCCTCTCAATTAGGTGAATTTTTCGGTTCATAAACTCTTCTTCATCCTTTCAACACGTGCCGCAGAGCGCCTTCGAGTTCGGGATGGGCGAAGTGGTAGCCGGTGGCTTTGAGGCGGGCGGGTTCGACGCGGGCGCTGGTGAGGAGGAGGGAGTCGGCCATCTCTTTGCCGAGGGCGAGGCGGAGGGCGAAGGCGGGCATGGGGAGCACCGCCGGGCGGTTGAGGGCGCGGCCCAGAGCCTTCACGAACTCGGCGTTGGTGGCGGGCTGCGGGGCGACAGTGTTGACGGGGCCGCGCACCTCTTCGTGCGCGAGCGCGTGTTTGATGATGCCCACCACGTCGTCGAGGGCGACCCAGCTCATGTACTGGCGGCCTCCGCCGATGGGGCCGCCGAGGCCGAACTTGAAGGGCGTGAGCATCTGCGCGAGCGCGCCGCCGTCGGCGCTCAGGACGATGCCGATTCTCAGGTGGACGACGCGGATGCCCGCCTGACTCGCGGGCAGCGCGGCCTTCTCCCACTCGCGGCAGACTTCGCTCAGGAAGTCTTCGCCCGACACGCTCTCTTCGCGCAGCACTTCGTCGCCACGGTTGCCGTAGAAGCCGATGGCCGAGGCGCTGACTAAGACCTTCGGCTTGTCGCGCAGGCCCGCCAGCGTCTCGGCGAGAAGGCGCGTGCTCTTGACGCGGCTGTCGAGGATGCGCCGCTTCTTCTCTTCCGTCCAACGCCCGCCCGCGATGGACTCGCCCGCGAGATGCACGGCGGCGTCGTGGCCCTCAAGCTCGGCGGCCTCGACGGTTCCCCGCTCCGGGTTCCAACTCACCGCCGACGTGCCCGGCGCGCGGAAAGTCTGCGAGCCGCCCCGCACCATCCGCGTCACCTGATGCCCCTCCGACAGGAGCGAGCGCACCAACGCGCTCCCCACGAGCCCGGTCGAGCCAGTTACGATGATCTTCATCAACAGCCCCCTTCAAATAAACGATGGACGCGGAACGGTGAACGATGAGCTGAAAGACAAGAACCCTTCCGCTTCTCAGTTCATCGTTCAGCGTCCATCGTTTCGTTAATCGCTTCCCGTGCGACCTCTCGGTCGTCGAAGTGTTGCTTGGTCGTGCCGACGATCTGGTAATCCTCGTGACCTTTGCCCGCGATGATAACGAGATCGCCGGGGCGCGCTTCTGAGACGGCGCGGCGGATGGCTGCGCGCCGGTCGGCGATTTTCGTGTAAGGCTTGCCGCTCGCACGCAAGCCCTCTTCGATGTCGGCGAGGATGGCTTCCGGGTCTTCGGTGCGCGGGTTGTCGGAGGTGGCGATGACGACATCGCTCAGGCGCGCGGCGACTTCGCCCATCGGCGCGCGCTTCGTGCGGTCGCGGTCGCCGCCGCAGCCGAAGACCGTGATGACCCGGCCCCGCGTCACGTCGCGCGCCGTGCGCAGGACGTTTAAGAGCGCGTCGTCCGTGTGCGCGTAATCCACGACGACGGCGAAGCCGCGCGCGTTCGGCACGCGCTCGAAACGTCCCGGCGCTCCGCCGCAGACTTGCAGCGCACGCCCGACGACTTCGAGGTCGAAGCCCAACTCCAAAGCGGTCGCGGCGGCGGCCAGCGCGTTGTAGATGTGCGGGCGACCGACGAGCGGCGACTTGATACGCGTCTCGCCGCGCGGCGTGACGAGCCGGAAGCTCATGCCTTCCAGAGTGAACTCCACGTCACGCGCCGTCACCGCGGCGTCTTCGTTGAGCGCGTAGCGGACGACGCGCGCACCTTCCTGCTCCAACTCTCCGGCGAGCCGCGCGCCGTACTCGTCATCTACGTTCAAGACCGAGACGCGCGGGCGCTCTCCGAGGCTTCCGTCGAAGAGCCTGCGCTTGGCCTTGAAGTATTCCTCCATCGTGACGTGGTAGTCGAGGTGGTCGCGCGTGAGGTTTGAGAAGACGGCCACGTCGTAGCGGAGCGCGTCGCAGCGTCGGAGGTCGAGCGCCTGCGAAGACGCCTCCATCACCGCCACGCGGCAGCCCTTCTCGACGGCGCGGCGCAGAAGGCGCTGGATGTCGGAGGCTTCGGGTGTCGTGTGCAGCGCCGGGGTGCGCTCGCCCGCGACGCGATATTCGACCGTGCTCAGGAACGCGCTCGGCGTGCCCGACTCTTCCGCTATCGCGGCGACGAGGTAAGCGGTCGTCGTCTTTCCGTTCGTCCCGGTGATGCCGACCAGACGCAGTTCGCGCGAAGGATGCCCGTGCACTTCGGCGGCGGCGAGCGCGAGCGCGCGTCGCGCGTCGGCGACTTTGACCCACGAGCCTTTGAAGCCTTCGGGCCGCTCGCCTTCGGAGACGACGCCCGCCGCGCCCTGCTGGAAGGCGTCCTCGGCGAAGCGGCGCGCATCTACGTTCGCGCCTCGGACGGCGACGAAGAGCCAGCCCTCTCGCACCTGCCGCGAATCGTGCGTCACGTCCGAGACGGCGGCGCTCGCCTCGCCCGCCAACTCACCGCCGATGGCCCGCGCGACCTCGCCGAGCGTCGAAAGCGTTCGCTCTGCCACTCCTGAAACGTCGTCTCCCTCTGACCGGATTTTGTGTTGACGAAAACTCTTCGGCGATTATAACCCGCGCCGCTTCAACGCCGCTCGATTTCCAACTCGGCGACGAGCGGCAGATGATCCGAGGCGAGCGTTCGCACTACCCGCGCGCTCTTCACCGAGAAGCCGCCGCCCGCGCCGTGGAAGATAAAGTCAATCCGCTTCGAGGGCTTGTCCGCCGGGTAAGTGAGCCCTTCGCCCGTCGCGCCGCTCGCCGTCCAAACGTCGACGAAACCTTCGAGCATCCGCTTGTAGGTCGAGCCCTTCGGCTCGTCGTTGAAGTCTCCGGCGACGATGACGGGCGGCCCCTTCGCGGGGAGCGCGGCGAGCATCTGCACGGCCTCGTACAGCCGGTTGTCGTCGTGCTGATAGTCGAGGTGCGTGTTGACGAAACTAATCCTCTGCCCTCGGACTTCGACTTCGACGCGGATGAAGCCGCGCCGCTCGGCCTCGCGCAAGTGCTGGTAACGCCGGTGGTCAAGCGAAAGTATCGGCGTGCGCGAGAGCACCGCGACGCCGTACTGCCCGCCCTGAAAATTCAGGTTGTGCGCGAAGGCGTAGTCCATCTTCGTCAGGCGCGCAAGCTCCTTTATCTGGTCAACGCGCTGCGTGCGCTCGACGCCCCGGTCAACCTCCTGCAAGGCCACGAGGTCGGGCCGCTCGGCGTTGATGACCGCCGCGATGCGCTTGAGGTCAAGCTTCTTGTCCATGCCGATGCCGACATGGATGTTGTAAGTCATCACGCGCAAGCGCACCTTGTCGCGCGCCTTCGCGCTCGGAGGCGCGGAGACGCACAGCGCCGACAGCACGCAGACGAACAACCACCGCGCCGTTCTCGTCAAGCGTCTTGTCATTCAAACCTTAATAAAGATTCGCTTCCGGTACAGAATCCACATCAGCCCCAGCCAGAGCAGGACGAAGCAGACGGCGAACATGAGCGACGCGTTGACGGGCGAGGCCCACGACGCGAAGAGGTTGTCGAAGATGACGCGATGGAGCGAGAGCTGTTTGCCGTCCTCTTGCGTGAGCTTGATGAGGCCGAGGCCGCGCGCGAAGATGCCGGAGAGGAAGAAGACGGCGAGCGCGTTCGTGCCGAAGACGACGAAGGGCTTCGCCCAACGCCTCCAGCCCTCGATGTCTATCAGCCAGTAACAGAGCGCCAGCAGTTGCAAGGCCATCCCCGCCGTGAAGAGGACGTAAGAACTCGTCCACAGTGGCTTGTTGATGGGAAACCAGAAGTTCCATGCCCAACCGGCGACGACGCCCGCCGCTCCCGCCACGAACATCGCCGCCGTCTTCTCGAAAGGGCTCTGCCGCGAGCGCAGTACGTGTCCCGTGAGCACGCCGCAGAGCGTCGTTGCGACGGCGGGAATCGTGCTCAGGATTCCTTCCGGGTCGTACAGAGGTTT
>DASTQX010000616.1:0-2632 GCA_035761505.1 Pyrinomonadaceae bacterium
GAGGGCATCACCGGGATCAAGCGCGTCATCACCTACACGCTCCGAACCGAAGAGGCCAGCGGCCTCAAAGCACTCGGCTGGGCGCCGCTCTACGCCACGGCAGAACGCACGGCCGGTTGGGATTGTCAGTCCCGGCCGAGAGATTCCTCACGCACCGAGCACGCGCCCAAGGTTCTTTGGGAAAAGCGCCTCGTCCCCGGACTCGACGACCTGAATGCGACCGCCCGCGAGTGGCGGTTGCGGCGCAAGGTCCCCACCTTCGGCAAAGCCTATGCGAAGGAGTTAGCCGCACAGATTAAATTCGCGTGGGCAGCATGAAGGTAACTCGGGAGCGATGGAGAAGTCAGCGATGAACCGCCTACTTACCTTGATCCTACACCGGCTGGCGCGCAGGGGCTTCTACAAGCTGATGCCGACCGGGCGCATCACTTCCGCCTACCGCATGGGCAAGGGCGTCGTGCGTATCGCCGGGCGTCCTTTCGGCGTCGGCGGGCGCGGGAAACAGTCACGGCGGAAGCCCCCCACCCGGCCTTCCCTCCTCGCAGCCAAGTTCGGCCAGAGGTAGTCACGTAAAGGGCGGCAGATGAGTTACACGATTGAATACAACCGGAAGTGCTTCAGGCTCGACGCGGGCACTGTCATCGGCGACGCCCGCCCGCTCTTTGAAGCGACCTACTTCCTGTTCATCCAGCAGGGCGACAACAACGTGCGCCCCCGCCCGCGCACATGGTGCATGGAGTCCGTCGGCTCGCACGACACGGTACTGAAGGACGTCTGCGAACGCGCCGGGGCTTGCGCCGGCGGCGATCTACAGCTCTCTTCCGGCTGCACGACGCCCGAGCTTTACATCACGCGCTACCGGCGGGTGCTGAGTAGGGCCGCCCCGCTGACGCTCGAAGTACTGCACGCCGACCTCGGCATTCACGCCCTCCTTTACACCTTCCTCGAACCGGCCATGCTCGGCAGACTCGACGAATTTCACCGGGGGAGGCTCGCCGAAGTGGAAGCCCGCTTCGAGAAGCAATTGGTGTCCGGGAGATACCTCGAATACCGCATCGTGCCGCGGACGCTCGACGATTTCATGCTGTGGGCCAGCAACCGCTCGCTCGCCGCCAGCCTGCGCGGCATTACGGCCATCGACAGCCGCCTCAACAGGTAAAGCCATGACCAGCACAGCGGAGCAAAGCGGCGCGGCCGTCGTCACGTCACGACCGCCCGCCGACGCCACGCCCGACGCCGTGGAGCATCCGAAAGTCACCGTCCGTCGCGGCATGCATACCATCTGGGGGTCCGCACAGTCCGCGTCTCAGCTCATCGCCGGCGTCGGGACCGTCTCAACGGCGTCCCACGGCGGCATCATCATCAGCGAGTCACGTCGGTTGATGCTGCCGGAGTACATGCGGCACGACGACAACAGCCACAGTTACGAGGAGGATTGCGCCTGGAGCATCATCTTCGTGGCGTTCGAGGCGGGACTGCTCGCGAGCGGCGACGAGCACACCGTCCGCTGTATCCGTGAAGGCCATCACACCGACACCCTCCGCAACTGGTATCCCGACATATACGAGGCCCACTTCGGCGTCACGCTCCAGCCCGGCGAGAGCTTCGTCAAAGACGAGAGGACGTTCTACGCAGAGCACGCCACCGACCCCATCGTAGTCGCGGCATTCGGCGACTGGCACGCGAGGGTCCCCGCGGGGATGGTGGGCGTCGTAACTCGCGTCGGCGGGCACGGCAACGGCGGCGGCGCCGAGCAGTACTTCCTCGTACCCGAGGGGGAATACGACGCGCGCGGGAGGTTCGGCTTCGTCGTCGAACCCATGCGCCACGAAGAGATCGAAAAGTTCTGCTGACGGCAACCGCCCGCGCCGTCGGGTAAAGAACGGGCGGACTGCACCGGGGCAAATCTTTTGCCGAGACGGCCCGAGGACGAAGCGATGTATCAACGCATTGACAAAGGCGACGGCTCCATCCAAGACCTGACGCGCGAGCAGCTGGCCGCGCGCCTGTCCAAAGTCGTGAGCCTGGTGGACGAGGAGATCGGCAGGATTGACGCCGGCCACGTCGTCGCCGACGACTTCGCGTGGTATCAGAAGAAGTTTGTCCCGGGCCTGCGCGGGACGCCCTCGCAGCAGGACCAGCAGGAGACAACCGCCGCGCCGGGCGAGACTTACGTCGTCGCCTACGGCGGCCGCTTCTACGAAATCTCCGAGGGCGGCATGGAGGCGCTCGCCGAGTACGGCGCGGAGGTCTGCGGGGGCGAGATGTCCTCCGAGCGGGCCACGTACAACGTGCTGAAGGCGGAAGGCCTCGACGTGCCAGAGCCGGACGCGCTGGAGCCCGACGTGCTCGGCGCTCTCATCAAACTCCACACCGAGGCCGCCTACCTCAGTCAGCGTTTCTTCAGCGGCGACTACATCCCGAAGAGCGACCAGCAGTCGGACGAGATGCGCCTCATCTCCCCGCGCATCTACGATGCCCTCGGCGCGGCATCAGTCGTCATCGGCAAACTCCGCGACGAGGCCGTCAAGTCCCCCCGCCTGCTCGACCAGCAGTCGCAACGCGAGTCCGTCACTTTCGAGCGCCTCAAACTCGCCATCACCGCGTGGCTACTGCGTAAACAGTTCCTCAC
>DASTQX010000617.1:0-4082 GCA_035761505.1 Pyrinomonadaceae bacterium
GGTCGTCGTCGGCTTCTGCTACTCGCTCGGCTGGAACTTCTTCTTCTACCGGATTCTTTATCAACTGCTCCCCATCTTCAAGAGCATGCGCGTCCCGACGCGCGGCGCGATGATCGCCTACCTCGGCCTCGCGGTGCTCTCCGGCCTCGGCGTCGCGCGCCTCGCCGAACTCTTGAAGAGCAAGCGACCGGGCCTCCGCGCCTCGGTCGTCTATACGGTCGCCTGCGTGCTTCTGCTCGGCGAGCTGAACGCCGCGCCTTTGCGCTTCATGCGCGGCGACGTGTATCCGGACGCCGTCACGCTGCGCCTGAAAGAGACGCCGATGCGCGGCGGCATCATCGTCCTCCCGGCGGGCGCGGACTTCAACCACCGGCACATGCTGCGCGCCGCCGACCACGCGAAGCCGCTCATCGTCGGCACTTCCGGCTTCAACCCGCCTTACGAAGTCGAGATCGAACTGCTCACGCGCGGCGGGCCCATCACAATGCAGTTCCTCGACCTCTTGGAAAAAATCCCGGCCTCTTACCTCGTCGTCCAGACGCACCTCGTCCCGCCGGAGCGCCGAGACGTGTACGAGATTTTCCTCGCGCGCTCGGTCGCCTCTGGCCGCCTGCGCTTTGTCCGCCGCTTCGACGGGCGCGACGACCTCTACGCCGTCACGAAGACCGAGCCCGAAGCCCGCAGCGAAGAGGCGCTCCCCTTCGGGCTCTCGGTGCGCGAGTGGGCCGCGCTCGTCGAGGACGACCCCATCAACCTCCTCGGCCAGTACGAGAAGTGGAGTCAGGAAGTCTTCCGCTTCACCGTCGCCTCGTTCGGTCGCCTGCCGCGCTATCAGGACTTCATGCGCGACGTGAAAGAGGTAGGCCGGGGCGTGATGCCGGGATTCGAGGAGCAGGACGAGCAGTTGGAGCACAACCTCCGCGAGTTCGCCGAAGCTTGGACGCGGCGCGAGGAGTTCCGTTCCATCTACGAAGGGATGTCGGACGCGGAGTACGTCGGGCGGCTGCTGGCGAACGCGGGGCTCGAACTCGGCGAGGGCGAGCGCGCCGGGCTCGCGGGCGAACTGGCGAGCGGCTACGAGACGCGCGCGGGCACGCTCCTCAAGATCGTCCGCCACCAGCAGTTCGTCGAGCGCGAGCACCGGCGCTCCTTCGTCGTCCTCCACTACTTCGGGTATCTGCGGCGCAACCCCGACGACCCGCCCGACACGGGCCTCGGCGGCGTCCAGTTCTGGGTCGAAGACCTCGAACGCATGAACGACCCCTCTCGAATCTCCAACGCCTTCAAGGAGTCAATCGAGTACGTCGTGAAGAAGCGAGACGAATGGGGCGGGAAGTGACAGGCGGCGCGCGGCGACTACTTCAAGAGGAACATTCCGGCGGGCGAACTCGCATCAAGACTTACCGTTGCGGCCCTCGCTGATGTGCCGCTCGACCGTGTTGATGAGGGCGTTCAATCTTCCGTCAGTCTGCCTCATCTCCTGTTCGTGAATCTCGGCGATTGCCAGCAGGGCATTGACGCTGTCCGCCGTCCGATCAACCTTCTCGGACAGGCGACCCACAGTGGCCGTTAGTTGCGCTTGCTGTTCGAGGATGAACTGCATGGTGCGTTCCATCTGTTCGTTCGTCATAAGACCTCTTTAAAATTCTGAAATCTTCCGGCCACGACGATTTTAACTTCATCCCGCCGCCGAGACTAGCTTCTCGACGACGTTCGCCCAAGAGAGGTTGAGCGAGAGCAGTTTCTCGCGCCCGCGCTCGCCCATCCGTTGCGCGGAGGCGCGGTCGCCGTAGAGCGCGTCGAGACATTCGGCGACGGCGCGCGGTTCGGGCTCGGCGATGAGCCCTTCGCGCCCGTGCTCGACGAACTCGGTCGCGCCGCCGCCGTCGGCAGGCACGACGACGGGCTTCGCCGAGAGCATCCCTTCCAAAGTCACGTAGCCGTAGTCCTCGTCGAACGGCAGATAACAGACGCCGAGCGCGCCCGCGTAGAGGTCAATCATCTCCTCCTCGGTGACGAAGCCGCGAAAGCTCACCCTCTCCGAGACGCCGAAGTGCTTAGCCAGCGACTCGTAGTGCTTGAGGTCGCGCGAGCCTCCGGAGAAGACGACGCGGACGGGCGTGCGCGTGAAGGAGAGCGCTTCGATTAAAAGCTCCTGCCGCTTCTGCGGCTCAAGGCGGCTTGGGTAAAAGATGTAGTCGCCCTGCTCGCCGGTGCGGAGCCGTTCGGCGCGCGGCGGCGGGTGATAGAGCGGCTCGCTCTCGATGCGGTTGTAACGAAGAAGCCTCGCGGCGACCGTCCGCGAGTTGGCGAAGACCTTCCGCGCTTCGGGGATGAAGCGCGCGTCGCAGTGGCGTATGAGTTCGCGGACGCGCGCGCCTTCCGGATAGGTTGAGAGGTCGTCGAACGGCGTGCCTTGAAGGTTGTAGGCCGCGCGGTACTGGTGCATGATCCACAAAACCTTGCGCCGGTGCGCGACCAGATAAGCCGGGAACTTCATCCCGACGACGAGGTCAACGGGCTTGCCGTTGGCCTCGCTCAAATCGAGCAGACGCCACGCCAGCGCCCCGCGCATGATCTCGCCGGGCGGATACCATTTGAAGGGGAGCGCCGCCACCTCGGCGTTGTAGCCCGCCTCGACGAAGGCCCGCCTGAGCCCTTCGACGTGAGACTCGGCCCCGCCCGTCGTGAACGGAACCTGCGTCGTGCAAATCAGGATGTTGCGAATCGTCATCGGCAGCGGCCTATAATACCCGCAATCCGCCGCGCGGGCGAAGAAGACGTTTATCAGTTCTCAGTTTCGAGTTTTCAGTTCTGCATCTCAAAACTCTGAAGCTCACAGCTCACAGCTAAAAGCTCATCATGGCTGACAATCAGGAACTCATGCGAACGCCGGAGGCGGGCAACCAGCGGGGACTCGTGACCCACGCGGTCTTCGTCGGGCTGACGCCGCTCATCCCCGTGCCGATTCTGGACGACTTGGTGCAAGGTTATTTCCGTCGGCGGCTGGTGCGGACGCTGGCCGCGTCGCACGGGCACGCGTTGAGCGCCGAGGAAGTAGGAGCGCTCGTCGCGGAGCGCGGCGGCGGTTGCCTGCGCGGGTGCGTCGCGCAGGCGGTTCTGTACCCTCTGAAGAAAATCTTCCGCAAAGTTTTTTACTTCCTCGAATGGAAGCGCGCCGCCGACCTGACGAGCCAGACCTACCACTTCGGCTACCTGCTCAACTACGCCTTGCAGCCGCGCGCCGACGGCTCTTCGCTCATCTCTCTGCGCGGCGCAGCCGAGGTGCGCGCGGCGATTGACGCCGTCTGCCTCGAAGCGCCGATCAAGCCCGTCGAGAGCGCCGTCGGCGGGACGTTCCGCCAGTCGAAGCGCGTGCTGCGCTCCGCCGCCTCTCTGCTCGGTCAGGCGCTCAGGCGCGTCACCGGCTCGCGGCCCGACGAAGAGGAAGTGGCGCGCGTCATCGAAGCGGTCGAGCCCGAAGAGGAACGCGAGATCGAGACGGTCGTCACGCGGATGCAGAAGTCACTCGCCAACGTCCCCGAAGAGCACTTCAGGAACTTGCGCGCACGGCTCGACGCGCGGCTCGGCCTGCCTCCCGGTTGATGCTTTAAGGAAAGATTTCGAGGTTGCAGACGGCGACGGAGAGTTCCCGGTCGTCCGGGTTCTCCGCGGCGTCGGGGCGCGGCTGCCATGTGCGGTCGGCGCATATCTCAAACTCGAAGCCGCCGCCGTCGCCGCGCCGGAGAATTTCGGGGACGTTAATTTTCAACTCCAACCAACCTTGACGGAAGAGCGAGAGCGCGCACAACCGCTCGCCGTTGAGGAAGAGTTCGAGGCCGAGCGGGCGCTCCGAGAGGTCGGGGATGTGCGAGGTGAGGTCGAGGCCGATTGACGAGACGCTCTGAGCGCGGAAGCGGACGCGGCCCGCGCGCGACATCCAACGCGCGACGGGCGGCAGGATGTTCGGCTCGTACCAACCGGCGTCGAACTCCGCCTCGCGGCTACGGTCGAGGCAAATGACTTGCCCTTCATCTTCGCTCGCGCGCGCTTCCGCGTCGAAGAGCGCGGCGCGGTCTCGG
>DASTQX010000618.1:0-7235 GCA_035761505.1 Pyrinomonadaceae bacterium
GCGAGTGGTACGCCGTCCTTGAGCGCGACCGCAGCGTCCCCGACGACAAGATTCGCGCCAAGGTCGCCGAGCTGGTGCGCGGGCGCGAAGGCGAGCGGGCGAAGGTCGAGGCGCTCTACGAGTACGTGGCGAAGAACTTCCGCTACGTCAGCCTCTCTCTGGGGCGGGGGCGCTATCAGCCGCACGCCGCCGCCGACGTGCTCGCCAACCAGTACGGCGACTGTAAAGACAAGCACACGCTGCTGGCGGCGATGCTGCGGGCGGCGGGCCTGCGCGCTTACCCCGCGCTCATCAACTCGGAGCGCAAGATTGACGCGGAGGTGCCCTCACCCGCGCAGTTCGATCACGTCATCAGCGCCATCCCTCTGGGCGGCGAGATGCTGTGGGTGGACACGACCACGGAGGTCGCCCCGTTCCGTCTGCTGTCGCGCCCGCTGCGCGATAAGCACGCGCTGCTCATCACGGGCGACGCGCCCGCGCGGCTTGAGACCACGCCCGCCGACCCGCCTTTCCCTGTGACTGAAGTGTTGGAGGTCGAGGGGAAGGTGAACGAACTCGGCACGCTCAGCGGTCGCTCGCGGCTCGCCATGCGGGGCGACAACGAACTCCTCTACCGGCTCATCTTCCGCCGGACGCCCGCCAGCGACTGGAAGCATCTCGGTCGGTTCCTCGCCCTCACTTCGTTGACCTACGGGCTGGAGGTCAGCGACATCAAACCCGGCGACCCCGCCGCGACCGACAAGCCCTTCGAGGTCGAGTACGACTTTTCCGGCGCGGGCTTTATGGACTGGTCGAGCAAGAAGGCGGCGCTGTCCCTGCCCTTGCCGTCCGCGAAGTTGCCGGGGGCCGACGCCGAGAAGCAGGAAGAGTCCGGGCCGATTAAATTTGAAGCGCCGGGCGAAATCACGCGCCGCTTGAAACTCACGCTCCCCGCCGCGTACACGGCGCGCGCGCCGCTCCCCGTGACGGTGACGAGGGACTACGCCGAATACCGCTCGCAGTACAAGCTCGAAGGCAACACGCTCGTTACGGAGCGGACGTTGCGCCTGCGCGTGCGCGAGCTGCCCGCGTCGCGCGCGCAGGATTATCTGGCGTTCGTCTCCTCGGTGCGCGCCGACGAGGCGCAGAATCTCTTCGTCGAGAAGGGGCTCGCGGGTGCCCCTTCGATACCCGACACGATGAAGGTGGAGGAACTGCTTCAAACTGCCGACGCCGCCGTTGAGAATGATGACAACGAGTTGGCCGTGGCGCTGCTCCGGCGCGTGCTCGAAAAGGAGCCGCAGCACAAGACCGCGCGCCGCCGTCTGGGCCGCGTGCTCTACGCGTTGCGCGAGTATACGGAGGCCGTCAGCGTGCTGCGCGAGCAGACGCGCATCAACCCGTTCGACGATTACTCTTATTACCTTCTAGGGTATGCCCTCTGGCGACAGCAGAACTACGCGGAGGCAGAGGCGGCGTTCCGCAAGCAGCTTGAGGTCACGCCGCTGCACAAGGCGGCACAGGGAAGTCTGGGTCAGCTCCTTGTCGAGTGGCGTAAGTACAAAGAGGCCGTTCCGGAGTTGGAGAAGGCAATCACTTTAACCCCCGAAGACGAGACTCTTTTCCTGAGGCTCGGCAGCGCCTACCTGCACCTCGGCCAGCACCCGAAAGCCACCGAGGCTTTCGGTAAGGCGGTCGAGCTGGCCCCCGGCCCGCAGGTCTGGAACTCCGTGGCCTATAGCCTCGCGGTCGCGGACGTGCAGCTTGAGAAGGCGCGGCAGTACGCGGAGTCCGCGGTGACGGCGGTCGCCAACGAGCTACGCAACGTCGAGCCGGAACGGTTGACGGCGGACAACGTGAGCAACGTCACCAGTCTCGCCGCTTACTGGGACACGCTCGGCTGGGTCTATTACCGGCAGGGAGAGTTGGAGCTGGCCGAGAGATACGTCACCGCGGCGTGGCTGGTCGGACAGCACAGCGAAGTCGGCGACCACCTCGGCCTGATACACGAGAAGCGCGGCAGACCGGAGGAGGCCGCCCGGACTTACGCGCTGGCCGCGGTCGGGCGCGAGCCCGTGCCGGAGCCGCGCGAGAGGTTGGAGAAGCTGGTCGGCAAAGAGAAGGCGGGCGCGCTCCTGAGCAAAGCGAAGGAGGAGCTGGCCGAGTTGAGCACCGTGAAGCTCGCGGCCCTGCTCAAAGAGATCACGGAGCCGGTCGAAGCGGAGTTCTTTATCGTCTTCGCACCCGACGGGCCGTCGCGGAGCGCCAGAGCCGTCGACGTGAGGTTCGTCGACGGGAGCGAGAAGTTGCGCCCCTTGGCCGCCGCCCTCAAAGGCGCGTCATACCGGATGACCTTCCCCGGCGACACGCCGACGAGGCTGATTCGCCACGGAACGCTCACCTGCCGGCCAGCGAACGCGGGCTGCGCCTTCGTCATGACGCATCCCGACGACACGACGGCTCCGAACTAGCGCTCAGCGTCGTCGCCCATGATGTGACTCGGCAGGTTTGCGAAGCGTTGGGCGGCGCGCAGGTTGTCGGTCACTTCCGTGGCGCGCACCGGCATCCTTCCGCGCATCCTCCGCAAGGACGCCTGCCAGATCGAGCAGGAAGCGGAAGAGAGGCTTCCCGACCGCGCGCGGCACGCTCGTGTTGACCTGTACGGCGATGGCGGTCTTCAACTCCGGGAAGTAGGCCATCTCGGTCAGGTAGCCGGGGAAGAACCCGCTGTGCCCGTAACTGATGCCGTGCGGCGTCGGCCTGATAATCACGCCCAGCCCGTATTTCGCTTCCGGCCCCAGCCGCGCGGCGACGCCATCGAACATCTCCGGCAGCAACGACCTGCGGAAAGTTTTGCCTTCGTAAAGAAGTTTCGCCCAGCGCGCAAGGTCTTCCGTGGTCGAGGCCATCCCGCCGCCCGTCCACTCGAACTGCGGGTTGATGACGAACCTCCCGCCCACGATCATCTCGTCGCTGCCGCCGAAAGGGTTGTCCGCCCCGGCGTAACCTTGAACGAGGCCGGGGATCACGCGACTGTCCGAAGGCACGGTGCGCTTGAGGCCGAGCGGCTTCAAGATGCGCTTGGTAACTTCCCGGTAATAGGTGGACTTGGTCACGCGCTCGATAATCATGCCGAGCACGATGTAGTTGGTGTCCGAGTATTCCCATCCTTTGCCCGCCGCGAAGGGCGGGGCGGTGTCCAGTATGTAAGCGACGAGTTCTTCGGGCTTCCAGACTTTGGACGGGTTCGCGGTCAAGTCTTTGGTGAACTGCTCCTTGAACTCATAGCGGACGAGGCCGCTCGTGTGGTTCATCAACATCCTGACGGTGATGTCGCGCGCGTTGGGCAGGCGTGGGAACCACTTTTCTCCGCCCAGATATTTTTCGATCTTATCGTCGAGGCCGATTCTCCCCTCGCCCACGAATTGGAGGGCCAACGCCGCCGCGTAAGTTTTCCCGACGCTCCCCTGTAGCATCAAGTCCGAGGGCTTCATGGCCGCCTGCGCTTTCGGGTCGGAGAAGCCCGTCGCCAGACCGAAAGAAGTGCCGTCGGCGAGCGCGACGCCGACCGTGGCACCGGGGAACTTACCGGCCCGATGAAGCTCGTCCAATTTCTGTTGGAGGCGTTGCCGGAGCGACGCGGAATCAGACGCCGCGCGCGCCTGCCCTAGCGAGCCGACACGCACGCCGGACGATTTTGACTTGGCTGACGACCGGGGGAGCGTGGGAGAGACCGCCGCCGCGCAGGCTAAGATCGAGCAGCATAAAATTAAAGAGGGTCTTGAAAGTTTATGGTGTCTCATGTGTCGCGGGTTCCGTCGCAAGAATACCTCAAGACTGAGTGGAGCCTGAAGAGGGCATCAACTCGCTGCCTCACGCACCGT
This sequence comes from Pyrinomonadaceae bacterium, assembly GCA_035761505.1. Lineage (GTDB taxonomy): Bacteria > Acidobacteriota > Blastocatellia > Pyrinomonadales > Pyrinomonadaceae > JAIVJM01. Next base: position 3,864 of record DASTQX010000618.1, read on the forward strand.
CCCGAACTCCGCCATGCCGCGCCAACGCACCCGGTTGAACCTCTGATTCGGCCTCTCGGATTATGTACCCTGAAAGACGTGTTGTAACATCGCTTTCGGAGAGTGAGCCGTTGGCTCTCCCGGTAGATTAAGCAACCCGCACGCAGCTCATCCCGGCTTTGAATGTCCCGGTCGTGAAGCCGAATCCACAGCCGATTTACCTCTTTGCCGACAGCCAACTCCTGTTCTGGAGCGAGGGCGGGGAACTCTTCCTCAATTCGATTCGCCGGCTCGCGGCGCGCGACTCACCCAGAGCCGCCTACGTCGGCGCTTCCAACGGCGACGACCCGGAATTCTATTCTATCTTCGACGCGGCCATGATGCGCGCGGGGGTTCACCATCGCAGGATGATTCTTAGTTCCTTCCCGGCGGAAGATCAATCGTTCCTGCGCGAAGCCGACATCATCCTTCTGGCCGGAGGCGACATCGAAAGGGGCTGGGGTGTGTTCGTCGAGACGGGGATCAGAGAGTTCATCATCAGAAGATATGATGAGGGGGCCGTTCTGATGGGCATCTCCGCCGGGGCCGCGCAGTTCGGGTTGTATGGACTTGTAGAAAGTGAAGTGTCACCCGCAGGGTTGGTGGATACGTTCGGGCTCGTCCCTTTCGTCATAGACGCCCATGACGAGAGGCAGAGATGGGGCAGGCTTCGGAGGACGCTCCGACTACTGGACGGCGCTGCCAAAGGCATCGGCATCCCGACCGGCGGCGGGTTGATTTATCACCCGCATGGACGGGTTGAAGCTCTTAGACATCCCCTGTGTGAATTCTCAATCGAGGGGGGAGGAATCAAGGAGGCGACGCTACTCCCGAAACGGGGAGAGGCGGAGTAACCGGCCTCAGAAACCACCTGACGCACGGCGTACAAATTCGCGCCGCACACTTTACGGAATCTCAACTTATCGCCGCCTACTCACACGCCGCTTGCCGTCTTCGGGCGTGACGCGGTAGGCGCACCGCCGGTCGCCGGAGACGATGTGCTCGACGCGCTCGACCCCGACCTCCGGCCCCAGCACCGAGCGGAACAGTTCAAGCTCCGTCGAGCAGAAGCCCTGACAGGCGTTGGCCGCGGCGCAGATCGGGCAATGGTTCTCAACGAGCAGGAAACCGCCCCCCTCCTCCGCACGCACCTCGGCCATGTAACCCTCCTCCGTGCGCACGCGCGCCAACTCCTCCAACTTCTTCTTCAGAGAGTCGGCGGGGCGGATGCGCTTCGCGTAGTCCGACTGCTGACGGGCGCAGCGCGAGTCGAGCACGCGATTCAAGCCCTCCGCCCCGAAAGTCTCCTGCATGGCGTCAAGCAGGGCGATGCTCAACTCCGCGTAGGCTTCGGGGAAGAGGCGGTCGGCGTCCGGCGTGAGCCGCCAGAACTTGGCCGGACGACCGACGGGCGCGGGCCGCTCTTCAGCCGTCACCAGACCTTCGCCCTGTAGTTCATAGAGGTGCAGCCTGACGGCCATAGCCGTGAGCCCAAGCCGCTCGGCGAGTTGCGCCGAGCCGAGCGGGCCGTCGGTCTTCAGGAGCTTGACGATGGCGCGGCGCGTCTTGCGCTCGGCGGATGGCTGCGTCTTCGGGCTCATGAGGACTTTCTAAAGAAATCACTTTACAAAGTCAAGTCCCCGTGGTAGCCTCCGACTTAATAAAGGAATTTCTTTAGAAACTAAAGGAGGCTGACCATGAACATTCCTTTCGACGACACCTTGCAGGACACAACACGGAGCGGTCGCGGGTTTGGCGCAGCCGACCCTCTCGCGGGCGCGCGCGTGGCCGTCACGGGCGGCACCTCCGGGCTCGGCCTTGCGCTCGTCAGGGAACTGCTCAGGCGCGGGGCGAGCGTGGCCTTCGTCGCGCGCACGCGCGGGCGCGTCGAGCGCGTGGCGCGCGAGCAACGGGGCGCGCACGGCATCGTCGGCGACATCTCCTCGAAGGACGACATCTACCCCGTGGCGGTGCAGATGGTCGGCGAACTCGGCGGGCTTGACGTGCTCGTCAACAACGCCTCCGACCTCGGCCCCGTGCCCCTCGCCATGCTCTCCGACACGGAATGCGAAGACCTTGAGCGGGCGTTTGCGACCAACGTGCTCGGCCCGTTCCGGCTGACAAAGGCTCTGATGGGGGCGCTGGCCGCCTCGGCCCGCGAAGGGCGCGGCGCGGTCGTGCTCAACATCTCCAGCGACGCGGCGGTCAACCCTTATCCCGGCTGGGGCGCTTACGGCGCGAGCAAGGCCGCGCTGCACCAACTGACCCGCATCTGGGGCGAGGAGCACATGGCCGACGGCGTGCGCTTCCTCTCGCTCGATCCGGGCGACATGGATACTCCGATGCACGCCGCGGCCTTGCCCGACGCTGACCCCTCGACGCTGAAGCGACCTGAGACGGCGGCGCGCGAACTGGCCGACGCCATCGCCGCCGCCCTCCCAAGAGGCGTCGTCGCGGCCTCGACGCCTCCGAACGTCACGGCACACGAAGGAGCGACTTTATGATCGCCGCTCGTCAACCCGTCCAACGCCCGCCCGACGCCAAGCTCCTCGTCGTTGACGCGGGCAGGCACATCGGTCACGCGCCGCGCGCGACCTTCGTCGAGTTCCTGCGTCCGGGAGACCTCGTAGTCGCCAACGACGCGGCGACCCTGCCCGCGAGTCTGAAGGGCTTTCACGCCGAGACCGGGGCCGCCGTCGAAGTGCGACTCGCCGGACTGAGTTCCCTCCATCCCGAAAACGTCAAACGCTTCAGGGCCGTCGTCTTCGGCGCGGGCGACTACCGCACGCGCACCGAAGATCGGGACGCGCCGCCGCCGGTCGCGCCCGGAGACAGGCTTGTCCTTGGGCCGCTCAGCGCGACGGTGGAGGGGTTGTTGGGCCATCCTCGGCTCGTGTCGCTGCGGTTCGACGGCGCGACGGACGCAATCTGGGCCGGGTTGGCCCGACACGGTCGGCCCATACAGTACGCGCACGTCCCCGCGCCGCTCGCGCTCTGGGACGTGTGGACGCGCATCGCCGCCCAGCCGGTCGCGTTCGAGCCGCCGTCCGCCGGTTTCGCGCTCGAATGGCGCGCGCTCTCGGCGATGCGCGAGCGCGGCGTCGAGTTTGAGACTATCACGCACGCGGCTGGCGTCTCCTCGACGGGCGACGAGGAACTCGACCGCCTTCTCCCCTTCGACGAGCCGTACCGCATCCCGGAGGCGACGGCGCTCGCCGTCCGTCGCGCGAAGGCGCGGGGCGGTCGCGTCGTCGCCGTCGGCACAAGCGTCGTGCGCGCGCTCGAACACGCCGCAACGGATGACGGGCGTGTCCTCGCAGGCGAGCGGATAGCCACTCAGCACCTCGGCCCGTC
>DASTQX010000619.1:0-5116 GCA_035761505.1 Pyrinomonadaceae bacterium
GACCTTGCGATTCGAGTTCGTCGATGCGTTGCCTCTGCGCCCCGACGTCCGCCCCTTCGGACTCGAGAAACACCGGGCTGCCGACGATCAGGCGCGCGCCGCCGAGGCGCGCCGTAACGCCCCTGCCCGGCACGGCCCGGAATTCCTGCGCCTCGGACAAGGCGACGCCGCGGTTGAACGCCTCTTCGACGACCGCGCGGGCGAGGGGGTGTTCGGAACCCGCCTCCACGGCCGCCGCGAGCGCGAGCAGTTCCCTTTCCGGGACGGCCACGGCGACGATCTGCCGCAGGGCGGGCCGGCCCTCGGTGAGCGTGCCGGTCTTGTCGAAAGTCACACGCTGTACGCGCCGCAGGGCCTGGAACGCCTCTCCGGTGCGCATCAAGATGCCGCGCTCGGCGGCTTCGCCCGCCCCGCGGACGATGGACAGCGGGGCCGAGATGCCCACCGCGCAGGGGTAGCCCATGACGAGCACGCTCAGTCCGGCGAAGACCGCCCGCTGCAGATCGGGCGAGCCCCCGACGGCCAGCGGGCCGACGAGCCAGAAGAGTGTCGCCGCGGCGGCCGTGAGCAGCACGAGCGGCGTGTACACGCGCAACACGCGGTCGACGAGATGCAAAAGGCCGGGTTTCAGTGCGCGGGCGTCCTCGACGCTGCGTATCACCTTCCTCAGAAAACTTTCCTCGCCCACGACCGCGACGCGCACGAGCAGCGTGCCGTGACCGTTCAGGGAGCCGCTGATGGTCTGGTCTCCGGGGCGCTTCTCGATAAGTTTCGGCTCGCCGGTGACGAGTGATTCGTCCACGTCGGATTCGCCCGATTCGACCACCCCGTCGACCCCCACCCGCTCGCCGGGGCGGACGCGCACCAGGTCGCCGACGCGCACCTCTTCGAGCGGCACCGCTTGTTCTTTGCCATCCCTGACGACGTAGGCGACATCGGGCTCAAGGTCCAGCAGCTTCTTGACCGCCTGCGAGCTGCGGGTCTTCACGATCAGCGACAGCCACTCGGAGAAGATGTGGTAGGTGAGCACCATGACCGCGACCGCGAAAAACGCTTCCGTCGGGTAGTTCGGGGGGTTGAATGCCAGGCCGATGGCCCCGCCGACGAGCCCGGCGAAGGCCCCGAACTCGACCAGCACGTGCTGGTTGAGGATGCCGCGCCTGAGCGCCGCGCCGGCCATGCGCACGATGTGTCCGCCCACGCCGAAGATGAGGAGCAGCGCGAGCGCCCCGACCAGCCACGGCACGGCGGGGCCGAACGCGCCGCGCAACTTGAGGACGTAAATGCTGGCGCCGGACGCGCCGAGTAGGGCCGCGCCCGAAATCGCCCACCGCAGGCCGTAGGCGCGCAGGACCACGAAAGAGAACGCGACGAGGCTCGCGATGGAAAAGACGCACAGATAGAACCACGGGCTGTCGACGGGGAAGCCGACCAACCCCATCGAGAAAATGCTCAGGGCCAGCCCCGTCAGGAAACGCCGGCGCTCGCCGACCAGCGCGCGCTCCTCCTCGTCGAACGGCCGCAGCTTATTCGGGTCGGAGATGGTGTAGCCGATGTCCTTGAGCGTCTGGAGCAGGTCCTCGGCGCGCGCCACCTTCGGGTCGTACTCGATCAGCGCCTGTTCGTGGGTCAGGCTGACGGCGACCTTGTCGACGCCGGGCCGCCTGCCCAGCGCCTTCTCGATCGTGCCGGTGCACAGAGAACAGTGGAGCCCCCCAATGCGCGCGCGGATTCTTCTGCGGCCCGGTATTTGGGAAGGTTCTTCGCTCCACAAGCCCGGAGCAGATTCAACCGTCGTCGTGGTACTCATAAAAACACCTCACAATTCGGCAACTGAATCATCTTAATCCCTCTAGTCGAGTAGAGAGTCAAGCGCCTATTCGCATTCTCATTTCGAGGCCGTGAGTTTCCGAAGTGAAAGAGACGAAGCGCGGAGAGTCCGGCGAGGGCTGCCGCACCGAAAATAAGGAGAGCCACCTTAAAATCGAGGGCGAACCTGATGAGGGTAAGATGTAGCGTTAGACATCTCTCGCGTGATTGCGATAGGAAACTCTCTTCGCTTCACACCCATTAAAGTCCGCGCCCGCCCTGTCATGAGGGCCATTTAGTGATGAATATTTCGGCAGCTGAATAGTTACTCAAGCGGACTTAAAACAAAGCTGAGAGCGGTCGGCGAAGGCAAACGCCATGACTGACGCCGCCCTCTCTAGCTTTGTTTTCTATCTGGGAATCAGCGCCCCCTCGTGGCTCAACTTCCTCGGCGTTCCCGCCTTCATCAACCGGAGGCGGTTCGAGAAGCTCAGGAGGAAATTTCCGCGGGCGCGGACGAGGTGGGGGCTCGACAGCGGCGGCTACACGGAGATCCAACTCTTCGGCGGGTGGCGGCTGCCGGCGCGCGACTACATCGCACTCGTCCGGTTCCTGCGCGACGAGGTCGGCAACCTCGACTTCGCGCTCACCCAAGACTGGCCCGTCACCCCGGTCACGAACCGCGTCACCGGCCTCTCGGTCAAAGCCCACCAGGCGCGCACACTCTACTCCTACATAGAACTCGTCGAGGCGGCCCCGGACGTGAACTGGGTGCCCGTCCTGACAGGATGGGACCCGCACGACTTCATCGAGATGGCGTCGAGCTACTACTCCTGCGCCGTCGACTTGGAGCGGCTGCCGCTCGTCGCCCTGGGGGGCCTCGCCGCGCGACAGCACCTCCCCGAGGTCGCCGAGCTCGTCGCCTACTTCCGCCGCTGCGGCTTCCGCCTGCACGGCCTCGGGTTCAAGCGGTCCGGGCTCTCCATGTGCGCGCACGCCTTGGCGAGCGCCGACTCGCAGAGCTGGTCGCAGGAGGCGCGGCTCGAAGTCAGGGACGGCACGCGAAGGCCTACGCCCGCTTGTGCCCACACCCTCCACTGCGGGAACTGTCTGCACAAGGCGCTGGAGTACCGCGATGAGATCATGAGGGCGCTCCCCCGCTCGCAAGGATTCGGCAAGCAGTCGGGACTCTTCTCGATCAGCTCAGAGCCGCACTACCTCGAGCTCTACCAGACTTGGGGGAGGTGTCGGGACCGCGCCGTGCCCCGGCCCGTCCGCGAGCGGCTCCTGGCCGCACAGATCGCCCCCGCGCTGGCGGCTTGAGTCAACGGGTATCCCGAAGAACCAGGCGGGCGGCAGGAATGCGCATTCGCGCAATACGCCGCCGGAGGGTTGAGCATGTCCGACCTGTCAAACAACCCGCTCGTCAACCGGAGCGCCGCCGCGGCCCTCGAACGCATGGGCGTGACGGTCGAGATCGCCCGCGGGAAGAATGTCACGGCGCGGCTCCCCGAACGGGTCGAATTCGCCGCGTCGTCGAAGATCTTCCTGAAGCTCGCCGAACTCGGCGTCAGGGCCTACGACGCCTCGACCCTGAACATCAGCACGTGCTCCGGCACCGTCATCGTCAAGTTCACCCTCAGCTAGCGGCGCGAGGAGGCCGACGCGAATGAGTCTCGGAAAGCTCATCCTGGCGGAGGTGCGCCACAGCGCGCGGCGGGCGCACAGACACTTCCGCGTGGGCGAGGCTGACGAGGGCCGGCGGCTCGCGCGGAGGATCGCCACGCTGCTCGCCAGCCTCCGCGAGAGGTACGACACCGACGCGCCTCACCACCAACTGGTGCGCGAAGCCGTGAAGCTCGGTCTGCCGGAGGCCTTCGTCGCGGACCTCTTCGTGCACGACCGCGAGCAGATCGAAAGGATGGCCGCCGAAGGCAAGGGACTCCGCTTCGTGTGGGTGCTCCACCCCGCCGGCTCCCACATGCTCGACGCGCGCGACTCGCACGAACCGTCCTACCTGGCCGCGCCCTTCCTCCGGCGCACGGAAGGCTGCCACGTCTTCCTGTTCGACGGCGGCGTGCTGACCGGCTGCGCGGGCACCGCCGGGGCTCCCGCCGCCTGAGAGGTGAAGCCATGCTCGCCGCCGACGCGACAGCCCAGCCGCCGCAACGACACGCCTTCTACATCAGTTACCAGCCCGAAGACTTCCCCGACGAACGCGCCGCGGCCGAGCACTTCGCACTCCATTGGGCGGAGAGGCTTGAGGAAGACTTGGGCATCATCCTCGGCGAAGACGAGTTGGCGGCGGCCACGCCCGAGGAGATGCTCTTAGGCGGCGGCGCAGTCTTCATGTTCGACCAGTGGAGGCTCGTGCGGCGCATGGAAGTCTTCGACTTCGCCTCCCTTTCTCCAGGCGACGAGAGTCCGGTCGGACGGCAGAAACTCGTCCGCTGCCCGAAGTGTGGACGCACGGCTTTCGTCGAAGGCTACCCCCTTGACCTCCACAGCGCCCACTACCTGCATTGGCTCCGCAAAGACAACGGGGCCGGCAAGGCGTGGGAGGGTTGTCGAGTCCCCGCGAACACTTCCGACTACCCGCTCGTCACGGCCACGTTCATCTACCGCATGAAAGCCGGCGGTCGCGCGCGCACGGCGGACTGCATGTACGACCCGTCGAACAACATCGTCTTCAACATCCTGATGGCCGAAGACGTGCGACACGGCTTCTTCGCCCGCCCGCCGGCCGAAGCCTTCGTCACCCTCAGAGACGGGAAGAAGCTCCGGCCCTCCGGCGGAATAATCTTTAACTACGAATAGCCGGGCGCGCCCGCGCCGGGCAAGAAAACGGGGCGGCCCGCAGGGGGCGAAGTCTACCCGTCCGTTCCGGAGCACGCCCGATGAGTACGAAGGGGAATAAGCGCGGGAAAGGTAAGGCGCCCGGCACCAAGCGGGGGCGCTTTCAGGAGATTGCCGACGCCATCAACCGGCTGAAGCCCGAGGCCGCCGCGATGGTCATCGAAGGGGCGAAGGGCCCCGAAGCCGTCAGCTTGTACGTCGGCGGCAACACCTCTGCTTACTTCAAAGGTCACGCCGGCACGTGGCGCGCGAAGGTCATCCGCCTCGCCGGCGACACGCCCGTCGACACCGACTCGCGACTGTACGCGGCCGGGGCCGTCGCCTACACGGAGCAGGACGTGGATAAGGTGGCCCGCGCGCTGCTCGCCTCGGTGGAAGGCCGCCGCGAGGAGATTCTCGATCACAGCCTCATGCTGGACGTGGCCGAGCGCGTGAACGAACTGCGCCCCGG
>DASTQX010000620.1:0-14245 GCA_035761505.1 Pyrinomonadaceae bacterium
CATCGGCTTCAACACGCCCGTCAACATGCGCGAGGGCGAGAAGGTCGTCGTCGGCACGACGAGCATGGAGGATAAAGGCATCGTCGTCGTCCTCACCGGCAGCATCACGAAGTAAGCTTCACGCGCCGTCCCCGGCAGGCACAAAAGCCGACACAGAGAGAAGCCCGCGTCCTTACAAAGACGCGGGCTTCGTTTTGTCCGTCGCGCGTTCATTACGCCCGCGCGGTTTCGTCGTTTCACTTCCGCCGCGCGTCCTTCGGGCTTACTGAAGGATCGGGTGGCTGCCCCCGCGACTGTGGTCGGCGGTCTGCGAATAGAGCCTCCGGTCGTTGTGGTAGAGGACGATGTGCTCGCCCTCGTAACGCGTGACATCGGCGACGCGCTGCCAGTTGCGCTCGTGCTCGGCGATGACGAAGGCGCAGCCTTGCGTCGAGAGCACCAGCCCGGCGGCAAAGACGTAGCCGCCCTGATCGTACACGCTCCCCGCGTACTGCGCCGCGCCGAGCGCGATGTCGGGCGAGTAAGTTCCCGCGCTGTCCTGCGTGCGGTCGGGCCGCGCGATAAAGATGGTGTAGTCGGAATAGTTCAGGCGCTGGCGGTAGCCGCGCTTGCGCGCCACCGCGAAGAGGTCGGTCAAGCCTCTGTCAATCGCATTCAACGTCGCGGCGTTCGGCCTGTTGACCGAAACCACGCGCGCGCCGCGCGGCGTCGCCGACTCGAACCTGAACCGGTCGCCCGTATAGGACTGGGCTCGCGCGAGCAAGCTGCCGTCGGCCCTCCGTCTCTGCGCCGCCGCGCCCTCGCCGAGAGCGCCCGCCCCGGCGAGCGCCACGCAGAGCGCGAGCGCGGCGAACACGCCACTTTTAAGTCTGGTCTTCATCATCACATTCCCCCCTTAATGATTTCGCGCCGCCCAAAAAAATTCGCAGGCGCGCACTTCAGTCAGCCCCCACGCTTCCTGCGGCGCACCTGCGTCTGTAAAGTCCGGCGTCTTGATTCAGCACCGCGCCGCCGCTTCTCCGCCGACTCCGCGCGCGGCCCGAAAGCCACGGCGTCCCAGCCGAGAAGCAGCGTCAGGGCTTTCCCCGGCGGTTGTCGTTGCCCCCACGATTGCTGTTGGTCTCGCGGGGCGGCGGAGGCGGCTTTTCGGGCTTCTCCACCTTCTTCCCGTCCTTCGGCGGCGGCGGTTTCTGGTCGCCCTTTTGCGGCTCGAAGGCCATCGCGCTGGCCGTGAGCACGCAGAGGGCGATTGCCGCCAGGATTGTTTTTCTCAAATATTTCATCTTTACTTCCCAGTCCTCCTCATGTCCGTCTTCCATCGCGCATGCGGAGGGAGAGGAGAGACGCGCGAGTCTCGTCCATGTTGACTGGCAAGACGAGTGCCACGGGGGCCACTCGACACTTCCGGGCTCTTTTCAAACAATGTTGGCGGCTAGGCAACCGCGCCTCGCACCGTTTCCGACAACCCGGCACGGTATCGTGTACGCTGGATGCGCCGCTTTTTCAACGTCTTACGACGATTCTCGTGCTGCTCACGTTGCCCCCGGCGTCGAAGGCGCGCAAGGAGATGGTGTGCTCGCCCGCGCCCGCCAACGGCAGTTCCAGAGGATATGACTCGCGCGGGCTGTCGGCGATGCCGTCTTCGGGGAAGACCGCGCGCCACTCGCCGCTGTCCACGCTCACGTCAGCGCGCTTGACCATCCCGCCCGCGTCTTCGACCTGAAAGCGGACGCGGACGCGACCGTCCGCGAGCGCCTGCGCCGCGCCCTCGACGCGCACCGTCGGCGGCGTGATGTCCACGTCCACCGGCTCGCTCAAACGCTGTCCCGTGAGCGCCTGACCGAGCGCGTTCTGCGGCGCGTCCGAGGCGACCACGCGGAAAACGTAGCGCCCGTCGCCGAGCGAAGCTCCGTCAACCGAGAAAAAATTGTCGCGCAGGTTGTCCTTCAAGAGATGAAAAGTGTTCTCGCCCGACGAACGGTAATAGACCGCGTATTCGAGCTGGTCGCCGTTGCGGTCTTCGGCCTGCCACTGAAGCGAGATGGCCCCGCGCTGGAACGTCCGGCGCGGCGGTATCTGGACTTGCGCGCCGACGAGCGAAGGGTCGAGCCCCGCCGCTTCGAGGTTCGGGTCAACCGGAATCTGCACCGCCGACTGTAAGGCGACGCCGACGGGCAGGACGTTGATGGAGAGAATCTCCGGCGCGACGTTGCGCGGCAGATAGACGACGCTCACGTCCTCGACGCGCGAGTCGGCGGCTCCCGCGCCCGCGCCCGCGCGCAGCACCGCGCGCCACTGGATGAAGCGCGCGCGCGGGCTCGCAATGGCTCCGCCCGAAGGGTCTCTGTAAGGCGCGCTCCACTCGCTCCAGGTCACGTCGGGCCGCTCGGTATTGCCCGTGCGCGTCTGCAACTCGACCTGCCCGCGCCCGCGCCACCAGATGCGCCCCCAGGAGGCGACGAAGCGCGCGTCGCGCACGGGCGACTCGTAAGTCCCCTCGCTCACCGGCTCCGAGTTGAAGCGGAAGAGCTTCCCCTGATTTGAAGAGGCGGCGAAGACCTCACGGTCACGGACGAGCAGAGACGAAATTTGATCTTCGCTCGACTGGACGAGCAGAGTGTCGCGCCCGTCGTCCGTCACCGAGTAGATGCGCCCCTTGTCGCTCGTCCCGACGAGCACGCTCCCGCCCTGCGGCGCGGAGGCGACCGAGAAGGCCGTCACCGTCGTCGAACTCCAAAGCACGTCCGTCCCGCCATCGGGCACGATGCGGAAGACGGCGCTCCGCGCGTTCTGAAGCTCGTTGCGGCTCCGCGTCTGCGGCGTCTGCTGCGCGCCCCCGAACTGCGCGACCTGCGTCCCGCCCTCGTCCACGGTCGTCACCGTCCCCGTCACCGTGCCGCCGCCCGTCCCCGTCGTCGCTTGCGTCGTCGTCGAACTCGCGGGCTTCGGCCCCGAAGCCGCGTCGCTCAGAGCGAGCGCATAGACGCTCCCGTCCGCCGCGAGCGCGAGCGAATGAATCTCGCGCAGCGGCGAGTCGAAGAGCGCGAACGCCTTCCCCTCCGGCGAGACGCGCAGGACGAGCCCGCCGGGGTCTGTCCCCGCAATCAAGTTCCCCTGCCTGTCGGCGACGAGCGACATGACGTGCGTCTCGTTGATGTCAATGAGCAAAGACTCTTCCGGCTTCGCCGCCGCCGCCCGCACGCGGTAGAGCTTGCCCGTGTCGCCCGTGCCGACGGCGAGCGCCCCGTCATTCAACACGGCAAGCGACCAGATGTACCTGTCCGGCGGGTCGAAATAAACTTCCGCGCGCCCGTCCGCGCCGACGCGATAGACCTTCCCGTCCGGCGAAGTGCCCGCATACAACGCGCCGTCGCGCCCCACGACGAGCGCCGTCACGTCCAACTCCGCCGCGTCATAAAGGAGCGACCCGCGCCCGTCCGCGCCGACGCGGAAGATGCGACCGTCGTGACCCGTGCCGAGATAGACGACGCCCGACGAGTCCACCGCGCTCGACCAGACGTAAGCCTGCTCGGTGTCGAAAACCTGCGTGAAGCGCGGCGCGAGCATCAGCGCGCCCGCGTCCGTCACCGAGACGCCGCGCGCCTCGCCGTTCAAAAGTTCCCCGCGCGAACTCGTCTCCCACACGACGGGGCCGCCCGCGCGCGCGAGCGGCGCGACGATGAAAAGCAAAAGGCAGAGCGGAAGGAAGAGTCGGGCGGTGCGAAGAAGGGATTTTTTGTTCGTCATCAAATCAAAGGAAACGTTTTCAAGATTATCGAGGGAGACGCTTGAATCATACCCCGACACGCGGAACACGGGAAACCGCGCCCGCCGATAATTGTAGAGGCAGGGCAAGTCAGCGGCCCGTCTCCGGCGACGGTCAACGACATCTCAACACTTCAAGCCCCGACGTACCGCGCATAGAGAGAGCGCGCGAGCACCGCATCATCCGTCCCCCGGACGATGGCGCGCGCGTCCTCGAAGACGGTCAACTCGTAGCCCTCGGCGCGCAGCCGCACGAGATACTCGTTGACCTTCACTTCGCCCGCCGCCCGCAGCCTCTCGGCCAGCGCCTTTAAGTCCACGCGCGTCGCTTGTCCCGGCGTGACCTGCACGGCGTCGCGCCCGCACAAGACGGTCGTCAAGTCGCCCGCCTCCGCTTCCAACGCGTCGAAGCGTCCGAGCGCGCACGCCGCGCAATCCGGCGCGCGATCCTTCAGAGCCACGCGCCGCCACTCGTTGCACCACACGTCGAACTGCATCAACGAATGATGTAACTGCTCGACGTTGCCCGTCAGGAGTTTCAGCGCCTCCGAGACTTGCACGGCGGCGACGACGGAGATAATCGGCATGATGACGCCCGCCGTGTCGCACGTCGGCGCGCTCGCCGCCGCCGGAGTTTCCGGGAAGACGCAGCGCAGGCACGGGCTCGCGTGCGGCCTGATGGTCATCGTCACGCCGTAAGAGCCGACCGCCGCGCCGTAAACCCAGCTCACTTCATGCTTGACGCACGCGTCGTTCAGCAGGAACCTCGTGGCGAAATTGTCCGTCCCGTCGAGCACCACGTCGCAGCCTTCAATCAAACGCTCGACGTTCGAGTTGTTCACGTCGGCGACGACCGCTTCGCACTCCACGTCCGAGTTAATCTCCCCGACCCGCCGCGCGACGGCCACGGCCTTCGGCACGCGCTCGCGCGCGTCGCGCTCCGTGAACATCGTCTGTCGCTGCAAGTTCGACTCTTCCACGAAATCCCTGTCCACCACCCGCACGCGACCGACCCCCGCCCGCGCCAGCGTCTCGACCTGCGCCGAGCCGAGCGCCCCGCAACCCAAGACCAGCGCCCGCGACCCGCGCAGCTTCACCTGCCCCGCCTCGCCGATGCCCTCGAACAGAATTTGTCTGCTGTAACGTTCCATCAAGATAGATGTTAGATGTCAGATGTTAAAAACCCGCCCGCCCAGCCGTGCCCGGACGGCGTGAAAATCAACTCCGGCGGCGCGTCAGTTCTTCACTGACATCTGCTTTTCCGCCGCCGCGCGCATCACTTCGAGCGGGGCTTCTCTGCCCGTCCAGAGGCGGAACTGCGCGGCGGCCTGCGCGACGAGCATCGAGAGGCCGCCGACCGTCTCGCACCCGGCGGCGCGCGCTTCGCGGAGGAGACGCGTCTCGGCGGGATTGTAAACGAGGTCATAAACGAGGCGCGCGCCCCGGAGTTGCGCGGCGTCGGCGGGCGTCTCGCCTTCCTGTCGCCCGCGCGTGCCGAGGGGCGTCGCGTTGATGACGAGTTCGTAGTTGTCGAAACTCGCGTCGCGGAGTTGACTGGCGCGCGCGCCGAACTCTTCTGCCGTCTCCGAGGCCCGCGCGGCGTCGCGCGCGAAGAGGGTCGTGTGCGCGCCGCGCGCGCGCAGGCTCCAGAGGAGCGCACGCGCCGCGCCGCCCGCGCCGATTAAGGCCACGCGCGCGCCTTCGAGTTCGACCACGCCGGACAGGGGCGCGAGCGCGGCGTCGGCGTCCGTGTTGTAACCGTGAAGCTCTTCGCCTTCGACGACGACGGTGTTGACCGCGCCGATCTCTCTGGCCGAAGGCGCAACGCGGTCGAGGTGTTCGATGACGGCGCGCTTGTGCGGCGCGGTGACGCTCAGGCCGCGCAGGTTCCACGAAAGCTCGCGCGTGCGCGGGTGAATCATGCGGCGCACGAACTCGCCGACCTCGCCCACGTCGAAGGGCAGATAGACGGCGTCGAGGCCGAGCGCCTTGAAGGCCGCGTTGTGGATGCGCGGCGAGAGCGAGTGCGCGACCGGGCGACCGGCGAGGCCGTGGATGTGTGTCTCCATGCTGAGAGAGCGCACGCGGTAGAGTTCAAGCAACTCTCTCGCGTCGAGTTGTCCGGGCGCGGTCGCGCTCGCGGCGTCGAGCGAGGCGTAGGTGAGGAAGCCGCCGCGCGAGGGGCCGAGGACGCGCGTCACGATTCCTGCTTCGTCCATCGCCACGGCGATTAACTCTCTCCCGTCGCGGCGCGCGCGTTCGAGCAGGCGGAAGAGCTTGAGAGAGCCGGTCACTTCCCTCACGCGCAGGGCGATTTTGAGGACGGCGGCGCGGGTCTTCGTCATCCGCTCGGCGAGTTGTTCGGGGTCGGCGGTCAGGCCCGCGAAGTCGTGGAAGGAGCAGATGATTTTGAGGCGTCCGGCGGCGTCCAGAAGACTTGGGCCGCTCGGCGATTCGAGCAGGTCGAGTTCGAGGTCGGCGAAGTCCGTCTCTTCAACGAGCGCGGCGCGCGTGTTTTGGAAAAGATTCATCCAGAAGGCGACGCGCTCTTCGTGTGTGAGTTGACGAGCGCCGCCCTGCTCGGACGGACGGAGGGTGTAGATGAAGGGCCGCGTGTGTGCGCGTCGCAACTCGCCGAGTTGTTGGAGGGCCGGTGCGAGTTGATTCTCTTCGAGGTAGTCGAGGCGCAGTTCTACCACGTCGGCGACTTCGGCGGCGCGCGCGACGGCCCCCGGCAATTCGGCGGCGCGGCGCACGCGGACGGGGACACAGACGCGGGCCTTGTTCTCGCTCATCGTCATGGAAGTTTCCGAGAGACAACTATACACCTCGGAGAGTCTTAAGCGTCGCCCGCCGTCGGCTTGCGCGGCGCGGCGAGGTGGCGCGTGGTGTTCTCGGTGACGGAGGCGGGCGGGCGTTTAATCTCGCTGGTGTCGGCGGCGGGGAGTTCGCGCGCGGGCGCGTGGGGGAGCGGTGAGGCGGGGCGGAAAGTGTCCGCCGGGGGGAGCGCGTGCTGTGCGGAGCGCGCGCGGATAATCTGGCCTATCCCTTCGCCGATGCAGGTCATCGCGGGGATGATGGCCCAGACCCAGACCATGAACAGCCCGCGCATGTAGAAGAAGCCGAGCAGGAAAATGATGATGAAGGCGAGGCCGCAGAAGACGTTCTCCAAACCCTTTTCGAGCGTTGGCGGCTTCTTGAATTTATACTTGCGCTCCTTCCGCCCCTTTTCTTCAAGCTCCTCGACTTCGTCCACGCCGAACGCGCCTTCCGGCAGGTGGCCCGTGAGCGCCTGCGGCACGAGACGGATGTCCGCGCCGCACGCGCGGCAGAACTTCGCGTCCTCAAGATTGTGAACTCCGCATTTCGGGCAGTACATCGCGGCGCGTCCTCCTTGCGGCCTCAGACTCAGCGCGCGAAGACACGCGCGCGCGAGTCGTCGCGGCTTACAAGTCCTTCGGCTGGCGCTCGACGGGGACGGCGAGGTGGCGCGTCGTCGCTTCGGTGACGCTCGGCGGCCTGACCATCTCGCCCGTGTCGCGCGGCGGCAACGCGCCGACGTGCGCGGTCGCGGGGACGTAGTTCGGCGCGGGGACGAACGAGGGCGGCGCGAGCCTCTTTCGCTCTTCCTTCAAGCGCAGGTAGGTGGCGACGCCGTCGCCGAACCCGGCGAACGCCGGGATAAACATCCAGAACCACCAGAGATGCCCGGCGGGCGCGTATGAGCGCACCGCGAAGGCGACGCAGAAGAAGGCAAGGCCCGTGAAGAAGGAACGCACCGCCCTCTCGATGCTCGGCGGGCCTTTCCGCGTGTCATTGCGTGAGAGCGACTTGCCCGACTCGGCGGCGGCGAGCCTCTCCGACAACTGACCGGACATGGCATCCGGCACGAGGCTGATGTCGGCCCCGCATGAGCGGCAGAACTTCGCGTCGTCGCCGTTTTGAATCGCGCACTTCGGACAATACATCTCGGCTCCTCCTCATCCGTCAAACGGTGAACGCGGAACGCTGAATTTAAGAGAAGCGGTTTTCAGTTCAGCGCTCAGCGTTCCGCGTTCACCGTTCCTTTATACGCGGCTGCTCTCGCCGCGGTTCTCTGCCTGACCGCTTCGTAGAGCACGACGCCGGCGGCGACCGACACGTTGAGCGACTCGATCTTGCCGCGCAAGGGGACGCTCACCAGCACGTCGCAGCGCTCGCGGACGAGTCGGCGCAAGCCCTCGCCCTCGCCGCCGAGCAGGAGCGCGCAGGGCTGCGTCCAGTCCCAGCCCGTGTAGTCCGTGCGCGCGTCAGCCGACGTGCCGATTGTCCACACGCCGCGCCCCTTCAACTCTTCGATTAAGCGCACGACGTTCGCCGCGCGCGCGACCGGCACGTATTCGAGCGCGCCCGCCGCCGCCTTCGCCACCGTCTCGGTGAGCCCGGCGGCGCGGCGTTCGGGGACGAAGAGGCCGTGAGCGCCCGCGCACTCCGCCGTCCTGATGATCGCGCCGAGGTTGCGCGGGTCTTCCACGCCGTCGAGGACGAGCGCGAGCGGCGGGTCTTCAGTCCCCACGCGCGCGGCGAGTGCATCCAGCAACTCTTCCGTCCGCCAGTAACGCGCCGCCGCGACCGTGGCGACGACGCCCTGATGATTCGCGCCCGCCGCCACGCGTTGCAGCTCTGCGCGAGGGACGCGCCGCACCGGAACACCCGCCCCGCGCGCCAGTTCGATGATCTCGTGCAGCCGCGCTTCGTGCGCGCCCTCGGCGACCGTGATGCGCTCGACCGGGCGCAGACCGGCGCGCAAAGTTTCGAGTACCGGCTGGACGCCGAAGACGTGCGCGTCGTCGGACTCCGAAGACACGCGCGCAGCAGAAGCCATCTGGCTCGTCTCGCCTTCGACGCGCGGCGGATGCCTGCCCTCAACCTGCGCCTGACGCTCGCGCACGGAATCTCTCGGACGCTCGCGCATGGAATCTCTCCGGCTCTCGCGCTCCGGCCTCGCGTCGCGCCGAGCACCTTGCTCCGACCTCTCGCCGCGCCGCGAATCCCTCGACGGACTCTCGCCGCGAGTCTCCTTCCCGCGCCGTTCGACGGGAGTCTCTTTCCCGCGCGGCGCGTGGCCGCCGCCGTCGGGACGTGTGTGACCGCGCCGGTGTTTCATGTGAGTCGCTTGCGCCCCTTCCGCGCGAGGACTTGGCGCAGACGCGCGTAGCGCGTGAACTGCATCTCGTTGCTGGCCGTCGTCACCGCCTCGGTACTCAGGCGGCCCGGCCTGCTTCTCCGCAGGCCGAGCGATTCGGTGCGCTCCGCGAGCGGCCAGACCGCCGCGAGCAGGTGTCGAAGCCGCACGTAATCCTCGTCGAACTCAGCCGTCAACGCGCGCGCGCGCAGAGTCTCGACGAGCGTGTTGAAGTTGTCGCGCGCGAGCAAGCCTTTGCGCGCGCCGAGGCAAGAGTAGTCGAAACTCTCGGCCATGATGCGCCAGCCCGCGCCGCCCTCGTCCGAGGCGTGGAAAATGTCGAGCACGGCTTCGTCGAACAGCATCTCGCGCGCGTCAATCGTCTCCTGTCGGCCTTTGAGCCGCTTTCGCACCTCTTCAACCTCCAAGCGCTTCGTGAAGATGCGCCCCGCGACGAACAACTCGACCTCGCCCCACGCAACACCGCCAGCATCTTCTTCAGGCCCGCCCCAGCCGACGAGTTCGTCGTCCGTAATTTCCAAAGCGCGGATGCGCTTCGGCATCTTCGACGCGCCGAGTTCTTCGTCCGAGACGGCTTCGACCGAAAGGCCGAGCGCTCTGAGACGACGCTCGATGAGTTGCGCTTCTTCCAACGTCGCCGCGCGCGCGACCGGAAGCGCTGTGCCCGCCTCGACGCACGCCGAAAGCTGCGCCGCTTCGAGCCGCAGCAAGTCCGCCGCCTCGGCGAGCGCCTCCGGCGACGGGCTCTTCGCTTCGCGGCGCGGCGATAGGACGAGGTTGAAGCCGTTCTCCCACTCCTCCAACTTCCTGAGCGTCGGTCGCCGCAGCGCCTCGCTCTCCGCCGTGACGGGCAGCGCCGCGCCGCAGTAGATGCAGTTCATCCGCGTCGGCGGGTTGGCCCGCGCGCACTCGCCGCACGCCACCAACTCACCGGCGCTGAACCTGCGCGGCGTGCTCTCGCCCGGCCCCAACAACTCCGACAGGGCCGACATCTCTTCATCCTGAGACAAGAATCAACTCCCCGCTTCCGTTGAAGCCTCAAAAGCTCGGAGGCGATTGCCCAAAGTCTGTTCTTGAGTATAATCCTTCCCGGCGTTTCCCCCGTCATCAAATTTCGGTCTTCGACGATGCGCTCTCTTTTTCATCTCCACCCGCGCCGGATTTTAAGCGCGAGCCTCTTAGCCTCGCTCGCGGCGCTCTTGTGCGCCTGCGCCGCCACGACCCGGCCCGCAGACCCTTCGCGCCCGCGCGGCGCGGGAGATCAGCCGTACCCCATCATCCTCGCCGCCGACCCCGAACGGGAGGAACTCGCGCTCGCCGCTTGGACGAACATGCTCGGCGCGGCGAACGCCGAAGCGCGCCCGACGCCGGAGCTCCGGCCCGTCACCGCGACGCTCACCGCCTTGCCCGCCAACCTTCCGGCGTTCCCGCAGATGCCGCGCGTCATCATCAAAGACGAGCAGGAACAGTCCGAGGAAGAGACGCGCGAATCGCTCCGCCGCTTCATCGAGAGCGTGGGGCCGCTGCTCGGCGTCGCGTCGGGCGAGCTGTCGCTCGTCGAGATTACCGGAGTCGCGGGCGGCGCGCGCCGCGCTCGTTATCGGCAAGCGCCTTTCCGCTTCCCCTTGCGCAACGGCTACGGCGACCTCGAAGTGACCTTCACGCCCGACCTCCGCGTGACGGGACTTTCCAGCACGGCCATCCCCGACACCGAGCGCCTGCGCGCCGCGATTGCCTCTTTCCGCGGCCAGCGCCTGACCGCCGAGAAGGCCGTCGCCACGCTCACGGAGCGCGTCGTCACTTACACGGACGCCGCCGGGAATCAACAGACGCGCACGGTCGCGGCGACCGGCGACGCGACGGCGCGCGAGTTGGTCGTCTTCCCCATCCGGCGTGAAGGCGAAGAGCCCGCGCTCGAACTCCATCTCGCGTGGGAGATTTATCTCGGCGCGCAAGGCCCGCCGCTCCTCGTCTATGTGGACGCCTTGACGGGCGAGCAACTCGCGGCGACGACCGCGAACGGAGCCTGAGTCGCGGCGGCGGCGCGGCGGCCACGGGGGCAAAAAGGCTTTCCCGGCTTGACCTCCCGCGCCCGGCGGCGGCATTCTAGGCACTACTGTTATTTGAAAGCGAACGAATCAGAAACTCGAACGGGGTGTTTTCCGCATGCATTTTGATCCGACTAACAACATTTCGTGGCAGTTAGGTTACAGAGGCAGAGTGGCGGTTTTCATTGACGGCAACAACCTTTTTCACGCGGCCCGCTTCCACAACATTGACATAGATTACAACAAGCTCCTGCGCGTCCTTCTGGGCGACGGGCGGCTTCTGCGCGCCTTCTTCTACACGGGCGTGGACGTGGGGGCCGAGCGCCAGCAGGGCTTTCTGCTCTGGATGCGGCGCAACGGCTTCCGCGTCATCCACAAGGAGCTGAAGACCTTCTACGACGGGACGCGCAAGGCCAACTTGGACGTGGAAATCGCCGTTGACATGCTCTCGCTCGCGGGGCGCTACGACACGGCGGTGCTCGTCTCCGGCGACGAGGATTTCGTCTATGCCGTCAACGCCGTCGCCTACAAGGGCTGCCGCGTCGAGGTCGCGGGCTTCCGCTCGAACACCGCGCCGAAGCTCATTGACGTGGCCGACTACTTCATAGACCTCGGCGAGATCGCCGACAAGGTGCGCAAAGAGGCGCAGCACACGCACCGTTACTACGAACACCACCCGCAGGAGGCGCAGACGCCCGCCTTCCTGCACAGCAACAACCACCACGGCAACAACGGGCCGCAGCAGCCGCGCCCGTCCGAGGCCGAGCCGCACCGCGACGCAGACCTCGCGCCCGAAGGCGAAGAAGAAGACGGCCCCGCGCGCTGCGAAGCCACCGTCATCGAGAGCCACGAGACTTTCGAGGAGACGGTCGCCCACATCATGGCCGAAAACAGTCTCGGCGACGAGACCGACCAGTTCGCCAGTCAGGCCGACTTCATCCGTATCACGGATGACCAATAGGCTCGGTGATAAGAGATAAGTGATGAGTGATAAGTGTGAAGCTCTTCCTCATCACCTATCACTTATCGCTCATCACCTTTTATGAAGCTTTTTACCGTCGAGGAAGCGAACGCGCTGCTGCCGACCGTGAGCCGGGTGGTGGGGGCCATCCAGCGCGCCTACCGTTACATGACCGAGCAGCAGGAGGCCGCGCGCCACGCCTCCGAGGGCGCGCAACTCGGCGGCGGCGGGATGCCGGGCGGCACCAAGTACGTCAAGACGCTCTACAACCTCGCCGAGAACGCGAGCCAGCTCGAAGCCCTCGGCGTGCAGATCAAAGACTACGAGCGCGGCCTGATAGACTTCCCCTCGATGCGCGACGGGCGCGTCGTCCTCCTCTGCTGGCAGGGCGGCGAAGGCGACCACATCGAATGGTGGCACGACCTCGAATCCGGCTTCGCCGGGAGACAACCACTGTGAAGACAGTGAAGAGTGAGCAGTGAGCTGTGAGCAGTGAGCAGTTGAAGAAATCTCAAATGTGAAATCATCACGACGGCTCACCGCTTACTGCTCACCGCTTACTGCTTACTGCTCACTCTTGAAAGGGCTTGGTGGAGATGGCTTCTGTGTTGAAGGGTCAGGGCGAGGAGCGGGAAGAGAGCGCGGCGGAGACGCCGGACGAGCACGAGGAGCGCGCGGAGGAGGAGGAGGCCGGGCCGCCGCGCTCCCTGCTGCGCGAGTATTTCGAGTCGGGCGTCGTCCCCATCATCATGGCGCTCTTCTTCATGACCTTCGTCGCGCAGGCGGCGGAAGTCCCCTCGGCCTCGATGGAGAACACCATCTTCGTCGGCGACCGCTTCCTTATCAACAAGTTCATCTTCGCGCCCGGCACGCCGCTCCCCTTCCTCCCGCAACGCGAAATCCGGCGCGGCGACATCATCGTCTTTAAGTACCCTTCCGACATCAACACCAACAAGGAAGTCGTCCGCTACAAGACGCTCTTCATCAAGCGCGTCATCGGCCTGCCCGGCGAGATCATCGAGGTGCGCGGCTCGAACGTCTATGCCGATGGCAAGCTCCTGCCCGAATACCGCGTCACGGCCCGCGACCCGCAACTCGGCAACGACGACGCGGAACTCAAAGACCTCTCGTACCCGGCGGGCGAGCGCGGCGAGCCCTACACGGTCTATTACAGCGAAGACCCGGAGCGCGCCGCCTCGATGTCCGACTTCCCGAACGCCGTCAAAAGGCCGTACAAGATTCCTGACAACGAATACTTCGTGATGGGCGACAACCGCGACAACTCCACCGACAGCCGCGCGTGGGGAACCGTCCCGCGCCAACTGGTCGTCGGTCGCGCGATGTTCGTCATCTGGTCTTACGACAGCTCCGCCCCCCGCAGCGACGGGCGCTTCGGCTTCCTCTCCGATTTCTTCAACAACACGCGCTGGGGCCGCACCGGCACGCTCATCAAGTAAGTTTCGGAGGGGCCGGGAGTGTCGAGACTCCGCCCCGCCGCCGCCCAAAACCTGCCACGTTTCGGCCCGCCGGAGTCAGGCGCGGCCCTTCAAAATGTTGTGCCCTCCCGCCTCCCAAATACAGTCTCTTGTGTATTTTCTGGTTGACGACTTAAAGTAACTTCTGATAGCATCCGCCGCGACTCCGCAATGGGCATGGGTTTACCCGGCTACGGCCCTTCGTCCCGAATGACAATCTGTATTACTTGAAACGAAGAGAATCCGCCCGCCGCCGAGCCCCCCGGCAGCAGGTCGAAGCTTGAGCCATGACCGAAAACTCGAACGAATCCTTGCAGACCGCGCCGCAGACGAACGGCTCGACCCTCATCGAATTCCCCGGCGCGCACCGCAACCGCCCCGCTTGGCGCAAAGAGCTGAGCGAGCGCTTCCGCGAAATCCAGCAGAAGCGCGCCCGCGAAGCCGCCCTTGAGGCCGAAGGCGCGACGGGCGGCGAGCCGGACGCGGGACGTTCGGGACACGCGGACGCGACCAACACTTCCGAGCCGAAGAACTCGACGGAGGCGGCCAAGCAACTCGGCCTCGTTCCCCCGCAGCCCGCCGAAACGGTGGAGTTGAATCCGCTTGTGCAGGCCGCCCTGCGCCGCATCGAGCGCGCGCGTCGGCCCGAAATGCCTCCGCCGCACGCGGGTCGTGGCGGCTCGACGCGCGCCGCCGCCACCGCCACGGCGCGTGTCTTCGACGAGAGGCCCGAAACCGCCGTCGAAGCCCGCCCCGAATTCGTCGCGCCGAAGCGCGCCGAAGCGCGTCACGCCTCGGCCACGCCCGCCGA